>NZ_POWN01000006.1:0-315958 GCF_002928355.1 Pantoea sp. ICBG 828 | reverse complement strand
CGGGAAAAGTCGTGGTGTGCGCGGCGATGAAGAAGCTGCTGCAGCTGGCTTATGGCGTGCTGAAATCGGGTCGTCCGTTCGATGCCGAAATATGTCTTGCCAGGTAACCGGCAAGACGGTATCTACAATGATACGGCCTCAAGTGTTACCCATGTGACCGGTTTATATTCTCATCGTCCCAGTTGTCGCCTGGATTGTAGGGTGCGCATTAATGCGCACCTGGATATTCACATCAACGCCCCCAGCTGAACGGCACCGCCTGTCTTACCCCGCTCTCCTGCGTCTCCCACCACAAATCACCTGCGTTCTGCCTCTCGCTCTTATCGTCACGCTCTTATGACGCAAGCCATGACTTTTGCCGCAAACCTGGTTACCATCGCCGCAACCTTTTGCGACGAAAAATGGCAGCGAAATGAAATTTGTCTCTTTTAACATCAACGGTTTGCGCGCACGCCCTCATCAGCTGGCGGCGCTGGTTGAACAGCATCAACCGGATGTCATCGGCCTCCAGGAAACCAAAGTGCACGATGACATGTTCCCGCTGGAAGAGGTCAGCAAACTCGGTTACAACGTGTTTTATCACGGCCAGAAAGGCCATTACGGCGTGGCGCTGCTGACCAAGACGCAGCCGGTAGCAGTTCGACGCGGTTTTCCTGATGACGGCGAAGATTCCCAGCGACGTCTGATCATGGCAGAAATTCCCAGCCCGATTGGCGATATCACCGTCATCAACGGTTACTTCCCGCAGGGGGAAAGCCGTGACCATCCCATCAAGTTCCCGGCCAAAGAGAAGTTTTATCGCGACCTGCAAAGCTATCTCGAGCAGCAACTGGCAGCCGACAAGCCGGTGCTGATCATGGGCGATATGAACATCAGCAGTACTGACCTGGACATTGGTATTGGTGAAGAGAACCGCAAGCGCTGGCTGCGCACCGGCAAATGCTCTTTCCTGCCGGAAGAGCGCGAGTGGATGGACCGTTTGCTGCAGTGGGGACTGGTCGATACGTGGCGTGAGAAAAACCCGGAGACCGCAGATCGCTTCTCGTGGTTCGACTATCGCTCAAAAGGATTTGATGACAACCGCGGTCTGCGCATCGATCTGCTGCTGGCCAGCCCACCTCTGGCGTCGCGCTGCATCGACAGCGGCATCGACTACGACATTCGCAGTATGGACAAACCGTCCGATCACGCGCCAGTGTGGTCCAGTTTCAAGCTGTAACTGAACAGCGTGGCGCCTGCGCGCCACGCCCGCTTATTTAATGATTTTCCAAATCAGCGGATTGGTGCCCAGCACTTTTTCGTCACGCGCACACTGCAGCAGTACGCCCTCTGCTTTCACCACGGCGCCTTCGGAGTAGCTGCGGTTTTCATAGATACAGCACTGCAGGCAGTTGTTCTGCTGACGATTCTGCCCCTGCGTCCACACTTCCGGCGGCATATCCACCACCACATCGGTATTGCCCATTCGCGCGGGCTCCGGCTGGCGATTAGCCAGCGCGGCATGGCTGCACAGCAGCAGCCCACTCAGCAACAGCGTTGCGTAACGCATTATTCCGTCTCCTTCGTTTTGCGCCGGGGCGTTTTGCCTTTACTGCGCGTCTTCGCTCCGGTCGCGGCTAATCCACGAAAAGCCTGCAGCGACGGCCTCTGGCGCGCCTCACCGATCAGTCCGATCAAGGTACTGACCAGCGGCTGCATAAACTCATCATAGCGACAGGCTTTTTCACTGATGCGGGTAAGCGTTGACTCCCAGTGCGCCGTCATATCCGGCCGCGCGGCCATCTCAGGTAACGCATGAATCAGCGCCCTGCCCGCCTCGGTTGAGTGAATATAGCGACCTTTTTTCACCAGAAATGTACGGCGGAACAGCAATTCTATGATGCCGGCACGCGTCGCTTCCGTTCCTAAACCATCGGTCGCACGCAGCACTTTCTTTAATTCTTTATCCTGCACAAAGCGGGCAATACCGGTCATGGCCGACAGCAGCGTGGCGTCGGTGAACGGCCGCGGCGGCTGAGTCTGCTTCGCCAGCACCTCACCACGCTCACACAACAGCTCATCGCCTTTACTCACCACCGGCAGCGGCGTGCCATCATTCTCTTCATCGCGCTCTTTACTGCCCAGCAGCGCACGCCAGCCGGCTTCGGCAAGAAAACGTGCTTTGGCGACGAACCTGCCACCGCCGATATCGAGGTCGATGACGCATTTGCGAAATACCGCGTCGGGACAAAACTGCATCAGATACTGGCGCGCAATCAGACCGTAAATATTGGCTTCATTGTCGCTCAGGTTCACCTTGCTGGCGCGCGCCGTAGGAACGATGGCATGGTGCGCATCCACTTTTTTATCGTCCCAGCAGCGATTTTTCTGATCCGCATTGAAATCCGCTGGCAGCGACACGTCCGGCTGATGCGCCTGAATAGCGTTCAGCACCGCATGGCGTCCGGCAAAATGTTCATCCGGCAGATAGCGGCTGTCCGAACGCGGATACGTAATCAGCTTATGGGTTTCATACAAACGCTGACAGCAGTCCAGAACCGTCTGGGCACTCAGGCCAAAACGCTTTGCCGCCTCGATTTGCAGGCTGGAGAGGGAAAATGGCAGCGGCGCCGTTTCTGACTCCCGCTTATCGTTGTAGCCGGTAACCCACGCCGGTTTGCCGTTGATACGTTCAAGCACGTGGTCAGCGAGAGGACGATGCAGCAAACGGCCCTCGTCATCCTGCCACGGTTCACAGGCATCGCTGGGGATCCAGCTGGCAACGAAGCGCTCCTCTTTCGGGGTGACGATGTGCGCTTTAACTTCGAAGTAATCTTTCGGCACAAAGTTTTCGATCTCTTCATCGCGCCTCACCACCAGCCCCAGCACCGGCGTCTGAACGCGTCCCACCGAGAGCACGCCGTCGTAACCGGCGTTGCGGCCCAGCAGCGTCCAGGCGCGGGTCATGTTGATGCCATACAGCCAGTCAGCGCGCGCCCGGGCCAGCGCCGAGACGCACAGCGGAATGAATTCACGGTTCTCGCGCAAACGGCTCACCGCGCGCTCGACCGCCGCAGGGTTGAGGTCGTTAATCAGGCAGCGCTGCACCTGCTGGCGCTTTTCAGCCGGCAGCTGCAGATAATCGAGCACTTCGTCGACCAGCAGTTGTCCTTCGCGATCCGGGTCACCGGCGTGCACCACCACGCTGGCCTGCTGCAGTAAGCCCTCGATCACTTTGAGCTGCTTCGCCACCGACGGGCGCGGCTGCAGGCGCCATTTATCCGGGATGATGGGTAAATCCGCCAGATTCCAGCGCGCATAGCGGCTGTCATAGCTGTCAGGCTGCGCCTGCTCCAGCAGATGCCCGACACACCAGGTCACAACCTGGTCATTACCACAGGCAATATAGCCGTCGCCACGTCGATGCGGTTTGGGTAGCACATCGGCGATAGCGCGTGCCAGACTGGGTTTTTCAGCAATAAACAAACGCATGAATGGCGTCGTTCCTTTACGTCAGGTGACTACAGTAATCAGTGGATGGGCGCGGTCGGCCGGCAGCAGTGTGCCAATCGCCGTGGCCTCAACGCCAGCCTGCGCGGCGCACGCGTGAAACGCCGCAATAGCGTCAGGCTGTACCGCCACCAGCAGCCCGCCGGAAGTTTGCGGATCGCACAGCAGTGCGCGCGTGGCCTCATCCATGGCAGAAATGTGCTCGCCGTAGCTGGCGAAGTTGCGGCTGGTGCCGCCCGGCACCGCGCCTGCCGCAATGTACTGGTCCACGCCGGGCAGACGCGGTACCTGTGCGGCCTGCACGTGCGCGCGCAGGCCGGAGCCCAGACAGATTTCACTCAGGTGCCCCAGCAGACCAAAGCCGGTGACATCGGTCATGGCGCTGACGCCGGGCAGTTTAGCAAATTCCGCCCCTGCGCTATTGAGCTGGCACATCACCTGCGCCGCCAGCGTCTGATGCTCCGCACGCAGCAGCCCTTTTTTCTCTGCGGTAGTCAGAATACCGATGCCGAGCGGTTTGGTGAGGAACAACTCGCAGCCCGCCTGCGCAGCGCTGTTCTTTTTCACGCGCGCTACGTCAACGATGCCGGTAACGGCAAGGCCAAAAATCGGTTCCGGCGCATCAATTGAGTGACCACCCGCCAGCGCGATGCCGGCCGCCTGGCAGGCCGCGCGACCGCCTTCAATCACCTGCTGTGCCACCTTCGCATCCAGCACATTAACCGGCCAGCCGAGAATAGCGATGGCCATGATCGGTTTGCCGCCCATGGCGTAAATATCACTGATGGCGTTGGTGGCCGCGATACGGCCAAAGGTGTGCGGATCGTCAACGATGGGCATAAAGAAGTCAGTGGTGCTGACCACCGCCGTGCCGTTGCCAAGATCGTACACGGCAGCATCGTCACGGGTTTCATTGCCGACCAGCAGTTGCGGATCGTGAAAGGCAGCCAGTTCGCTGTGCAGAATGGTCTCAAGCACCTGAGGTGAAATTTTACAGCCGCAGCCAGCGCCGTGGCTGTATTGCGTCAAACGAAGCGGTTCGCTCATGGCGGGTTCCTTGTGCGCTGAACAGAGAGGGCTATGTTAGCCTGGCAGCCCGCTGCTGGTAAGCGCTGTCGCAGCTAAGCGCGATCTTTCGCACAGCGACTGTGCAATCAGTGTCGTTGCATGCACCTTGCCGCAGAAACCCGCTGCTGTCTGTCAGAAATAACTGACAAAAGCCTCGCTATCGGGCGCAACCACGGTGGTATTCGCTTTCAGCTGCGGCGTTCCGAGGTAGAGGAAACCCACAATCGCATCCTGCTCGCGGCAGCCAAAGGAGGCGCGTACCTGCGGATGATCGGTCCACGGCCCGCTGCGCCAGATGCCGTTAAAGCCCTGCGCGACGGCCGCCATTTGCATCGCCATCACCGCGCAACCCGCGGACACGACCTGCTCCCAGCGCGGCACTTTGGCGGAGGCTTCGCAGTGCGCGACAACGGTGATGATCATTGGCGCGCGGAATGGTGACGTCCGGGCCTTCTCGATAGCTTTGTCATCCAGCTGGCTGTCGCGTGCGGCCTGCTCCAGCAGATGGCTGAAGCGTTCGCGCCCCTCATTTTCAATGATGATGAAGCGCCACGGCTGCAGCGTGCCGTGATCCGGTGCGCGCATACCCGCGTGCAGAATATTCCGCAGCACTTCACCGGCGGGTGCCGGCTCGGTCAGGCGCGACGCTGAACGACGGTTTACCAGTAATTCCAGTGCATCCATCTTGATTCTCCCGTGATTAACAAAGCGTGGGCTAATCCTGGCACAGCGCGATCTTTTGTAACAGTCTGGCGCGATTTCCTGCTGACTTTTCGCACGCTGCTCTTTAGGATGAACCCGACATCGGGGCAGACCGCATACCGGCTGCCCTGGCTACGTGAATATGGAGAGTTTATGCGCACATTGTGGCGAATTATTGCTGGCCTGTTCCGCTGGAGCTGGCGGGTGCTGAATTTTATCCGGGAATTTATCCTGAATCTGTTCCTGATTGTGTTAATTCTGGCCGGCGTCGGCATCTGGCTGCAGCTATCCAGCGCCAGCAGCAGTGAACCGGTGCAGCAGGGTGCGCTGAAAGTCGATCTGAGCGGCGTGCTGGTGGACAAACCGTCGGTCAGCAATCGTCTGAGCCGTATCAGCCGCCAGCTACTGGGTGCCAGCAGCGATCGTTTGCAGGAAAACTCGTTGTTTGATGTGGTCGATGCGATTCGTCAGGCAAAGAGCGATAAAAATATCACCGGCATGGTGCTGGATCTGCGCGATTTTGCCGGCGGCGATCAGCCTTCGCTGCAGTACGTGGGTAAGGCGCTGCGCGAATTCCGCGACGCAGGCAAACCCATTTTTGCCCTCGGCGACAGCTATAGCCAGGCGCAATATTATCTCGCCAGCTACGCCACGAAGGTGTACCTGTCGCCGCAGGGCACGGTAGATCTGCACGGTTTCGCCACCAACGGCCTGTATTACAAATCCCTGCTGGACAAGCTGAAAGTCAGTTCACACGTGTTCCGTGTCGGCACCTATAAGTCCGCAGTTGAACCTTTCCTGCGTGATGATATGTCGCCGGAAGCGCGCGATGCTGACGGCCGCTGGGTCGGCCAGCTGTGGCAGAACTACCTCAACACGGTGTCCGCCAACCGGCAAATCACGCCGCAGCAGCTGTTCCCGGGGGCGGCGGGCATCATCAGCGGTCTGCAGGCCGTTCAGGGCGATACCGCTAAATATGCCCTGGATAACAAACTGGTGGATGTGCTGGATTCGCGCGCTGCCGCCGATCGCGAGCTGGTGAAAACCTTCGGTTGGGATAAAGCCAGCAATGACTACCGCAACGTCAGCATCTATGACTACAACGTCAAACAACCTACGCAGCAGGATGGCAACATTGCGGTGATTCTCGCCAGTGGCGCCATCATGGACGGCGAAGAGAGCGCCGGTAACGTCGGTGGCGACACCACCGCTGCGCAAATCCGTGACGCCCGCCTCGACGACAAAATCAAAGCCATCGTGCTGCGCGTCAACAGCCCGGGCGGCAGCGTAACGGCCTCTGAAGCCATCCGCGAAGAGCTGGCGGCGGCGCACGACGCCGGCAAGCCGGTGGTGGTGTCGATGGGCGGCATGGCGGCATCGGGCGGCTACTGGATCTCCACACCGGCCGACTACATCGTCGCTGCGCCGAGCACCCTGACCGGATCGATCGGCATCTTTGGCGTGATCAATACGGTGGAGAATAGCCTGAGCAGCATCGGCGTGCACAGCGATGGCGTTGCCACCTCGCCGCTGGCGGATGTGTCGACCACCAAAGCGCTGCCGGCTGAAGTGCAGCAGCTGATGCAGCTGACCATTGAAAACGGTTATCGCAACTTTGTTGGACTGGTGGCGGTGTCACGCCATAAAACGCCACAGCAGATTGATGCCATTGCGCAGGGTCACGTCTGGACCGGTAGCGATGCTAAAGCCAATGGGCTGGTGGATGCGCTGGGCGACTTCGACGATGCGGTGGCCAAAGCCGCCGAGCTGGCGAAGGTCGCGAAACCTG
Organism: Pantoea sp. ICBG 828; assembly: GCF_002928355.1. Classification (NCBI taxonomy): domain Bacteria; kingdom Pseudomonadati; phylum Pseudomonadota; class Gammaproteobacteria; order Enterobacterales; family Erwiniaceae; genus Pantoea; species Pantoea sp. ICBG 828. Next base: position 308,910 of record NZ_POWN01000006.1, on the reverse strand, counting down.
AACTGAGCTGGTATCAGGACGATCCGGGAATGATCGACCTGCTGCTGAACCAGATGAACGCGTCAGTGCAGGCCGTACTGCCGGCCGCGCTGAAAGTGTGGCTGCCGGCACCGGTCAGCGAAGTGATGGGAACGCTGCAGGCGCAGCCGGGCCTGATGAATAATCTCAACGATCCGCAAAACCGTTACGCGTTCTGCCTGACCTGCGGCAACGTACGCTAATCTTTACAGCCCGGCCGCTGGTCGGGCTGCTTTTCCCCGCTAATCCCCTTATACTGCGCGTTTTACGGCAAGTCTGAGTCCATTCATGCAAAAGAAAAATATCTATGTAGCCTACACGGGCGGGACCATCGGTATGCAACGCTCCGCGCAGGGTTACATTCCGGTCTCTGGCCATCTGCAGCAGCAGCTGGCGATGATGCCAGAGTTTCACCGTCCGGAAATGCCGGATTTCACCATCCACGAATACCATCCGCTGATTGACTCCTCGGATATGACGCCGCAGGACTGGCAGTCAATCGCTGACGACATCCAGCTGAACTACGATCGCTATGACGGTTTCGTCATTCTGCATGGCACCGATACCATGGCGTTCACCGCGTCGGCGCTGTCGTTCATGCTGGAGAACCTGGCCAAGCCGGTGATCGTCACCGGGTCGCAGATCCCGCTGGCCGAGTTGCGCTCAGACGGTCAGCAGAACCTGCTGAACTCGCTGTACGTCGCGGCTAACTATCCGATTAATGAAGTGGCGCTGTTCTTCAACAACACGCTATTCCGCGGTAACCGCACCACCAAAGCCCACGCCGACGGCTTTAATGCGTTTGCGTCACCGAACCTGTCGCCGCTGCTGGAAGCAGGCATCCATATTCGCCGTCTCAATACGCCACCAGCACCGCGCGGCAGCGGTGAGCTGATCGTCCATCCGATCACGCCTCAGCCGATTGGCGTGGTGACCATCTATCCAGGCATCTCTGCCGACGTGGTGCGCAATTTCCTGCGTCAGCCGGTGAAGGCGCTGATTCTGCGCTCTTACGGTGTGGGCAACGCGCCACAAAACGCCGAGTTTCTTGCCGAACTGCAGCAGGCCAGCGAGCGCGGCATTGTGGTGGTGAACCTGACGCAGTGCATGTCCGGCAAGGTCAACATGGGCGGTTACGCCACCGGCAACGCACTGGAACACGCCGGCGTGATCAGTGGTTTTGATCTGACCGTCGAGGCCACCCTGACTAAACTGCACTTTTTGTTAAGCCAGAACCTCACCAGCGCTGAAATTCGTGCCAAAATGCAGCAGAATTTACGTGGCGAACTGACCGAAGACTGATACGGAGCAAAATCCCATGAAGCGGGCATTGATAATCATCGATATTCAGAACGATTTTTGCCCCGGCGGCCCGATGGCCGTGCGTGAAGGTGACCAGACGGTTGCCGTTGCTAATCGCTATGCACGCGAATTCCGCGCGCGCGGTGAATGCGTGGTGGCGTTGCAGGACTGGCATCCGGCCAATCACGGCAGCTTTGCCTCGGTCTCTGGCGAGCCGGTGTATACCCTCGGTGAACTGAATGGTCTGGCGCAGATCTGGTGGCCGGATCACGGCGTGCAGCACTCACAGGGCGCGGATTTCCATCCGGATCTTGATCGCAGTCTGATTGATGCGGTGTTTCATAAAGGCGGCGATGTGGATGTGGATAGCTACAGCGCCTTTTTCGATAACGGGCACCGCCGCAAAACCGAGCTCGACAGCTGGCTGCGCGAGCGCGGCATTACTCACCTGGTGATGCTGGGCCTGGCGACCGATTACTGCGTCAAGTACAGCGTGCTGGATGCGCTGGAACTGGGATATCACGTTGAGGTGGTGCAGGAAGGCTGCCGGGGCGTCAATCTCAATCCGGACGACAGCGAGATCGCGATCGCGCAGATGCAGGCGCAGGGTGCGGTCATTATCTGAAAATCAGGGCTGGAGCTCTCCAGCCCTGCAGCCGGTTAATGCAGGTTGATGCGCGTCACGTCGGACTCGATTCCCCACTCTTCCTTCAGCTGTTTTTTCGACTTCATCACCATCTCGCCGCCTTTACCGATGGTCATGTGCTGCGGTTCGTCGTTGTGCCGCGCCTGCCACAGCATCACCAGCTGCAGACAGTTATCTTTCTGATCCTGCGTCAGCGCCACGCCGTCTGGCCACTTGCCGGTTTCCACCGCGGTGGCGAGGCGCTCGTAGACTTCCGGCGTCATCGCCGCCAGCATTGCTTCCAGTTCCTGCTTCATGCTCAGCCCTCGTGCTGATTGCCCTGCTCGTCGGTAAAGTTCAGCGACGCTGAGTTGACACAATAGCGCTCACCGGTTGGCTGCGGGCCATCCGGGAAGACGTGGCCCAGATGGGCGTCGCAGTTACCGCAGCGGATTTCGACGCGGTGCATACCGTGCGAGTCATCTTCCAGATAGCGGATAGCTTCATCGTTATACGGCTGGTAAAAGCTCGGCCAGCCGCAGCCGGAGTCATACTTGGTTTCGGAGAGAAACAGCGGTGCGTTGCAGACCAGGCAGTGATAGATACCCTCCTGCTTGTTGTGCAACAGCGCGCCGGTGAAAGGCGGTTCGGTTCCACGATGCTGAGTGACGTAGCGCTGCATTTCCGACAGCTGGGCAATTTTTGCCTCGGGTGCGGTGTCTTTAGCCATTTTGAGTTCCGGAGTGTCATTCTGTAAAAATCGTCTAGTATTCTAACAAACGAACAACATCTTCCGGGTCTTTTTTCGTGCGGATGCTTTTGCCCCGACCAGCACTGCGCAATTTTGTGATGACGATCACTCTTTGCAACAGTCATCCCTTTTTAGTCTGCATTCGGCGTAAGATAGGTGCGCAATAAGGGCGCTGCGCAAGCGTTTGCGCACCCAATTATTCCTGGCGCTGGAATTGACCTGTCGCAACAATTGACACGATTCCGCTTGACGCCTGGTAAGGTTTTTGTAATTTTACAGCCAACCTTTTATTCACTAACAAATAGCTGGTGGAATATATGACTATCAAAGTAGGTATCAACGGTTTTGGCCGTATCGGTCGCATCGTTTTCCGTGCTGCTCAGCAGCGTTCTGACATCGAAATCGTCGCGATCAACGACCTGCTCGACGCCGATTACATGGCTTACATGCTGAAGTATGACTCTACACACGGTCGTTTCGACGGCACCGTAGAAGTGAAAGATGGCGCGCTGATCGTTAACGGTAAAAAAATCCGTGTTACCGCTGAGAAAGACCCGGCTAACCTGAAATGGGACGAAGTGGGCGTTGACGTTGTTGCTGAAGCAACCGGTATCTTCCTGACCGACGAAACCGCACGTAAACACATCACTGCCGGCGCGAAGAAAGTGGTTCTGACTGGCCCGTCTAAAGATGACACCCCAATGTTCGTTCGTGGTGCCAACTTCGACAAATATGCCGGCCAGGACATCGTGTCTAACGCTTCCTGCACCACCAACTGCCTGGCACCGCTGGCTAAAGTAATCAACGACAAGTTCGGTATCGTTGAAGGTCTGATGACCACTGTTCACGCCACCACCGCCACTCAGAAAACCGTTGATGGCCCGTCTCACAAAGACTGGCGCGGCGGCCGCGGTGCAGCGCAGAACATCATCCCATCTTCTACCGGCGCAGCAAAAGCAGTAGGCAAAGTTCTGCCAGAGCTGAACGGTAAACTGACCGGTATGGCGTTCCGCGTACCAACACCAAACGTGTCTGTGGTTGACCTGACCGTTCGTCTGGAAAAACCAGCGTCTTACAAAGACATCTGTGCAGCCATCAAAGCCGCTGCTGAAGGTGACATGAAAGACGTGCTGGGCTACATCGAAGACGACGTGGTTTCTACCGACTTCAACGGCGAAACCCTGACTTCCGTGTTCGACGCGAAAGCCGGTATCGCTCTGAACGACAACTTTGTGAAACTGGTTTCCTGGTACGATAACGAAACCGGTTACTCCAACAAGGTTCTGGATCTGATTGCACTGGTTGCTGCTAAGTAAGCTAACCGGCTAAACAGACAAGGGGTGACTTCGGTCGCCCCTTTTTTTTCGATTGGATGAGAGAAGGTCTGACAATGCACAATTCGCTCTTTAACTTGCCCGTGGTGACGCAGATCACCCCTTACCTGTCGCAGCGTCAGATGGGTGAATTGCCAATTCTGGTGATCAGCCATCCGAAAGTGCGCGCCGCCATTGCACTGCAGGGTGCGCACCTGCTGGCATGGCAGCCGGCCGGTCAGCAGCCCGCCATCTGGCTCAGCGACAAGACGCCATTCGTCAGCGGAAAAGCCATTCGCGGCGGCGTGCCGGTCTGCTGGCCGTGGTTTGGTCCGGCAGGTGAACCTGCGCATGGCTTTGCCCGCAATCAGCCGTGGACGCTGACGGCGCATGATGAGAACGAAGATGCGGTCATGCTGACGTTCACGCTGGAAAGTAATGCACAAACGAAAAAACTGTGGCCGCACGACTTCACACTGCTGGCGCGCTTCCGCATTGCTGAACACTGTGAGATTGAGCTGGAAGCCTGGGGCGATTATGAAGCCACTGCCGCGCTGCACAGCTATTTTCAGGTGGCGGACATTGCGCAGGTTGAAGTCAGCGGGCTCGGCAACAGCTACATCGATAAGGTGCAGGACAGTGCCATCGGCAGCGCAGCGGACGGGAAACAAACTTATCCCGATCGGGTTGATCGCATTCATACCGCAGCGGAAGACTGCAGCGTGATCCACGATCGCGCCGGTAAACGCCAGATTGAAGTCTATCACCATTATCAAAGTGACGTTGTCACTTGGAATCCTGGCCCGGAACTGTCCTGCAGCATGGCCGATATGCCTAATGATGGTTATAAAACCATGGTATGCGTGGAGACGGCGCGGATTAGCAAACCGATGAAAAGTGCCGGAGAAACCCCTGCCCGCCTTGGCGTCACGCTGAGAATCCGCAATAAGTAATGCTGAACGGCGCGCACGCGCCGTTTACACCACATCCAGCGCCAGTTTGTGCTGCGGCGGCGGAAAGGCGCGATCCAGCAGCGCCAGCTCATCGCTGGTCAGGGTGATATTCAGGCCCGCCGCATTCTCCTGCACGTGCGCCACGCTGCCCGCCTTGGGAATGGCCATTACGCCCGGCTGGCGAATCACCCAGCTCAACAGCAACTGAGCGATGCTGATGCCCTTCTGTTGTGCAATCTGCTGCAGAGTCGCATCGTCAAACAGCGCCTGACGCAGCCGTCCGGCCTGCGCCAGCGGACAGTAAGCCATGACGGGCGTATGGTGCTGCTGACAGAGCGGCAGTAAATCAAATTCAATGCCGCGCGAAGCCAGATGGTACAGCACCTGATTAGTCGCGCAGCCCATCCCTCCGGCTTCACTCCACAGCTCCTGCAGATCGTCGCTATCAAAATTGGAGACGCCCCAGTGGCGGATTTTGCCCTGCTGCTGCAGCGTTTGCATGGCGCGCACGGTCTCTTCCAGCGGTACATTACCGCGCCAGTGCAACAGATAAAGATCGAGATAGTCCGTCTGCAGACGGCGCAGACTGCGCTCACAGGCGTCAATCGCATCGACCTCACCGGCATTCCACGGGTAAACTTTTGATACCAGCCAGGCTTGATCGCGCCGGCCGCGCAGCGCAGCGCCGACCACCTCTTCCGCGCCGCCTTCGGCATACATCTCAGCGGTATCGATCAGTTTCAGTCCGGCGTCCAGTCCAGCCTGCAGCGCAGCGATTTCCTGCGCCCGCTGTGCCGGATTCTCGCCCATATACCAGGTGCCCTGGCCGATAGCCGGTAACGGCGTATCGTCGTTAAACTGAATCGTCTTCATCTCACCTCCCGTTGCGCCATTACGGGGCGCAATATTGGTGCAAGGTAACAAAAACGCCTCATTATGAGGCGTTCGTGCGGTCATCAGAAGCTGTAGCTGACGCCGGTCCACAGCGTAAACTGACCGTCTTTATCCACCATCGGACTGTCTTTAATTTCGCTGGCGAAGCGGGTGTAACGGCCTGACAGGCTGGCGTTCCAGCTCTCGCTAATCTGATAGCTGGCGTTCATCTCGACGTAAGGCGACCAGCTGTCGTCAGGGTGATAGCGATCGATGCCGGTACGCGCGCTTTCGTGGCCGGAAACGCCGTAGTAATAGCGGTTTTGGTTGGCACTGTTCCACATTGCGCCAATGCCCGGCGTCAGGCTGAACGCGCCGAAATCAAAGCGGTACAGATAGGTCAGGTCCCAGATCATGCCGTTGCTGTTATTCAGCACATCGCCCAGCAGCGCGGTACGCACAATCCCCCAGTCAGCGACGTGACGATAAGTCGCGCCGGCCATCAGCGTCATGCGACGCTTGTCCAGCCCTTTCATATCGCCCAGATCGTTATCTTTCGGGTCATACTGCTGCGGCGAGCCCAGCAGCGTTAACGACAGCTGATTTTGCGGGTCTTTCCACAGGTAATAACCACCCTGCAGGCTGCGGAACCAAAAGTTTTCCCCCTCATAATTGATGACCGGGATCGGCCGATATCGGTCCTGGCCGCCGCGGTACGGCGACTGGGCATAAATAACCGAAGCCCCAAGTGACACGGGTTCAGCGTAAGTGCTGAACGCCGCAAAATAGCAAGGACACATCAGAGCAAGCGCTTTAAGTTTGAAATGGTTCACAATTTATTCATTCCATTAATATAACAATCACACGCAGAGTCTAACCAAATTTTGCCACTGGTTTAACTTTTAATGTTGATTTCCTTTTTATCTTGTCAGAAGCGTCTGAGACGCAGCGCACCTGTTGCCGCAAGGGCGTGACGGCCTTAGCGCTTATGAGACTTTGTTATTGATATATCGCTAAATAAGGAGAAAAGACGGAGCAATTTTTCTGATTGCCTTCTACAGTAAAAGTAAGACGAGAATTTTTTGTACGAGCAGAGTAACCATAAGAATTGTGAATCCCGATAAAAAATCGTCAGGTTGGCATAAGGGTTGCTGTACTCAATAAAGAATATCTTCCGGGAGCTGCAAGAGCATCTTATTACGCTCCTTTACCTGTGCTAAAAACGAAAGGACGGGCATCGCTATGAATATATTCGATCACTATCGTCAGCGTTATGAAGCTGCCAAGGACGAAGAGTTCACACTGCAGGAATTCCTCACCATCTGTAAGCAGGATCGCAGTGCATACGCCAACGCGGCAGAACGACTATTGATGGCCATCGGTGAGCCTGTGATGGTCGATACTGCCCAGGAGCCTCGCCTTTCCCGTATCTTCTCTAACCGCGTCATCGGACGCTATCCGGCCTTTGAAGAGTTTTACGGTATGGAGGAAGCGATTGAGCAGATCGTCTCCTACCTGAAACACGCCGCGCAGGGGCTGGAGGAGAAGAAACAGATTCTGTACCTGCTCGGCCCGGTGGGCGGCGGTAAATCCTCGCTGGCCGAACGGCTTAAAGCGCTGATGCAGCGCGTGCCAATCTATGTGCTGAGTGCCGACGGTGAACGCAGCCCGGTCAATGACCATCCGCTGTGCCTGTTTAATCCGCAGGAAGACGCCAATATTCTGGAAAAAGAGTACGGCGTGCCGCGGCGTTACCTTGGCACCATTATGTCGCCGTGGGCGGCAAAACGGTTGCATGACTTTGGCGGCGACATCACCCGCTTCAAAGTGGTGAAAGTGTGGCCGTCGATTCTGGAACAGCTGGCTATCGCCAAAACCGAACCGGGTGATGAGAACAACCAGGATATTTCAGCGCTGGTGGGTAAAGTGGATATCCGTAAGCTGGAAAACCACGCGCAAAACGATCCGGATGCCTACGGTTATTCGGGTGCGCTGTGCCGCGCCAACCAGGGCATCATGGAATTCGTGGAGATGTTCAAAGCACCCATTAAAGTGCTGCATCCGCTGCTGACCGCTACTCAGGAAGGTAACTATAACGGTACCGAAGGGATTTCCGCCCTGCCGTTTAACGGCATTATTCTGGCGCACTCCAACGAGTCAGAATGGGTGACATTCCGTAACAACAAGAACAACGAAGCTTTCCTTGACCGTGTATACATCGTGAAGGTGCCTTACTGCCTGCGCGTATCCGAGGAGATCAAAATTTATGAAAAACTGCTCAACCACAGTGAGCTGACCACCGCGCCTTGCGCACCCGGCACGCTGGAAACGCTGGCGCGCTTCTCGATTCTGTCGCGCCTGAAAGAGCCGGAAAACTCCAGTATCTACTCGAAGATGCGCGTCTATGACGGTGAAAGCCTGAAAGACACCGATCCGAAAGCGAAATCGTGGCAGGAGTATCACGATTACGCCGGTGTGGATGAAGGCATGAACGGCCTGTCGACCCGCTTCGCCTTTAAGATTCTGTCACGCGTGTTTAACTTCGACCATGCCGAAGTAGCGGCTAACCCGGTGCACCTGTTTTACGTGCTGGAACAGCAGATCGAGCGCGAGCAGTTCCCGCAGGATCAGGCGGAGAAGTATCTGGAACACCTGAAAGGCTATCTGATTCCGAAATATGCGGAGTTCATTGGCAAAGAGATTCAGACCGCTTACCTCGAATCCTATTCGGAGTATGGTCAGAATATCTTCGACCGCTACGTCACTTACGCGGATTTCTGGATTCAGGATCAGGAGTACCGCGATCCGGATACCGGCCAGCTGTTCGATCGTGAATCACTCAACGCCGAGCTGGAAAAGATCGAGAAACCTGCCGGGATCAGTAATCCGAAAGATTTCCGTAACGAGATTGTTAACTTTGTGCTGCGCGCACGGGCACAGAATAACGGACGCAATCCAAACTGGACCAGCTACGAAAAACTGCGCACGGTGATCGAGAAGAAAATGTTCTCCAACACCGAGGAGTTGCTGCCGGTGATTTCGTTCAACACTAAAACATCCACGGACGAACAGAAAAAACACGACGATTTTGTCGATCGCATGATGGAAAAAGGCTATACCCGCAAGCAGGTGCGTCTGCTGTGCGAATGGTATCTGCGCGTGCGCAAATCGTCATAATCGACAGCGGTAAGCTACGCGGCATCCACATGCCGCCTGAGGAGGCCGGACCCGTTCCGGCCTGGCTTACAGCGTAGTTTGGGGGAATTTATGGCCTATTTCATCGATCGGCGTCTTAACGGTAAGAATAAAAGTGCGGTCAACCGGCAGCGCTTTTTGCGCCGTTATAAGTCGCAAATCAAACAGTCGATCTCCGAGGCCATCAACAAGCGTTCGGTCACCGACGTGGAGAGTGGCGAATCGGTGTCGATTCCTATCGACGACATCAACGAGCCGATTTTCCATCAGGGGCGCGGCGGCAGCCGCCATCGCGTGCATCCGGGGAACGACCACTTTGTGCAAAACGACCGCATTGAGCGGCCGCAGGGCGGCGGTGGCAGCGGCAGCGGTCAGGGCAATGCCAGCCAGGACGGAGAAGGTCAGGACGAGTTCGTGTTTCAGATTTCGAAGGATGAATACCTCGATCTGCTGTTTGAAGATTTAGCACTGCCTAACCTGCGCAAAAATCAGCATCGCCAGCTCAATGAGTACAAAACTCACCGCGCGGGCTTCACCTCTAATGGCGTGCCGGCCAACATCAGCGTGGTACGCTCGCTGCAAAACTCGCTGGCGCGACGAACCGCCATGACCGCAGGCAAACGTCGTATGTTGCATGAACTGGAAGCCACACTGAGCGAAGTCGAAAACAGCGAGCCGGCGCAACTGCTGGAAGAGGAGCGATTGCGCAAGGAGATTGCGGAACTGCGGGCACGCATTGAGCGCGTGCCGTTTATCGACACCTTTGACCTGCGCTACAAGAATTTCGAGAAGCGGCCTGAACCGTCCAGCCAGGCGGTAATGTTCTGCTTAATGGACGTTTCCGGTTCGATGGACCAGGCAACCAAGGACATGGCGAAACGCTTTTATATCCTGCTCTATCTTTTCCTCAGCCGGACTTACAAAAACGTCGATGTGGTGTATATCCGTCACCATACTCAGGCGAAAGAAGTCGATGAACAGGAGTTCTTCTACTCGCAGGAGACCGGCGGCACCATCGTCTCCAGCGCGCTTAAGCTGATGGACGAAGTGGTGAAAGAGCGTTATGACCCGTCGCAGTGGAATATCTATGCGGCGCAGGCCTCGGACGGCGATAATTGGGCGGATGACTCACCGTTGTGTCATGAAATTCTGGCGAAGCATATTCTGCCGGTGGTGCGCTACTACAGCTACATTGAGATTACCCGACGGGCGCACCAGACCCTGTGGCGCGAGTATGAGCATCTGCAGGCGATGTTTGATAACTTTGCCATTCAGCACATCCGCGAGCCGGAAGACATCTACCCGGTATTTCGTGAGCTTTTCCATAAACAGGTCGCTGAAGCCTGAGTTTACCAGCCGGTCACCGACCGGCTTTTTCTTTACCCCGCCCGGCTTAACCCCTCTGAAAACTCTGCTGTTTTTCTGTGCGGATTTAACCTTCTATGGGATAGCACGCCACAGAATGAAAAAATGTGCAATTAACCGCTGACAAGCTATTGATAAGGCATTATCTTTTCACCTTGTCTGTGTGAATTGCCCGCAATTTGCTTTTTTATGCCCCGCCGCAGGAGAACGCCGTTGAATGCCAGCATGATTTACAGTTTGTTCATTATTGGTTCCGTGCTGGTCGCAGCAAGTATTCTGCTGAGTTCCTTCTCGTCGCGTCTCGGTATCCCGATTCTGGTGATCTTCCTGGCGCTGGGGATGCTGACCGGCGTGGACGGCATCGGCGGTATTGCCTTTGATAACTATCCGGTGGCCTATCTGGTGTCCAACCTGGCGCTGGCGATTATTCTGCTCGACGGCGGCATGCGCACCAAGGCCAGCTCGTTCAAGGTGGCGCTTGGTCCGGCGCTGTCGCTGGCCACCGTTGGCGTGATGATTACCGCCGGCCTCACCGGTCTGGCTGCCGCCTGGCTGTTTAAGCTCGATCTGATGCAGGGCTTCCTGATTGGCGCCATTATCGGCTCGACCGACGCCGCAGCGGTGTTTTCACTGCTGGGCGACAAAGGGCTTAACGAGCGCGTCAGTTCCACGCTGGAGATTGAATCAGGCAGCAACGATCCGATGGCGGTGTTTCTTACCATTACGCTAATCGACATGATCCAGCAGGGGCAGAGCGGCCTGAGCTGGATGTTTGTGGTGCATCTGGTGCAGCAGTTCGGCCTTGGCATTGTGCTCGGACTGGGCGGCGGCTGGGCGCTGCAGCAACTGATCAACCGCATCAGCCTGGCACAAGGGCTCTATCCGCTGCTGGCGCTGAGCGGCGGCATCATTGTGTTTGCCCTGACCACGGTGATGGAAGGCAGCGGCATTCTGGCGGTGTATCTGTGTGGTTTTCTGCTGGGCAACAGCCCGATTCGTAACCGCCACGGCATTCTGCAGACTTTCGACGGCATGGCCTGGCTGAGCCAGATTGGTATGTTTATCGTGCTCGGCCTGCTGGTGACGCCGTCTGACCTGTGGCATATCGCGCTGCCGGCGATGATTCTCTCACTGTGGCTGATTCTGGTGGCGCGTCCGCTGTCGATTCTGGTCGGGCTGCTGCCGTTTAAAGGCTTTACCGGACGTGAACGCATCTTTATCAGCTGGGTAGGCCTGCGCGGTGCGGTGCCGATTATCCTCGCGGTGTTCCCGATGATGGCCGGGCTGGAGAATTCAAAACTCTACTTCAATATCGCCTTCTTCGTGGTTCTGGTATCTCTGATGCTGCAGGGCACGTCGCTGGGCTATGCCGCTAAACGGGCTAAGGTGGTGGTACCGCCGACCGCGTCGCCCATCAGCCGCGTCGGGCTGGATATCCATCCGGAAAATCCGTGGGAGCAGTTCGTTTATCAGCTCAGCGCCGACAAATGGTGCGTTGGCGCCGCGCTGCGCGATTTGCAAATGCCGCGCGAAACGCGCATTGCCGCCCTGTTCCGCGATAACGCGCTGATGCACCCCAACGGCAATACGCGTCTGAAAGAGGGTGACGTGCTGTGCGTTATTGGCCGTGAGCGCGATTTGCCGGCGCTGGGCAAGATGTTCAGCCAGACGCCGCCGGTGGCGCTGGATCAGCGCTTCTTTGGTGACTTTATCCTTGATGCCGAGGCGCGCCTGCGCGATGTCGCGCAGATCTATGGCCTGGAGCTCGATGAAGAGACTAACGATCAGCAGTCGCTCGGCCAGTTGATTATGGGTCTGCTCGGCAGCACGCCGGTGGTGGGAGATCAGGTCGAGTGGAACCAGCTGACGTGGACGGTGGCGGAAAAAGAGGATAACCAGATCGTCAAAATCGGGGTGCGCGTGCGGGAAGAGAAGGAATAATCCGAGGCCGTATCGCTCGTAAACTGCGTGTCAGCGTCTATGATCACTATTCCACCCAGCAAACGGGAGAAGATGATGGGACACGTGGTGAAGATTGGTCGTTACGAGATCGTCGATGCAGTAATGGATGTGGAGAAGCTGGATACCGTCGGCATCCCCTGCCATACCAACCCCGGCCTGAGTTATCAGCTCGACGGCTGGGATCATGAAACCAGCGTACCGGCGTGGATTGATGGCGAACCGGTTGATCTGCAAATCGGCCACTATGACAAGCAGCAAGACCGCTGGGTATTGAAAAAACCGGCCTGATATTTTCCTCACCGCCATTCACTTTGACTGGCGGTCATTCCGAAAAGTAGTCTTAAAATAGTCTGTGATTTCACGGCACCTTTTACTTTTATTATTATTTTTCAAGAAATTAGCTGGCCTGTACTTTAATCAAATATTGTTTTTTCAGACTCTTTCCATATTAACTCTGTCAAATAACTCCTGCATACTCTTAAACGTTGCTGCAGCTTTTCGTGACGTAAATCACGTCTCAAACGGCCCTTTCCATGCAGCGCTTATGGCAGCACTGACTCATATCTCGCTGAATATTATTTTATTTCTGCTTTCAGCGGACGACTCCTGAGCGCGTACTTGATTCTGGTCAGGCCATCTTTTACTTAAGAAAAGAGAGCAGGTTTTATGGCAAGTACATTGGTAATGAACGATGCAACCCGCTCGTGGAGCGGACTGCGCAAAAATCTCATCGCGAAAGTGGCACTCAGCTTTTCGGATTTAATTGCACTGAACCTGGCATTATTTTTATCCGCGGCCACCGTCCAGGGTATTTGGGGAGAACTGGACAGTTTTATTCCGCCGCAGCAAATTGAATACCGCTTTGTCGCACAGTTAGGTCTGTCAGTGCTGTGCACAGCCTGGTTCTGGGTGCGTATGCGCCACTACACCTACCGCAAACCGTTCTGGTTTGAGCTGAAAGAAATCGTCAAAACGCTCTTTGTGTTTTCGCTGCTGGATCTGGCGCTGATTGCCTTTTCCAAATGGGACTTCTCGCGCATGGTGTGGGTGTTTAGCTGGACCTATGCCCTGCTGCTGCTGCCGCTAATGCGCGCCGGCGTGAAGCGTGCCATCAACCGCGCTGGTCAGTGGCAAAAAGAGACCATTATCATCGGCTCCGGTAAAAACGCCATGGAAGCCTACGCAGCGCTGCAGAGCGAGGAGATCCTCGGCTATAACGTGCAGGCGTTTATCTCGCTGGACGATGAGCCTCACCAGGAAAATGTTAACCGCGTGCCGGTTATTACCTGGAAAGACATCAACTGGCAAACCATGGACCGTGACAACACGCAATTTATCGTCGCCACCGAATTTGAACAGCAGGTGGTGCGCGATAAATGGCTGAAGTTTCTGTCCAAGATGAAATGCCGCTCAATTTCGGTTATCCCTACGCTGCGCGGTGTGCCGCTGTATGGCACCGATATGTCGTTTATCTTCAGCCATGAAGTGATGATCCTGCGCGTCAGTAACAACCTGGCGAAACGCTCCTCGCGTTTCCTCAAGCGCACTTTCGACGTGGTGGTTGCCTCCCTGCTGCTGCTGTTTCTTGCCCCGGTGTTCGGTCTGCTGTGCTGGATGGTAAAACGCGATGGCGGCAATGCCATTTATGGCCACGAACGCGTCGGTCAGGATGGCGTGAAGTTTAAGTGCCTGAAGTTCCGTTCAATGGTGACTAACTCGCAGGAAGTGCTGCAGAATCTGCTGGCCACCAGTGCCGAAGCGCGCGCTGAATGGGATCGTGATTTCAAACTGAAGAACGATCCGCGCATCACCAAAATCGGTGGCTTCCTGCGGAAAACCAGCCTGGATGAACTGCCCCAGCTGTGGAACGTGATTCGCGGCGAAATGAGTCTGGTGGGACCGCGTCCGGTGATTGAAGCTGAGCTGGAACGCTACGCGGGCGATGTCGACTACTATCTGATGGCCAAACCGGGCATGACCGGCCTGTGGCAGGTCAGCGGGCGTAACGATATCGACTACGACACGCGCGTCTATTTTGACTCCTGGTACGTGAAGAACTGGGCGCTGTGGACCGACATCGCCATTCTGTTCAAAACCGCTGGCGTGGTGCTGCGCCGCGACGGTGCTTACTGATACCCTCGACGCGATGTCTGCGCCGTCCCGGCAGACATCGCCTTTTCGTTTTAGCCCTTTCTTTTTGGCCGCAGACTCATTACCCTTCTCGCCTGTTTAACAGGACGTTACTGGTTCGTAATGCAAAAGTTTACCCTACTCCTTTTGAGCCTGGTGCTGCTGGCACCGCTGGGCATTGATCTCTACCTCCCGACGCTGCCGCAGATTGCCGACGGTCTTCATAGCCCGGTCAGTCTGATCCAGACCACCATTCCGCTGTTTTTGCTGGTGATGGGTATCGGTCAGCTGGTCACCGGTCCGCTGGTGGATAATTTTGGCCGTAAGCCGATCGCGCTGATCGGCCTCGCGCTCTACATCATCGGCAGCGCAGTGGCTGCAACCGCCACCGTCTGGCCGGTGTTCTTCCTGGCGCGCCTGATTCAGGGCTGCGCGGTATGCTGTAGCGCGGTGGTGGCATTTAGCGGCGTGCGCGATCGGCTGAGCGGCGATGCCGCGGCGCGCGCTTATGGTTTCCTCAATGGCGCGCTGAACATCGTGCCGGCGCTGGCACCGCTGCTCGGCGGTATTCTGGCGGAAGCCTATGGCTGGCGTGCGCCCTTCTGGTTCCTGTGCGGTTATGCGCTGGTGATTGCCATTATTGTGGTAGTCGCGCTGCCGGAAACGCGTCCGGCGGACACGCTGCGCGTTAAAGGGCTGCCGCTGGCGCAGTATGCTGCCATCGCCCGGCAGCCGCGCTTTCTCGCTTTCGCCTTTGCCAACGCGGGCGCGCTCGGCATGGTGCTGACCTACGTTTCGCTGGCGCCGCACGTGTTGATGACCGAAGGTGGCCTGACGCCGCTGCAGTTCTCCTTTGCCTTTGGCGCCAACGGTTTCTGGATCATGCTGGTGAGTGCCTTTGTTAATAAAACCATTCGCAAGGCGGGCCGCCCATTTTGTCTCGCCATGGGGTTTGTCACCATGCTGCTCGGTGCGCTGCTGCTGGTGGCGGGGATGACGCTGTTACCTGCGGCCTGGCAAACCCACTGGTCGCTGTACATGATTCCGGTGGCGATCTCGGTAGCCGGCCTGGCCTTCACCGTCGGGCCGGCCACCAGCTATGCGCTGGAGCCGTATCAGCAGCAGGCGGGTGTGGCGGCGGCGCTGCAGGGATTTATTCAGATGGCGGGCGGTGCGGGTGGCAGCCTGGCGATGGTGGCGCTGCCGGTGGCAGAGAAATCAGCGTTAGCGCTGATGATGCTGGTGGGTGCAGCGCTGGCGCTGATCGCCTGGCGCTGCAGTAAGAACATGCGTGGTACAGTGACGGCGCTTAACTAAGCGTGACCGGGACGCGCGGCGCGAGTGCACACATCAGCTCGTAGCCTACCGTTCCGGCGGCTTTCGCCACCTCATCAATTTTCACCTCGTTGCCCCACAGCTCCACGCGCGAACCGATACCCGCCTGCGGGCAGGGTTCGAGGTCAATCATCATCATGTCCATCGAGATCGCCCCAAGCGTTTGCGTGCGGATGCCGTCAACGCTGACCGGCGTACCGGTCGGCGCATGGCGCGGATAGCCGTCAGCATAGCCACAGGCCACAATACCGATACGCTGCGGCGCGGCCGCGTGGTAGCGATAACCGTAGCCAACGCCCTCGCCGGCACCGATCTGCTGTACGCCAATAATTTCACTGCTGAGTGTCATTACCGGCTGCAGACCGGTACTGGCGATATCCTGCCAGTCGCCACTCGGTGACGCGCCGTAGAGAATAATGCCGGGCCGCACCCAGTCAAAATGCGCCTGCGGATGCCACAGCGTGGTCGCGGAGTTGGCAAGCGAACGCGGGCAGTTCAGTCCTTCCGCCGCCTGTTCCACGCGCTGCATCGGTTCCACCAGCCCCTGCGGGTTTTCCGCATCGGCAAAGTGCGCCATCAGCGTCATTTCCCCCACGTTGGGCAACGCACGCAGCTTGTGCCAGGCCGCCTGCGCCTGTTCCGGACGAAAACCGAGACGGTTCATGCCGCTGTTGATCTTCAGATAAACATCGACTGGCGCCGACAGCTGCGCCTTCGCCAGCGCCTGAATCTGCCAGTTACTATGTACGCTGGTGGTCAGGCGATAGCGATCGATCAGCGTCAGGTCATCGGCGTGAAAGAAGCCTTCCAGCAGCAGAATTGGCTTTTTCCAGCCCTGCTCGCGCAGCAGGATCGCCTCTTCCATATTCAGCAGCGCGAAACCGTCGGTCTCCGCCAGACTCTGCCATACGCGGGCAATGCCGTGGCCGTAGGCATTGGCCTTCACCACCGACCAGACGCGCGCGTGCGGTGCCGCCTGACGCACAATCGCCAGATTGTGGCGCAGCGCCTGTTGATTAATGGTGGCACCCGTAGGACGTGACATGTTTTTACTCTCCCTGAAGTATCAGCGCGTCGCGCTGGCATTACGCAGCGGCGATGCCGGGGCCGCAAAGCCCGGCAGATAACGCAGCACAGACAAGTCGTCGGCGGCGATGGCCGGTTTACGTCCCGAAATCAGATCGGCCAGCAACTGGCCGGAACCACAGGCCATCGTCCAGCCCAGCGTACCGTGCCCGGTGTTCAGCCAGAGATTGGTCAGCGGCGTGCGCCCGACAATGGGCGTGCCATCCGGCGTCATCGGGCGCAGTCCGGTCCAGAACGTAGCCTGTTCAACATACCCGCCTTCAGGATAGAGATCGCGGACCACCATCTCCAGCGTTTCACGTCGTGCCGGCAACAGTTTGGTGTTAAAACCAACGATTTCGGCCATGCCACCGACGCGAATGCGGTCATCGAAGCGTGTCACCGCCACTTTATAGGTCTCATCCAGGATGGTGGAGACCGGCGCGCCCTGCGGATCTTTGATCGGGATAGTGAGGGAATAGCCTTTCAGCGGATAGACCGGAATCGACACGATGTCTTTCAGCAGCGCCGTGGAGTAAGAGCCACACGCCACGACGTAAGCATCGGCTTTGATGACTTCATCGCCGCACTTCACGCCATAGATGCGATTGCCTTCGCGCAATAGCTGATCCACCGACGTGTCATAACGGAAAGTGACACCGGCTGCGGCTGCCATCGCCGCCAGACGCTGGGTAAACAGCTGGCAATCACCGGTTTCGTCATTCGGCAGGCGCAAGCCGCCGGTCAGCTTGTGCGCGGTACCCGCCAGCGCCGGCTCCACACTGTGCAGCTGATGCGCTTCCAGCAGCTCATAAGGCACACCCGCTTCACGCAGCACCGCGATGTCTTTGCTGGCGCTGTCAAACTGTTGCTGCGTGCGGAACAGCTGCAAAGTGCCGCCCTGGCGCCCTTCATAGGCGATGCCGGTGCTGCTGCGCAGTGCTTTCAGGCAATCGCGGCTGTATTCGGCGATGCGCACCATACGTCCCTTGTTTTCCTGGTAGTGACGCATGTCGCAGTTGCGCAGCATATTCCACATCCACTCCAGCTGGAACTTGCTGCCGTCAAGTCGCACCGCCAGCGGTGCGTGTTTCTGAAACATCCACTTTACCGCCTTGAGCGGTACACCGGGCGCCGCCCAGGGTGCCGCATAGCCGGGCGAAATCTGCCCGGCATTGCCGGCACTGGTTTCCAGCGCCGCGCCGGGCTGGCGATCGATTACGGTGACGTCATGCCCCGCCTGCGCCAGATACCACGCACTGGCTACCCCTACGACACCACTACCCAGAATGACTACGCGCATAAGCCCCTCATCGAGAAAAGCATAATTAACTGGTATCACCATCGGGTTTAGCATAACCCATGGCTGAACTGATATTACATTCGACCCTTTCATTTCACATGTTTTTCACTTAACTGCACACTGAAATCATGCGGTCGCGCCAAAATCAGAGTTTTTTGTGCCTTAAAAGCGTTAACCAGCGAATTATTATGCGAAAGGCAGAGCATCTCACTTTTTTCAGGAGAAAGCGCCGCAGTCATATCGCGCGCTTATAAACAGGATTTAATGCTGCAATTTATCACTCAGATAACACATCACCTTATTAGCTACCAAAGCACGCCTATTATGATGATTTTGTACCAAAAGAATTCGATTGAGTTCCCGCATCGGATAAGCGACAGTGGACTATCATTGAAGTGTTCGCTCAGTTTTTTTGGGCTGTCTTTCTCAGGATGAAGCCTTAAACGATCGTGACAGGTGACACTCTGTTGCCTGCCGCTTGCAAAACAGAGGTGCGCTATGACGACAATGTTTGACGAGCCAACCCGCAACAGCAAACGACTCAGTGACGGTCCCGACTGGACCTTTGAACTGCTTGATGTCTACCTGGCGGAGATCGACCGCGTGGCCAAAAGCTATGGGCTCGATACCTACCCGCACCAAATTGAAGTGATCACCTCCGAGCAGATGATGGATGCGTACTCCAGCGTGGGGATGCCCATCAATTATGCCCACTGGTCGTTCGGCAAGAAATTCATCGAAACCGAGCAGCGCTACAAACATGGCCAGCAGGGACTGGCGTACGAGATCGTTATTAACTCGAATCCCTGTATCGCTTATCTGATGGAAGAGAACACCATGACCATGCAGGCGCTGGTGATGGCGCATGCCTGCTATGGCCACAACTCTTTCTTCAAAAACAACTACCTGTTCCGCAGCTGGACCGATGCCAGCTCGATTGTCGATTACCTGCTGTTCGCGCGTAACTACATCTCTGATTGCGAAGAGCGTTATGGCGTGGAAGAGGTCGAGCGGCTGCTGGACTCCTGTCATGCGCTGATGAACTATGGCGTCGATCGCTATAAACGCCCGCAAAAGATTTCGCTGCAGGAAGAGAAAGCGCGGCAGAAAAGCCGGGAAGAGTATCTGCAGAGCCAGGTCAATACGCTGTGGCGCACCCTGCCACGCAAAGAGAAAGAGTTTACTCAGGTCGAGGCGGCGCGCTATCCCTCTGAGCCGCAGGAAAACCTGCTGTACTTTATGGAAAAGAACGCGCCACTGCTGGAGTCGTGGCAGCGTGAAGTGCTGCGCATTGTGCGTAAAGTCAGCCAGTATTTTTACCCGCAGAAACAGACCCAGGTGATGAATGAAGGCTGGGCGACCTTCTGGCACTACACCATCCTGAATCACCTGTACGATGAGGGCAAAGTGTCGGAGCGCTTTATGATGGAGTTCCTGCACAGTCATACCAACGTGGTGTATCAGCCGCCGTATAACAGCCAGTGGTATAACGGCATCAACCCGTATGCGCTGGGCTTTGCCATGTTCCAGGATATCAAGCGCATCTGTCAGTCGCCAACCGAGGAAGATCGCTACTGGTTCCCGGACATCGCCGGCTCCGACTGGCTGAAGACGCTGCATTTCGCCATGCGCGAATTTAAAGACGAGAGCTTCATCAGCCAGTTCCTGTCGCCGAAAGTGATGCGGGATTTCCGTCTGTTTACGGTGATGGACGACGATCGCAATAACTATCTTGAGATTGCCGCCATTCATGATGAGGCGGGATATCGTGCGATTCGTCAGCAGCTGTCAGCGCAGTACAATCTGAGCAATCTGGAGCCGAATATTCAGGTGTACAACGTTGACCTGCGCGGTGACCGTTCGCTGACGCTACGCTATGTGCCGCAGCAGCGCGCCCCGCTCGATAAGAGCCGTCGCGATGTGCTGAAGCATGTGCATCGGCTGTGGGGTTTTGATGTCAATCTGGAACAGCAGAACGAAGATGGCAGCGTGGAGCTGCTGGATCGCTGTCCGGCGCGCGGACCGGCGCTTTGAGAGGAAGATAAAACGCGCAGGGTTGCGCTGGACCTGCCGCATCGGCTGCTGCCGGGCCAGGTCCTCGCGCCGCTACGCGGTACCTGCGGCGTTTACGTTACGCCTTACGGACCGGCCGGTATCGGTCATCCTGACCGGCCCGGCCTGATTCCCGCTTCCCACGGGAATCTCCTGGCGCAACGTAAAAGCCTCAGCGCTGCGGATTGCCCTTCCATCAGCCGACGCGTCAGGTCAGTCAAAATTGTGCCCGGCTAAAACCGTACCTGGCAGGGCAAACTTAACGCTTACTGCTCAAATCATCCGGCATGCTTTTCTGCATACTGTGCCAGATTTCACCGCTGCGGCGGCCGTAGTTACGCACGCTGTCGACGATCTGATCCTGCGTCGGCTGTTTGCCACACAGATCCGCCAGCTGACGATAGAAGTTACGCGCCAGTTCACGCGCTTCCGGATTCGAGAAGTAATGGCGGCCAACGCGGGTGTACAGCCCTTTCAGACCGTTGAGAATCAGGCCGTAAATCGGGTTGCCGGAAGCAAAGGCCAGGCCGCGAAACACGCGGTAATCCAGCTCGGTATAGGCTTCAGCCTGATCTTCCTCGCTCAGCGCACTCTCCAGCACTTCACGCGCCTTATCCGGATGATGGCGCAGCGCGCGGCTGATAAAGATTGACGCGATATTGGTACGCACTGACAGCAGGTTATCAATTAACTGCGGCACACTGTCGTGGTCAAGACGGGCGAGCGTTTCGAGGATATTAAGACCAGACGTTTCCCAGAAATCATTGACGCGGGTGGGTTTACCATGCTGAATGGTCAGCCAGCCATCACGAGCCAGCCGCTGCAGCACTTCACGCAGAGTGGTGCGGGTCACGCCGATCAGTTCAGAAAGCTCACGTTCGGCAGGAAGAATCGATCCCGGCGGAAAACGGCTGTTCCAGATGCTTTCAATTATGTACTCTTCAGCGAATCCTGCAGGGCTCTGTGCCTTAATCACCATAGCATTTATTTCTCGTTGCTTTCTTTGTCGTAATAGCACTCATCATACCAGAGGGGTCATAGCGGAAATAGCCTGCCAGCGGATTAAAAGCGCGCGCTGGCGCAAAATTCAGCAGCTGCGCAGCGAAAAAAGCCGTGGGTTACGCTGCGCTTGCGTGGGCGCTTTTGATGCCGTGTGCTAAAAGCCACGATTTTTTGGCGTGGATCAGGGATAAGTCATTTTTATACATGATTTTTTCCGCCTGCCTGGCTGGCACGGGTACGCTTTTGGTTTACACTGCGATGCATTAACGGCTACGGGAAAAGCAATATGTTGCGATACTTGAATCAATGCTCACGCGGACGCGGTGCCTGGTTATTAATGGCCCTGACCGCCCTGGTTTTTGAACTGGTTGCGCTGTTCTTTCAGCACGTGATGGGACTGCAACCCTGCGTAATGTGTATCTATGAGCGTTGTGCGCTGTTTGGCGTCATGGGCGCCGGCCTGGTCGGTGCAATTGCGCCTAAAACGCCGCTGCGCTGGGCCGCCATCGCCATCTGGCTCTACAGCGCTTATGAAGGGGTACGCCTCTCTTATGAGCACACCATGATTCAGTTGCATCCCAACCCGTTTGTGACCTGCGATTTTGCTGCTCGCTTCCCGAGCTGGCTGCCGCTGGATAAATGGCTGCCGGCGGTATTTGTCGCCAGCGGTGACTGCGCCGAACGCGGATGGACTTTCCTGACCTGGAGCATGCCGCAGTGGATGATCGTGATTTTTGCCGCTTATCTGCTGGTGGGCATTCTGGTATTGATTGCGCAACCGTTCAAAGCAAAACGTCGCGATCTGTTTGGTCGCTGAATACCAGTCAAACTAAGTCTCAGACAAAACAGGCAGCCGCGGCTGCCTGTTGCGTTATCAGCCGTTCCGATCCGGCCGGTCAATAATGTGTTCTTCCCAGTCGCGCACTTCACTCTCGCGCACCGCGATGTATCGCACCGAAATACGCTGAGCATGCATCGCCTTCTTCGACCCGGCAATCAGCGGGTGCCACGCCGGCAGCGTTTTGCCCTCCCCTAACAGCCGGTAAGCGCAGGTGCGCGGCAGCCAGTTAAAGGTCGTGAGATTCTCGCGCGTCAGCTTGATGCAATCTTCTTCGTACTCGAAGCGACGCTCATAATTGCGGCACTGACAGGTCTTGATGTTGAGCTGATTGCAGGCGACGTTGGTGAAGTAAATCTCATCGGTATCCGCATCCTGCAACTTATTCAGACAGCACTGTCCACAGCCGTCGCACAGCGATTCCCACTCTGCGTCGTTCATTTGGTCCAGGCGTTTGGTCTGCCAGAAAGGTTGGTCGGTCATGATAGCGGTCCGGGTTGAGCAACAAGACCGCACCTTATAAAGCTTCAGGTGCGGTGATGCAAGTATTACAGTACGCGGGTGCTGATACCGTGACCGGCCAGCGACACTTCCAGCTTATCGCCGGAGCGCAGCGGGCCCACGCCTTCAGGCGTACCGGTCAGCACCACGTCACCGGCGCGCAGCGTGAAGTACTGGCTCATGTAAGCAATCAGCGGCAGAATTTTGTGGATCATATCTGCCGTAGTGCCGTGCTGGCGCACCTCGCCGTTAATGACCAGCTTGAGTTCGGCGTCCTGCGGATCGACGCTGAATTCAGCCGCCGGAATAAACCCGGACAGCGGACAGGAGTTATCGAAACTCTTGGCGCGCTCCCATGGCTGACCGGCTTTCTTAAACCCGGCCTGCAGATCGCGCAGCGTTAAATCCAGCGCGACGCCATAACCGGCAATCGCTTTCGCCACGTGCTCCTCACTGGCCTGCTTCAGAGTGGCGCCAATCAGCACCGCCAGCTCCACTTCATGATGCACCTCACCAAAGCTGGCCGGGATCGACAGTGGCTGCCGCAAATCACACACCGCGGTTTCCGGTTTGATAAACACCACCGGCTCACTCGGGGTGGCACTGCCCATCTCTTTAATATGCTTTGCATAGTTGCTGCCGACGCACACCACTTTGCTGACCGGATAATCCAACAGCGCGCCCTGCCAGTTACGATGCTGATACATGCTAATCCCCTGCTTGAGTTGTGTTTGGTGCCAGCCGCGCTGGCGAAGATGTCTCATCAGCCGCCGGAGCGTGGCAGGCTGCTGAGCACTATATTAGCGGGTTTATCGCGGAGCACGTGACGAAAAGCGGCAAAAGCCGTTCCCCAGTTCATCAGGTCCGCCGCTTAAGACAACGATTATTGCCCACAATAATGGGTTAAGGTGAGCAGTTAAATTAATGCCGAAGCACTGATTATATTTACAGGATATATTTTTACAGATGAATCTGAATTAAACTTTTTTACCCTGTTCAAGGTGAATGTTGAGCAGACTTTCAACCGGTGGTGGGATCTGCAAATAATAACCTTGTTCGCTTAAACCCTGCTTCACTTTATTGATGTCAGCGTTGGCCAGCCTGTCGCGCTGGTCGAGCGACAGCACCATCGCCAGCTGCGGCTTACCAAAGCCGCGCAGCAGTTCTTCCGGGACGCGCGAAAAATCGTCTTTTTTTTCTACATACAGATAAGTCTGGTCGCGTTGCGGGCTTCTATAGATCACACAAAACATATTTTTTACTCGAATTAACTAAGGGCGTCACTTGCCTGAATATAGCAGTAACTATAACATGCTTGCAGAACTTCGAATATTGACCCGCGGGTGTTAATGACGATTTTATCGGCGTTTACTTCAGGGTCGTAAAACAGGACTGAGTCAGGACAGATGTCGCAATCGCCAATCGAATTCAAGGGCAGCAGTTTTACCCTGTCAGTTGTTCATCTGCACCATTCGCAACCCGAGGTGATTCGTCAGGCGCTGCAGGACAAAATCGACCAGGCCCCGGCTTTTCTGCACAACGCGCCGGTGGTGCTGAACGTGTCAGCCCTGAACGGTGACATCAACTGGAAGCAGATGCAGCAGGCCGTTAGCGCCACCGGCTTACGCATTGTGGGCGTGAGCGGCTGTAAAGATGAAGCCCTGAAAAAGATGATTGCCCGCGCTGGCCTGCCGGTGCTGTCAGAGGGTAAAGAGAACCGCAAACGCGCTGATGCGCCCGCGCCGGAGCCGGAAGCGGTCGCGCCGCCGGTCAGCGAACCGGCCAGCAAAACGCGTATCATCAATACGCCAGTGCGTTCCGGTCAGCAGATTTACGCGCGCAACGCCGATTTGATCGTCACCAGCAGCGTCAGCGCCGGTGCCGAACTGGTGGCTGACGGCAACATTCATATTTACGGCATGATGCGCGGCCGCGCCCTGGCCGGTGCCAGCGGCGATCGCGACTGCCAGATTTTTTGTACCAACCTGTCAGCAGAGTTGGTCTCCATTGCCGGCGAATACTGGATCATGGACCAGATCCCGGCGGAATTCTTTGGTAAAGCCGCGCGCCTGTGCCTTAAAGAGGGCGCGCTCACCATCCAGACACTTAATTAGGCCCCTTTTCTTTCGTTAAGGAAATCAACATTTATGGCACGCATCATTGTAGTTACATCGGGTAAAGGGGGCGTTGGCAAGACCACGTCAAGCGCGGCCATCGCCACAGGGTTAGCGCAGAAAGGCAAAAAAACCGTGGTGATCGATTTCGATATCGGTCTGCGTAACCTCGACCTGATCATGGGCTGTGAACGCCGCGTGGTGTATGACTTTGTCAACGTTATCCAGGGCGATGCGACGCTGAATCAGGCACTGATTCGCGACAAGCGCACCGAGCAGCTTTACATTCTGCCCGCCTCACAAACCCGTGATAAAGATGCCCTGACCCGCGAAGGCGTGGAAAAAGTGCTGAACGACCTGGCGGCAATGGACTTCGATTTTATCGTCTGCGACTCGCCGGCCGGTATCGAAACCGGTGCGCTGATGGCGCTGTACTTCGCGGATGAAGCGATCATTACCACCAATCCGGAAGTCTCTTCCGTGCGTGACTCAGACCGTATTCTCGGCATCATCTCGTCGAAATCACGTCGCGCTGAAAACAGCGAAGAGCCGGTAAAAGAGCACCTGTTACTGACCCGCTATAACCCGGGACGCGTAACGCGTGGCGACATGCTGAGCATGGAAGACGTGCTGGAAATCCTGCGCATTCCTCTGGTCGGCGTGATTCCGGAAGATCAGTCGGTGCTGCGCGCGTCTAACCAGGGTGAGCCCGTGATCCTCGATGCAAACTCTGACGCCGGTAAAGCTTACGCTGATACCGTAGATCGCCTGCTTGGCGAAGAACGCCCCTTCCGCTTTATCGAAGAAGAGAAGAAGGGTTTCCTGAAACGCCTGTTCGGGGGATAACCAATGGCATTACTTGATTTCTTTTTATCCCGTAAGAAGAACACAGCCAACATAGCCAAGGAAAGGCTGCAGATTATCGTGGCCGAACGCAGAAGGGGCGACAGTGAGCCCCACTATCTGCCGCAGCTGAAGCGCGATATCCTGGAAGTGATCTGTAAATACGTGAAAATTGACCCGGACATGGTCACGGTGCAGCTGGATCAGAAAGGGGATGACATCTCTATCCTCGAGCTCAACGTGACGCTGCCGGAGACGGAAGACGTTCCTAAATGATTGTAGCGGGTTCCTGATTTTCCCCTGCGTGGTTGCGCAGGGGAAAACGTTCCGCTTACAGCGTGTGTAAAATCTCGTCGATACCGGCTTTCAACACCTCACCCCGCCAGCCTGCCAGCAGTTCCGGCGGACGCGTGGCGCTTTTCAGTCCCCAGTGCACGCTCAGCACCTGGTTAATCTGGCGCCGTGATGCTAACAGCTCCTGACTGTAACCGGTCTGCTCACTCACCTGCTGTACCAGCGCTTTAATCGCTTTAAACGCCTGCTTGTAATGCGCGTGGTCAATCAGATTAGGCAACGGCGGCGGTAATGCGGCCTCATCCAGCGCCTGCGCTTCTGCCACCATCGCCACCAGCGCCTTACCGTGGAAGCGAATTTCGTGACCGTTCAGGCCGAGATGATCCAGCTCGCCAAGGCTGCCGGGCATAAAGCGCGCGACTTTCCACAGGTTCTCTTCGCGCACCACAAAATTCACCGCCATGTCTTTCTGCCGGGCGAGGTTGAGACGCCACGCGGCCAGGCGCTGCAGCACCGCCAGCTGGCGCGGACGCAGCTGCCACGCGTTGGTGATATCGCGCCACGCCTCTTCCGGCTGCAGTACGTCAAGACGGCGCTGACACAGCGTAGCGCACTCACTCAGCGCCGCCGCCATGTTGCCTGCCGCTTCGGTTTGCGCCACCAGCTGATGGGCGATCGGCAGCAGATAAGCCACATCGGCCGCAGCGTACTGGCACTGCCGCTCGGTAAGCGGACGCGCCAGCCAGTCGGTGCGCGCTTCGCTCTTATCCAGCTCAATCTGGTTGAAATGATTGACCATCGCGGCAAAGCCCCACGACAGCGGCTGCCCGGCGAAAGCGGCCAGAATCTGTGTATCGATCATCGGCTCCGGCAGGCAGCCGAAACGATGCAGGAAGACTTCAAGGTCTTCCCCGCCGGCGTGCAGGAACTTGGTCAGCTGACGATCCTGCAGCAGCGCAACAAACGGTGCCCAGTCGCTGATGGTTAACGGATCGATCAGAACCAGTTGCTCGCCATCGAAGAGCTGGATCAGGCCAAGCTGCGGATAGTACGTGCGGGTGCGCACGAATTCGGTATCCAGCGCCACGGCGCGATGCTGGCGGGCCTGCTGGCATACGGCGGCCAGCTGGTCATTGTGGTCGATCAGGGTGTAATTCACGTTGTCTTTCTCGCTGCGACAAACCTCGCACAGCGCTCCATGTTAAAAGCAATAAAAACGCCGGACGGTGCCGGCGTTAACCTGAGCATTCAGCGGAAGCCAGTACTACGCTTCGCGCTTCGCCTCGTCGCGCAATTCGCGACGTAAAATTTTACCGACGTTGGTCTTCGGCAGCTCATCACGAAACTCGATAATCTTCGGCACTTTATAGCCGGTGAGCTGACGGCGACAATGATCCAGCACTTCCTCTTTCGTCAGTGACGGATCTTTTTTCACGATGCACACTTTCACCGCTTCGCCGGAGAGATCGCTCGGCACGCCAATGGCCGCCGCTTCGCGCACCTTGGCGTGCTGCATCAGCACATCTTCGATTTCGTTAGGATACACGTTAAAGCCGGACACCAGAATCATGTCTTTTTTACGATCGACGATGCGGATAAACCCTTCCGCGTCCACGGTAACAATATCACCGGTGTGCAGCCAGCCATTTTTCAGCACTTCCTCGCTGGCATCCGGTCGCTGCCAGTAGCCAATCATGACCTGCGGCCCGCGGATGCACAGTTCACCCGGTTCGCCTGGCGGTACGTCGCGATCTTCATCATCGACAATACGCACGTCCGTCGACGGAACCGGCAAACCGATGCTGCCGGTGTGGCAGGTAATATCATACGGATTAACCGACACCAGCGGTGAGCATTCGGTGAGTCCGTAGCCCTCCAGCAGATAGTGCCCGGTGAGTTTCTCCCAGCGCTCGGCCACCGCTTTCTGCACCGCCATGCCGCCACCGGCAGACAGACGCAGCGTGGAGAAATCCAGCTGGTTAAAATTGGCATCGTTCAGCAGGGCGTTGAACAACGTATTAACACCGGTGATGGCGGTAAAAGGAAATTTACTCAGCTCTTTAACGAAGCCGGGAATATCGCGCGGGTTGGTAATCAGCAGGTTGGTGCCGCCCAGGTCGAGGAACAGCAGACAGTTCACCGTCAGGGCAAAGATGTGATAAAGCGGCAGCGCGGTTACCACCTGCTCCTGACCGGCGCGCAGCAGTTTACCGTAGGTGGCTTTGGTCTGCTCCAGATTAGCCTGCATGTTGCCGTGGGTCAGCATGGCGCCTTTCGCCACGCCGGTAGTGCCACCGGTGTACTGCAGAAATGCCAGATCCTGATTATTGATCACAGGACGATGATAGCTCATCTGCTCGCCCTGCTGCAGCGCATGACGGAACGGTACCGCCCCTGGCAGATGGTATTTCGGTACCAGCTTTTTCACATATTTAACGACGAAGTTCACCAGCGTGGCTTTTACCGGCGCCAGCTGATCGCCCATGCGCGTCAGCATCACGTGCTTAACCGGGGTTTCCGCGACCACTTTTTCCAGCGTATGGGCGAAGTTGGAGACAATGACAATTGCACTGGCACCGCTGTCATTAAGCTGGTGCTTCAGCTCGCGCGGCGTGTACAACGGGTTAACATTCACCACCACCATACCGGCACGCAGCACACCAAACAGCGCCACCGGATACTGCAGCAGATTCGGCATCATCAGCGCGACGCGATCGCCCTGCTGCAAGCCTAATCCCTGTTGCAGCCAGGCCGCAAAAGCACGGCTCTGCTGCTCCAGCTGGCGGTAAGTCATTGGCTGGCCCATGTTAATGAAAGCCACCTGATCGGCATAACGTTGCGCTGCGTGTTCGAAAAGATCGACCAAAGAGGGATAACGGTCTGCGTTAATTTCCGCTGGTACATCTGGCGGATAGCGTTTCAGCCAAACCTTGTTCAAAGATTCACCCCGATATTCTTGTTGCGTAGTCATCGCCGCCTCTGCAATCAGTGTTGTTAACAATATTTTAACTGATTGTACCAGTTTGCCTGTTCCGGCATTTTCAGGTTGCGAGGCGCATCACTAAATTTCGCGCATCGGTTGCGCGCCCAATAAAAAGGCCCGTTCGCGAGCACCGCGACCGGGCCGTAAAAAAACCTGTTTAGCGCTATTCGGTAAGAATTGTCTCGACCTGCGCCGGACCGCCGGTGTTCATGCCCCAGTAGGGGTTAGGCCCCCAATAGCCGGGATGGCGACGCGTCGGC
The DNA here is from genome assembly GCF_002928355.1 of Pantoea sp. ICBG 828. NCBI lineage: Bacteria > Pseudomonadati > Pseudomonadota > Gammaproteobacteria > Enterobacterales > Erwiniaceae > Pantoea > Pantoea sp. ICBG 828. Next base: position 279,833 of record NZ_POWN01000006.1, on the reverse strand, counting down.
CCGTACCAAATCCACGGATCGATCGGCTGCGGCGGCGTCATCACCTGCTGAGTCAGATGCCAGCGCTGATAACCGCGCACATCAATCACCACAAAGTTGTAACTGGCTTTGCCAATTTCCCCTTTCTCGGTGCCTTTGATATTGCCCAACACCGTGACGTACTGATTATTGACGTCGATCGGATCAACAAAACCATGAATGTCAGCGTAAATGCGGCCAATTGAGGCAGCACCGAGGCGCGGTCGCGCGCTGTCATCCAGCGGCTGAGTAGCAATTTCCAGCCGGGTCAGGCCGTTGAGGTTGGTCACCTTCACGACTTTGCCGCCGAAGCGCGACTCCTGGCCGACATACAGCTGCGGCGCATTCATCACGCGTAATAAATCCTGCTGTGGAAGCTGAGAACTCCCTTTAATGGCATCCGGCACTGACACGCAGCCGCTGAGCAACAGCGCACAGGCTAACAGAGCGCCAGACATCCCTTTACGACTAATTGGCATAGCACTTCTCCTGTTATTTCTCCGTTAGACTGAAGGCGCAAAAATAAGTTGCGTGGGCGCCTAGCGTCCCGGCAATTTTTTCCATGCCACTTCATTGCGCAGATAAACCGGCTCAGCATTTTCCACTGCCACGCTGTCGCCGCGCTGCCAGGCGCTGAGCGCCAGCGGCAGCATATCTTCTGCAGCAGGCAGCGTGACCGTGGTGGTCAGCAGTTGTGCCCCGCTCGTTCCAGCCAGCAGCTGCGGATAAGCCTGCCAGCCGGTGCCGACGGTGGCCCACTCGCCGCTCAGATGCGCGATGCGCGCCTGTGCCGCTTCCGGCTTGAGTACGGCTTCGCTCTCAGCGCCCTGCCACTCGCCCTGCTCATCACGCTGATACTCTGCCCAGTAGACTTCACCCATGCGCGCATCAATCGCCGCCAGCACGCGCGTTGCCCCGGTCAAACGCCAGGCGCCCTGCGCCATGGTGGCCAGCGAGGATACGCCAATCATCGGCAGATTTGCGCCCAGCGCCAGGCCCTGCGCGATGCCAATGCCGATGCGCACGCCGGTAAAACTGCCAGGCCCGCGGCCAAACGCCAGCGCGTCCAGCGCGTCCAGCGCCAGCGACTGCGCCTGCAGCAATTCCTGCACCAGCGGCAGAATACGTTGAGTATGATCGCGGGGCGCGATTTCGAAGCGGGCATCGATCTGCTGCTGATTCAGCAGCGCGGCAGAACAGGCTTCTGTCGCGGTGTCCAGGGCTAAAATTCGGGCGGACATAACAACCTCAGAGAATCAAAATGGCGCGCATCTTACCATAGCCTGGCACAAATTAGTGCTGCTCTGGCGGACGCACAAAGTCAATCGCACGTTGTAAATCGCGGGTGCGCGGTGTCGGCGGCAGGCTATTAAGGAACAGTCCGCCATACGGACGCGACACCAGCCGCTGGTCACAAATCACCAGCACGCCGCGATCGTCGGTATCGCGAATCAGACGGCCCACGCCCTGCTTGAGGGTGATCACTGCGTCCGGCAGCTGCACATCGTTGAACGGATCGCCGCCGCGCAGACGGCAATCCTCCATGCGCGCCTTCAGCAGCGGATCTTCCGGCGAGGTAAACGGCAGCTTGTCGATGATCACTAGCGACAGCGCATCACCGCGCACGTCAACGCCTTCCCAGAAGCTGCTGGTGGCCACCAGCAGTGCATTGCCGGCATCAAGAAACTGTTTGAGCAGCTGCCCTTTGCTGGTTTCGCCCTGCAACAGCACCGGCAGGGTCATGGAGGCGCGGAACTCCGCCGCCAGCTCACGCATCATTTTGTGCGAGGTGCACAGGAAGAAACAGCGCCCTTTGTTGGCTTCAATCAGCGGTTTCATCATGCGTGCCAGCTGACGCGCACCGCCAGGATAGTTGGGTTCCGGCATGTTGCGCGGCACGCACAGCAAGGCCTGCTGCGCATAATTAAACGGACTTTCGAGGATCAGGGTGCGGGCATTATCCACGCCGAGCCGGCTGGCGAAGTGGCTCATCTGTTCGTTGACCGCCAGCGTCGCTGAGGTAAACACCCACGCCGCTTTGCGTCCGTCCATCACTTCGCGGAAGCGCTCCGCGACCGACAGCGGCGTCAGCGCCAGCGTAAAGTGCCGGCTGCTGCATTCGTACCAGTAGCTGAAGCCCGGTTCATCAATCGCGCGTAAACGCTTGAGCCGGGTGCGATACAGCGCGGCACGCTCGAAGGCGGCGTCCAGCAGCGCGGAACGGCCCAGCGACAGCTTAATCACGTCGTAACACAGCTCGAGCGCATCATCCAGCAGCGTAAACATGCGCATGATGTTGTTGTCGCTCAGCAGGTCACGCAGATTGCCGCGAAAACCGGGCTCGCCCAGCGTCAGGCGGAAATCCTGTGCGCACTGCGCCAGCCGGTCGGCGGATTTCTGCAGCTGCTGCACATCGCGCACCTCGGTGCGGTAGGCAAGGATAATGTCTTTGGCGAGATCCTGCAGTTGCCGGCTCGACAGCTGCTGGCCAAAATACTGGCTGGCAATATCCGGCAGCTGGTGCGCTTCGTCGAAGATCATCACGTCGGCTTCCGGGATCAGCTCGCCAAATCCCCCCTCTTTGACCACCAGGTCAGCGAGAAACAGGTGATGGTTCACCACCACCACATCCGCATCCATCGCTTTTTTGCGCGCCTTCACCACGAAGCAATCTTTATACAGCGGGCAATCGCTGCCGAGGCAGTTATCGTTGGTGCTGGTGACGTAAGGCCAGATCGGGCTGTCTTCCGCGACGCCGGCGCAGCTGCTGACGTCGCCATCAACGGTCTCCGATGACCAGCTGCGCACGTTAATCAAATCACCGAGCGCCTGCACGCTGAGATCGCCGCCGGTCTGATTTTGCTGCTCCAGCCGTTCCAGGCACAGATAGTTGGAGCGCCCTTTCAGCAGCGCGGTTTTGCCGCTGAACGCCAGGGCGCGGGCAATGGTCGGCAGATCGCGGTTGTAGAGCTGATCCTGCAACGCTTTGGAACCGGTCGACACAATGACTTTTTTCTTCGCCCGCAACGCCGGTGCCAGATAAGCATAAGTTTTACCGGTGCCGGTGCCGGCCTCGACCACCAGCTCGCCCGCCTGCTGCACCGCTTCGCTCACTGCCTGCGCCATTTCGCGCTGTGCCTCGCGCGGCTTAAAGCCGGGAATCGCCTGCGCTAACGCGCCATCCGCTGCAAAATCGTCTGCCACACATCCTCACCGATTGCTCTTAAAACTACTGTAATTATGTCAGGATTCACCGCAGGCGACCACAACAGATGACAGCCGGCCATGGGATATGGCAGGCTAACGCAGCAAAAATAAAGGAGAGCAGCATGACCATTACGCGTATTGATGCCGAGCACCGCATGTCCGAAGCGGTTGTACATGACCAGACCGTGTATTACACCAGCGTGCCGGAGAATCTGGATGACGATGCGGAAGCGCAGACCGCCAACGCGCTGGCGGTGATTGACCGCATCCTGACGCGCGTGGGTTCGGATAAAAGCAAAATTCTCGACGCCACCATTTTCCTGGTAGACAAAGAGGACTTTGCCGCGATGAACCGCGCCTGGGATGCGTGGGTCTCGCCGGGTAATGCGCCGGTACGCTGCACGGTGCAGGCCGGCCTGATGAATCCGCGCTATAAAGTGGAAATCAAAATCATCGCCGCGCTATAACGCTCGCCGGGCGCTATTCGTCGTCTTCGTCCTCTTCGAAGCGCGCCCGAATCGCTTCGCCCTGATGGTTCTGGCGAATTTCCTGCGCCACCTGCGCAATCGCCTGCCCGCTGGACATGCCGCCGGCCATCAGTTCCTGAATACGTTCCACTGCCTGCTGCTGCTGTTCGTGCGATAAAGCCGGAAGACCTGAAAACATGATGCACTCCTGTAATGGGGGGACGCATTATTCCACGCTGAACAAACAGGTGCCAGCAGCAAAAAAATATGCCAGGCTACGCGCCTGCCTGCTGAACTGATTTAGCCAAACGAACGTGAAAACCCTCTCGCTACAGTATACGCCCGATACACTTTTACACCGTTTTTCCACGCTGGCGCACCGCCCTTGGGCGATGCTGCTGACCTCTGGTCATGCCGAGCACGCGGATAACCGTTTCGATATTCTCACCGCCGACCCGCGGGTGACCCTGACGACGCGCGGTGACAGCACCGTCATCGACGATGGCACAGGCATCAGCCACTCTAACGCCGATCCGCTGCAGCTGGTGCAGCAGCAGCTGGACGCGCTGGGCATCCGGCCGGCGTTTGATGCAAATCTGCCGTTTCAGGGCGGCGCGCTGGGTCTGTTTGGTTATGACCTCGGTCGCCGTTTCGAAACGCTGCCGCAGCGGGCGCAGCAGGATTTACACACGCCGGATATGGCGGTCGGCATTTATGACTGGGCGCTGATTGCCGATCATCATCGCCAGACGCTGACGCTGATTGCCCTCCACGACGCGGAGCAGCGCTGGCAGTGGCTACAGGCGCTGGCGGTGCCGCAGCCCAAACCCTTTGCCCTGACCAGCGACTGGCAGGCCAATATGAGCTATGCGCAGTACGCCGCGCGTTTCCAGGCGGTGCAGGCCTACATTCAGGCGGGCGATTGCTACCAGGTTAATCTGGCGCAGCGTTTCCAGGCCAGCTATCGCGGCGATGAGTGGCAGGCGTTTTTACGTCTCAACCGCGCCAACCGCGCGCCGTTCAGTGCCTTCATTCGTCTGCCGCACAGTGCCGTGCTGAGCTTGTCGCCCGAGCGTTTTCTCTCGCTGCAGCAACAGCAGATTGAAACCCGCCCGATTAAAGGCACGCTGCCGCGCCTGGCCGATCCGCAGGCCGATCGGCTGCAGGCGGAGAAACTGGCCAGCGCCGAAAAAGATCGGGCGGAAAACCTGATGATTGTCGACCTGCTGCGTAATGATATTGGCCGCGTCGCCGAGCCGGGCAGCGTCAGCGTGCCGGAGCTGTTTGTGGTGGAGCCGTTCCCGGCGGTGCATCACCTGGTGAGCACGGTGCGGGCCAGACTGCCAGACGCGCTCTCCGCTACCGATTTGCTGCGCGCCTGTTTCCCCGGCGGCTCCATTACCGGCGCGCCCAAGATCCGCGCCATGGAGATCATCGAGGAACTCGAACCGCAGCGGCGCAATGCGTGGTGTGGCAGTATCGGCTACATCAGCCTGTGCGGGCGTATGGACAGCAGCATTACCATCCGCACGCTGATTGCCGAAAACCAGCAGCTGTACTGCGCGGCGGGCGGCGGCCTGGTGGCTGACAGCGATGCTGAGGCGGAATATCAGGAGACGCTGCACAAGCTCAACCGTATTCTGCCCTGTCTGCGTGATGAGGCGTGATATGGAGCTGACGCTGGCGCAGTTTCTCAGTCGCTTTGTGCTGCAGCCGCCGCTGGCGACCGCGCACAGCGTGATCAGCGGACGCCGTGCCGCGGTGCTGGTACCGGTGATTGATGGCGACCAGCCCGAACTGCTGCTGACCCGCCGCTCCGCGCTGCTGCGCAAACATGCCGGGCAGGTGGCGTTCCCCGGCGGCATGATGGATGCCACTGACGATTCGCTGATCGCCACCGCGCTGCGTGAAGCGCAGGAAGAAGTGGGCATCGCACCGCAGCAGGTGCGGGTGGTCGGCGTGCTACCGCCGGTCACCAGCAGTACCGGTTTCGCCGTCACGCCCGTGGTCGGTATCATCCCGCCGCACCTGCCGCTGCAGCTCAACCCGGATGAAGTTGAAAGCGCCTTTTCCATGCCGCTCGCAGAGGCGCTGCGGCTGGGGCGCTACAGCGGACTGACGCTGCGCCGCGGTCATCGCCAGCACCAGGTGTGGCTGTCATGGTATGAAGATTATTTTATCTGGGGCATGACCGCCGGTATCCTGCGCGCGCTCGGCCAGCAGATCGCCCTGCCCTGATCCCCCGTCCCGTTTCACCCTGGCCGAAAAATTGATCCCGTTCACATCCGGGGATACGGATAACTATTTCTGTGGTTTATAATTAGTTTATTTCATGCGAAAAGCTGCTCGCTGCCGCCCGCTGGCGATTACTATTAGCCGCATTAACGGCCTGCGCCGTAGAAAAGAAGATTTGTGAGGAGCGTCACCGGTGATAAGTGTTTTTGACATGTTCAAAGTGGGTATCGGCCCATCCAGTTCGCATACCGTTGGCCCGATGAAAGCGGGCAAACAGTTTGTTGACCTGCTGATCGAACAGGGCAAGCTGCAGGACGTGACGCGCGTGGCGGTGGACGTCTACGGCTCACTGTCGCTCACCGGGAAAGGACACCACACTGACATTGCCATCATTATGGGGCTGGCCGGCTTTGAGCCTGCCAGCGTCGACATCGACAGCATTCCGGCGTTTATCAAAGATGTCGAAACGCGTGAGCGCCTGCTGCTGGCACAGGGCGCGCGCGAGGTCGACTTCCCGCGTGACGGCGGCATGGTCTTCCGCAGCGAAAACCTGTCGCTGCATGAAAACGGCATGACCCTGTACGCTTTTGCCGGCGATCGTCTGCTTGAGCGCAAAACCTATTACTCGATTGGCGGTGGCTTTATTGTCGACGAAGCGCACTTTGGTCAGTCAGTGCTGGATGAGGTCGCCGTACCCTACCCGTTCCATTCAGCCAAAGAGTTGCTCAGTCATTGCCGCGATACCGGCATGTCGCTTTCCGGGCTGGTGATGAAAAACGAGCTGGCGCTGCACAGCCGTGACGAGATTTACGCCTATTTTGGCAACATCTGGCAAACCATGCAGGCGTGTATCGATCGTGGCCTGAATACCGAAGGCGTGCTGCCGGGCCCGCTGCGCGTGCCGCGCCGGGCGGCGTCGCTGCGACGTCTGCTGGTCTCCTCGACCAAACACTCCAACGATCCGATGAACGTCATCGACTGGGTCAATATGTTTGCGCTGGCGGTGAATGAAGAGAATGCAGCCGGTGGTCGGGTGGTCACTGCACCGACCAACGGTGCCTGCGGTATCGTGCCGGCGGTGCTGGCGTATTACGATCACTTCATCGAAACGGTCACGCCGGATATTTTTATCCGCTACTTCCTCGCCTCGGGCGCGATTGGCGTGTTGTATAAAATGAACGCCTCGATTTCCGGTGCCGAAGTCGGCTGCCAGGGAGAAGTGGGCGTGGCCTGCTCAATGGCCGCCGCCGGCCTCGCTGAACTGCTGGGAGCCAGCCCGGAGCAGGTGTGCGTTGCCGCTGAAATCGGCATGGAACACAACCTCGGACTGACCTGCGATCCGGTCGCCGGTCAGGTACAGGTGCCATGCATTGAGCGTAACGCCATTGCTTCGGTGAAAGCGATCAACGCCGCGCGAATGGCGCTGCGCCGCACCAGCGAGCCGCGCGTATCGCTGGATAAGGTGATCGAGACTATGTACGAGACCGGCAAAGACATGAACGCTAAATATCGTGAGACCTCGCGCGGCGGTCTGGCGATCAAGGTGCAGTGCGACTGACCGGCAACGTCGCGTTTCGCTGCTGACAATTGCAGCGATCGGCCATTATTTCTGCAATGGCCTCTACCTCCGCGTTATCAAACCAGATACATTATTTTTGCGCGCGACCTCTAATGGTCGCGCGATTTTTTAGTGCCGCTTTTTTTCTCCAGCCGCGCTAAATTTGGCCGCCGCCATGCCGATAACTTTCACGTTAATTTGGTCTCATTCTTTGTCTTAGCAAGGTGGTTACTGATGCTCCTTCCCCAGCAATTTGTGGGTCAATTTCGCCGTAAGCGCCTGCTTATTGCGTTGGTGATCGCGTCGCTGGTTCTCATTCTTACGCTGACTTTTCGCTACATCGAAGAGAAGTCACGCATTGAGCAGCAGTCCCTTAACTTTGCCACCCGCGCGATTGAGCGCTTTGACCGCATGTTTTCGCCGCTGGACGTCTCCGCCAACAACACGCTGGGGCTGGTGGGCGTGCCCTGCACGCAGGTGCGCTACCCGCTGATTGAGAAGATCGCCGCGCTGCAAACCGTGCGCACCGTGCTGCTGGTGCAGGACGATACCATCTACTGTTCGAGTATTTATGGCCCGCGCCACATCTCGTTCAGCCAGACCTATCCCGAGCTGGCGATCAACAATCAGCGCATGATGCTGTCCACCGACGACTACCTGCTGAAAGGTTCGCCGGTGCTGCTGCTGTGGACGCCAAAATCGCTGGATAACCAGGACGGCCTGCTGCAGATCATCAACATTGAACTGATGACCAACTATCTGCTGGAGCCGCAGCTGCCGTGGGTGGAGCGCGCGATCTTTAACGTAGGCGGACAGAGCCTCGAGTACGGTAATCCGCTGATCGAGCATACCGTGCCGTCCGATGACGAAGTGGCCTACGATCAGGCCTCGCTGCGTTATCCCTACAGCATTACGCTGTACGGTCCCTCTCCGGCGCGGCTGGCGCTCAACACGCTGCCGTCTCAGCTGCCGCTGGCGGTACTGCTGAGCCTGCTGCTGGGCTATATCGTCTGGCTGGCCACCGCCAATCGCATGAGTCTGAGCTGGCAAATCAGCTATGGCATCACCGCTAACGAATTTATGGTCTACTGCCAGCCGCTGATCAATGCCCGCAGCGGCGACTGCGATGGTATCGAGCTGCTGCTGCGCTGGCACAATCCGCGTCAGGGCTGGATTGCCCCGGACGTATTTATTCCGCTGGCCGAACGCCAGAATCTGATTGCACCGCTGACGCGCTTTGTGATTGCCAGAGTCGTCGCGGAGTTGCCTAATCTGCCACAGTGCCCGACATTTCATATCGCGATTAACGTCGCGGCCAGCCACTTCCGCGATCGCCTGATTGTTGAGGATTTACAGCGCTACTGGTGGCCCGCCAATCCCCTGCCAAAACTGGTGGTGGAGCTGACCGAGCGCGATGCGCTGCCGGTCATCGACCAGACGGTCGTGGCGCAGCTGCATGAAATTGGCGTGCGGCTGGCGATTGACGATTTCGGCACCGGCCACAGTTCGCTGGCCTATCTGAAGGACCTGAAGCCGGACGTACTGAAAATCGATAAAATTTTTACCGCCGCGATTGGTACTGACGCGATCAACGCCACGGTGACCGATATGGTGATTTCACTGGCGCAGCGGCTGAATATCGCGCTGGTCGCGGAGGGTGTGGAAACCGCCGAGCAGGCGCATTATCTGCGCGAGCGCGGCGTGGATCATCTGCAGGGTTACTACTATGCGCGCCCGATGCCGATTGAGGACTTTCCGCAATGGCTGGCGCAGCATCAGGCGCAGCTGGGCGCCTGATGCCGGACGACATCAGGCGTCGCCCTCTTCCTCGTCATGGTGCGGCTTGTCTTTGGTGACGCGCACCAGATCGATACGGTAATCCGTGGCTTCGATAATCTGGAAGTGCAGCGGTGGCAAATCGATAATCTCGCCCGGCAGCGGCAGCTGCCCCTTCTGCTCAATCAACAGGCCGGCCAGCGACGCGTGATCTTCATCCGGATCGACCAGCTCATGGTGGTCGAGCAGCTGCTGCAGCGAGTGCAGATCGGTACCGCCCTTCACCAGCCAGCCGTCGCCATCCGCCACCACATCCGGCGTTTCGTCTTCGTCCGGGAATTCACCGGCAATCGCTTCCAGCACGTCCAGCGGCGTAATCAGGCCCTGCACCACACCAAATTCGTTGGTAACGATGACGAAGCTCCCTTTAGCGCGACGCAATACGCCCAGCAGGTTGATCGGATCCAGCGTTTCCGGCACCACAATCGGCGGCGTGTTGGCCGCGAAGGTCGCGACATCCATACCGTGCTCCAGCGCCACCAGCAGCTCTTTCGCGCGCACCACGCCGATGATCTCATCCAGCTCGCCACGACACACCGGGAACAGACTGTGAGGCGTATCCAGCAGCTGAATGCGGATCTCATCCAGCGGACGCGAGACGTCGACCCACGAGATATCGCCGCGCGGCGTCATGATGCTGCGAATCGAACGCTGTGACAGCGTCAGCACGCCGTTAATCATGTAACGCTCTTCGTCTTTAAACGCTTCCTGCGGCATCGCTTCGGTCAGCGACGCTTCTTCAGTATGCGCCGGCTGGTTACGCTGACGCCCGCCCATCAGACGCAGAATCGCTTCGGCGGTACGTTCACGCATCGGGCGGTGCGCCTGATGACGGATAAAGTTCCGGCGCGCAATCTGGTTGAACAGCTCGATCAGAATCGAGAAGCCAATTGCCGCGTACAGATAGCCTTTCGGAATATGGAAACCAAAGCCTTCCGCCACCAGCGACAGACCGATCATCAGCAGGAAGCTCAGACACAGCACCACCACCGTTGGGTGCGCGTTGACGAAGCGGGTCAGCGGTTTTGAGGCCAGCAGCATCACGCCCATGGCAATCACCACCGCCGTCATCATCACCGGCAGATGGTTCACCATACCGACGGCGGTAATCACCGCATCCAGGGAGAACACCGCGTCCAGCACCACAATCTGCGTCACGACCGCCCAGAAGCTGGCATAGGCTTTATTGCCCTGATGCTCCATGCCACGGTTTTCCAGCCGCTCGTGCAGTTCCATGGTGGCCTTAAACAACAGGAACAAACCACCAATCAACAGAATTAAATCTCGTCCGGAAAAGCTGAAATCGCCTACGCTGAAGAGGGGTCGCGTCAGCGTCACCATCCAGGAGATCAGCGACAGCAGGCCGAGGCGCATCACCAGCGCCAGCGACAGACCAATCAGGCGCGCTTTATCACGCTGTTTCGGTGGCAGCTTGTCGGCAAGAATGGCGATAAACACCAGGTTGTCGATGCCGAGCACAATCTCCAGCACGATCAGCGTCAGTAAACCCGCCCAGATTGAGGGGTCGAAGAGAAATTCCATCAATGACTCCTTGCTAAACGTAAGGGCGAACGCGACTGAGCCTGCGCCGGAAGGCGAGACGAGAGAGCGTTAACGGATGAGGCAACACCGGCAGGTGTCAGGGTGCGCGCTGAGCAGCGCGGGGAACAAGTGAAGCGACGTCGGTGACGGTCCATATAGGTGAGCTAAAGCCCGGTACTCCTGAGTAATAAACAGAAAGCTAATGTATCAGTTACATCAACAACGTCAAAAAATTTTCTTACATTTACAAATAACTGCGCCAGCGCAAGAAACTGCCATAAAAATGCCCGTTGCCGCCGGTACGCTCTGAATAGCAGAGCAACGTCACATATTTTATTTTTTCGCTCACTAAAATAAATCGCGACCTTACTGCTGTATCGCGGAATGTTTTGGGCCTTTTCCTGATGACTTTCTTCAATTTAGTCCCGGGCGATCCACAGAAAATAACAACGGTAATTCTCAATGATTCCCGGCCATGGTCGGGAACTCTCATGCGAACGGAGGTAGCAAGTGACCATTGCGCTTGTAATTGGTACACATGGCTGGGCGGCAGAACAGCTGCTGAAAACAGCAGAAATGCTGTTGGGCGAGCAGGAAAATGTCGGATGGATTGATTTCGTTCCCGGCGAAAATGCAGAAACGCTAATCGAAAAATATCAGGCGCAGCTCGCCCGACTCGACACGTCGAAAGGCGTGCTGTTTCTGGTGGACACCTGGGGCGGCAGCCCGTTTAACGCCGCCAGCCGCATCGTGGTGGATAAACCGGGCTATGACGTGATCGCCGGGGTTAACATCCCGATGCTGGTGGAAACCCTGATGGGGCGCGATGACGATCCATCGCTGGAAGAGCTGATCCATATCGCCGTCGAGGCCGGCCGCGAGGGGGTGAAAGCGCTCAAAACCGAATCCGCCGCGCCGGCAGCGGCCGCACCCGCCCCGAAAGCCCCTGCCCAGCCGCAGAAGCCGCTGGCACCGGGCGAGCACATGAAAATTGGCCTGGCCCGTATCGATGACCGTCTGATCCACGGCCAGGTGGCCACGCGCTGGACCAAAGAGACCAACGTGACGCGCATCATCGTCGTCAGTGATGAAGTGGCCAACGATCATGTACGCAAAACCCTGCTGACTCAGGTGGCGCCGCCGGGCGTGACCGCCCACGTGGTGGATATCGCCAAGATGATCCGCGTGTGGAACAACCCGAAGTACGGTTCCGATCGCGTGATGCTGCTGTTTACCAATCCGACCGATGTTGAGCGCGTGGTAGAGCAAGGCGTGGATATCAAGTCGGTGAATGTCGGCGGCATGGCCTTCCGTCAGGGGAAAACGCAGGTTAATAACGCGGTGTCGGTGGATGAGAAGGACATCGCTGCCTTCCGCAAGCTGAATGAGCGCGGTATCGAACTGGAAGTGCGTAAAGTCTCCAACGACCCGAAACTGAAAATGATGGACCTGATTGCGAAGGTCAATGCCTGATTCGCCTGAGCCTGCGCGCGTGGGCAAAAAGTTCTGATCTTGCTGAGGAAAAATGCAATGGAAATAACCTCGCTACAAATAGTGTTGATATTTATTGTGGCCTGTATTGCCGGGATGGGATCGATTCTCGATGAGTTCCAGTTCCACCGGCCGCTGGTGGCCTGTACCCTGATTGGTGCAGTGCTGGGTGATATGAAAACCGGCATCATCATCGGCGGTACGCTGGAGATGATCGCGCTGGGCTGGATGAACATCGGTGCGGCAGTGGCACCGGATGCGGCGCTGGCTTCCATCATCTCTACCATTCTGGTCATTGCCGGCGGTCAAAGCGTCGGTGCCGGTATTGCGCTGGCCATCCCGCTGGCCGCAGCCGGTCAGGTGCTGACCATCATCGTGCGTACTATCACTGTCGCCTTCCAGCACGCCGCGGATAAAGCTGCGGAGAAAGGCAACCTGACGGCGATTTCGTGGATCCACGTCTCTGCCCTGCTGCTGCAGGCGATGCGTATCGCTATCCCGGCGCTGATTGTGGCGGTCTCGGTCGGTACCAGCGCGGTACACAGCCTGCTGAGTTCAATTCCGGAAGTGGTCACCAATGGTCTGAACATCGCCGGCGGCATGATCGTGGTGGTCGGTTACGCGATGGTGATCAACATGATGCGTGCCGGTTACCTGATGCCGTTCTTCTATCTTGGCTTTGTCACCGCCGCGTTCACCAACTTTAACCTGGTGGCGCTGGGCGTGATTGGCGTGGTAATGGCGGTGCTGTATATCCAGCTGGCGCCAAAATACAACCGCGTTGCAGGCGCTGCCTCGGCGGGCCCGGCTAACAACGACCTCGACAACGAACTCGACTAGGAACAGGTGACATCATGGTAGATACAACCAATACTCCAAAGAAACTCACCCCCGGTGACGTGCGCGGTGTGTTCCTGCGCTCCAACCTGTTTCAGGGTTCGTGGAACTTTGAACGCATGCAGGCGCTGGGCTTCTGCTTCTCAATGGTGCCGGTGATCCGTCGCCTGTATCCGGAAAACAACGACGAGCGCAAGCAGGCGATTAAGCGTCACCTTGAGTTCTTCAACACCCATCCTTACGTGGCGGCGCCGGTGCTCGGCGTGACCATGGCAATGGAAGAGCAGCGCGCCAACGGTGCGGCGATCGATGACGGTGCCATTAACGGCATCAAAGTGGGTCTGATGGGTCCGCTGGCTGGCGTGGGCGACCCGATTTTCTGGGGGACCGTGCGTCCGGTGTTCGCCGCACTGGGTGCCGGTATCGCGATGAGCGGCAGCCTGCTTGGTCCGCTGCTGTTCTTCTTCCTGTTTAACATTGCGCGCATGCTGACCCGCTATTACGGCGTGGCTTATGGCTATCGCAAAGGGGTGGATATCGTCAGCGATATGGGCGGCGGCTTCCTGCAAAAACTTACCGAGGGGGCATCGATACTCGGCCTGTTTGTCATGGGGGCGCTGGTCAACAAATGGACGCACGTCAACGTGCCGCTGGTGGTATCCCGCATCACCGACCAGACCGGCAAAACCACGGTCACCACCGTGCAGTCGATTCTCGACCAGCTGATGCCCGGCCTGATTCCACTGCTGCTGACCTTTGGCTGTATGTGGCTGCTGCGCCGTAAAGTTAACGCGCTGTGGATCATCGTTGGCTTCTTTGCCATCGGTATCTTTGGTTACTGGATCGGCCTGCTCGGTCTGTAATCTCACCGCCGGGAGTCAGACTCCCGGCGTTTTTTGAACGGTGTGACCTGAGCGCCAACGCTGAGGTCACTTCGGTTGAGGAAGAAGCCTGTATGTCACTGACTGACGCCCTGATTGCCCTGCTGATCGCCGCTCTCGCCCTGTTTGCGATTTACGACGATGTCATCCTGCCCCGCCGCAATGGACCGACCCGACTGCGCGTCACCCTGCGTCGCCGCCATAAAATCGACAGCGGCATCTTTATCGTGCTGCTACTGATTCTGCTGTGGAACAACGTCAGCCATCATGGCCCGCAGCGCACCACTACCCTGCTGATGGTGCTGTGCTTTATGGCTATCTGGCTGTTCTGGATCCGCAGCCCGCGGCTGCTGATGAAAAATGACGGCCTGTTTTTTGCCAGCGTGTGGATTGATTACCGGCGTATTCAGAGTATGAACCTGTCAGAGGATGGCATTCTGGTGATGCAGCTGGAGCAGCGTCGCCTGCTGATTGCGGTGAAACAGCTCGACGATCTGGAGAAAATCTATCATACGCTGGTGGAGGCGCGTTAAACGCGCTGCCACAGCGTCAGGGTGAAATCCGCGTCACAGCTAAAGCTGGCGCTGGAAGCCAGCTGCTGCCACACCGCTTCACGCGCACGCCAGGCAAAAGGGGTCATCTGCAGCAGGCTCACCGCTTCCGCCCCGTTCAGCGTCATCGAGTAGTGAAGGTTTTGCTGATCGATCTGTTCAAATCCCGCATAGTTTTTCTCTTCCGCCGTATGCAGCTGCACTTCACGATAGATCAACGCCTTAAACTGCTGCAGATGGTGCGGCCCCGGCGTCACCGTCAGCAAATAGCCGCCGGGCCTGATAACGCGGCTCAGCTCCTGCTCGTTACAGGGCGCGTAAATGCGCACGATGGCGTCCAGTGAACCATCGGCAAACGGCAGGCGCTGGCTGGAGGCGACACAAAAGTTAACCGCGCGATAGCGCTTTGCCGCCATGCGCACCGCGGCTTTGGCCACATCCAGACCGTACAGATGGCTGTCGGGCAACGCGGCAGCCAGGGCGGCGGTGTAATAGCCTTCGCCACAGCCGATATCCAGCAGCTGCGCGGGCCGGTTCGTGAGCGGCTGAGCCAGACGTTGCGCCACCCGATCGCGCAGCGGCTGATAGTGTCCGGCATCCAGAAAGGCCCGGCGCGCCTGAAGCATCTCTGCGCTGTCGCCCGGTTCCCGTGAACCTTTGTGCTGCACCGGCAGCAGGTTGACGTATCCCTCTTTCGCCCGATCGAACTGATGACCGGATGCACAGCGATAACTGCTGGCGTGCAGGTGCAAAGCGAGGTGGCAAAGTGGGCAAATCAACGACATAGATAACTCCGGGTTAGCGATTCGCGGCGCAGTTTACCCTGATCATCCGGTAACAGAAAGGGTAAAGAAAAGCCCCGCTCATTGAGCAGGGCTTTTAAGATTCGATTCAGCGGTGCATGACACCGAGCCTGAGAGCGAAATCAGATAGCAGTAACGTTAACTGCTGCCGGGCCTTTCTGGCCGTCCTGAATTTCAAACTCAACTTGTTGACCTTCGGCCAGGGTTTTAAAACCGTTGCCCTGGATAGCAGAGAAGTGAACGAACACGTCTTTGCTGCCGTCAGCAGGAGTAATAAAACCAAAACCTTTAGACTCGTTGAACCACTTAACCTGACCTTTAATCTTTGCCATTTTTGCAAATTCCTTAGAGTGTTTATATTGCCCGCAGGCAGTCTTACAGAGAAACCAGAGACATTACTGAATGAGGCACTAATTTAAGGTTCGGCAAGGAAGCGGTATTCAACGTCAACGTCTTTACTCGTAACTTCTTTACTGAAGATGCCATACATAAACAGAACTGTACCTCGTTTGACCCACGATTCGTTATCACATATCCGCTAATTAATGGCAAGCCATTTTTAAACAGTGATCGACATGCCGCACATAATTGCCTGAAACCGGCAGCGAAAGGTGGATAACGTTATTGACAGCAACGCCTCGGCGTGTGCAAAAAAGTCTATGCGTCAGTATAGTTAGCGCCAGACTTGCGTTTCGTCAAGCGCAGCGGCAAACGCTGCTTTTTCACATTTAAACCGAATAATTCTAGGCAAAAAATATTGCATTAATATGGCACAGATAAGCTATTTCACTGGCCGTTGTGCAATGAGCAACATAACTGCGCAGCGCTTAAATCTTGTACAATAAATTCCTGACAGTACAAGTTAATAATAGTTTTGCACCAAAATCAGGAAAATATAATCGCCGTTGCCCCAAATATAGGCAGACTGTACGCTGGCATTTATCTCATTTTTTTCTAAACACCCAACAATTAAATGTTAAAAAGCGCGGAAGCCGCTGGCATTTAACAAAAAGGGATTAGGATAAATCTTAATCGTAATTCATCAGGCTGCGGCTCTCGCCAATTCGCCATGGGGCAAAAGGCGCATCGACCTCGCCCGCCTGCTGCAATGCTTGCGCCAGCACCGTCGGCGGATCGTCAAGCGACTCGTCCGCCAGCTCAAACACGCCCCAGTGAATAGGAATTGCCAGCGGTCGCCCTATCTGCTGCCAGAGTTGTACCGCCTGATCCGGGTCCATGTGCTGGCCGCGCATGAACCATTTTGGTGCATAGGCACCTATCGGTAACGCAGCCAGATTAAACGGCCCCAGACGCTGCGCGATGGCTGAGAGATTATCGCTGTAGCCGCTATCGCCGGAGAACCAGAAATTGAGCTGCGCATTACGCACTACCCAGCCGCACCACAGCGACCGGTTGCGATCCCAGAAGGTACGCATGCTCCAGTGGCGCGCGGGAACGGCTGTGAAACTGATGTCGTCCAGGTGCACCTGCTGCCACCAGTCCAGTTCGGTGACGGTGCGCACGCCACGCCGGCGACACCAGTCGGCCATCCCCAGCGGCACCAGAAAGTGCGCGGCAGGAAAGCGGCGGGCGATGCGTTTCACTGTAGGCCGATCAAGGTGGTCGTAATGGTTATGCGAGATCAGCACATAATCAAGATGCGGCAGCTGGGCCACGCTGATCGGCGCCGGGGTTTTACGCTGCGGCCCGGCAAACGGCAACGGCGAAGCGCGTGCCGACAGCGCCGGATCGATCAAAATATAGCGCTGATTGAGACGCAGCATCAGCGCGGCATGGCCCAGCCACCAGACACGGTCATCTTCACCGCTCAGGTCGGCCTGCTGGCACCAGCTGGCGGTAAAGGCCGCATAGCCGGACTTCGGTGGCAGCGGCAGATTCTGCTGCTTACGCTCGCGCCGCCAGCGCTGAAGATCGCCAGGCTGACGCAACTCCTCTTCCGGGTTACGAAAGCCGTGCGGCGTATGATGGGCCAGCGAAGCGTCATACCAGGGATTTTGCCAGGCCATGGCCTCTCCGTTGTGGGCTTAACGTTCCGGAATCAGGCGAATAAAGTCGCGCTTGTCCCCGGCATCCTGCTCATCCTGCGCTTTTTCGGCCACCGGCTGCGCCTCAGCGATACGGCGCAGCAGCGCGTTCTGTTTCTTTTGCTCTTCCAGCAGCGCTTCCAGCAGCTGAAGCTGTTCACTGGCGCGCACGCTGGCCCGGTTAACAAAAAACCAGGCAATAAACGCCACAATCACAATGATGGCCAGCACGCCATAGTTAAACAGCGGACCGGTACTGGCGGCTAATTCGTTCATAACTGCATCAATCCTCAAACATCATTCAGGTACATCGCCGCTGATTCTACTCGTTGCGTGCGGAAAAGATATGGTGGCGGAGATAAAGCAGATTATCCCGCCTGCGTGCCGCTTTCAGTTATCTCTGATCGATCCGGCGAGAAAAGCGAGGCATGCTGCTACTATAGAGTTCGCAGCAATGCGGGAACAGCTGCGTTATGTAACACAAGGAGATAAAAATGAAACTACTGATTCGTGCGGTGATGGTGCTGGCTGTCTTGTGGCTGGCGATGCTGTTTACCGGCTACGGCGTGTTAACCGGCAGCAATAAAAACGCAGCCGGGCTGGGCTTACAGTGTAGCTACCTGACCGCGCGCGGCATGATTACCGCACAGTATCTGCACACCGACAGCGGCATTGTTGGCGTTACCGATTGTCCACTGCTGAAGAAAAGCGGCGAAGTGGTCGATAACTAAGTTAAGCCGCCTGCCGGGCTGCGCGTCAGCCCGGCAGGATTCAGAACGGATAGTCGTAATAGCCCATTTGCTCCGACACCTTACGCGCGGCACGGTGCAGCATCGCCACATACTCTTTTTTTGCCGGTTCGAAGAAGCGCACCGTCGGGAACGAGAGGCCCATGCCGGCAATCACCACGCCGAAGCGATCAAACACCGGTACCGCCAGACAGCGAATTCCCGCTTCCTGCTCTTCATTATCCTCACCAAAGCCCTGTTGCCTGACCTGCTCCAGCACCGGCAGTAGCGCCTGCGCGTTGACGATAGTGTTAGCGGTGCTGCGACGGAATTCCACTTCACGCAGAATGTCGTTCACCTCCGCGCGCTCACGCCACGCCAGCAGCACTTTGCCGATGGCGGTACTGTGCAGCGGATTACGCCGGCCGATGCGCGAATACATGCGCAGGTTATACAGCGAGTCAATCTTATGGATATAGATGATGCTGTCTTCTTCCAGCGCGCCGAGATGAATGGTCTCTTTGGTCTGGCGCGACAGTTCGCGCATCTCCACATCGGCGCTGCGAATCAAATCCACGTTCTGCAGCGCGTGCGCGCCAAGTTCAAACAGTTTGAGCGTCAGCGAATATTTTTCGCTCTCGCCCTCCTGCGCCACGTAGCCGAGTGATTTCATGGTCTGCAGAAAGCGGTAGACCGTGCTTTTCGACATCATAACCCGCTGCGAAAGCTCGGTGATGCCGTGATCGCGCTCTTCACCCAGCGCCTGCAGAATGCCAAACACTTTCATCACTGATGATACGGCATCCGGCTGTTTATCGTTATCGCGGCTCGCCATGCGGGACTTCCTTAACGCTTTTGCAAAAAACGCCAGTATAGAGGTTACAGCCGGACGGCGGCAACGACACATCCACTTGTAATTTTTGTCCATTAATGCGGTGATTTCAGGCAGAAAATTGATTAGCATGATGATATTCACTTACTTCACTTCTCCCTGTTTATGTCTCCTACCGTGTCTCAGGATGGATTACCCGTTCCACAGCGCTACGGCGCAATAATTACCATTGCGCTTGGCATCATGATGGCGGTGCTGGACGGCGCGATTGCCAACGTGGCGCTGCCGACCATTGCGCGTGAGCTGAACGCCAGCCCGGCGGAATCGATCTGGATCGTCAACGCCTATCAAATCGCTATCGTGATTTCGCTGCTGTCGCTGTCGTTTCTTGGCGATATGTTCGGCTACCGGCGCGTCTATCAGGTCGGGCTGGTGCTGTTTGTGTTCACCTCGCTGTTCTGTGCCCTTTCCTCTTCGCTGAATATGCTCACCGTGGCGCGCGTGCTGCAGGGCTTCGGCGGTGCGGCGCTGATGAGCGTCAACACTGCGCTAATCCGTATTATTTACCCGCAGCGCTTTCTGGGACGCGGCATGGCCATCAACTCGCTGATCGTGGCGGTCTCCAGCGCCGCCGGTCCCACGGTGGCGGCCGCGATTCTCTCCATCGCCAGCTGGAAATGGCTGTTCCTGATCAACGTGCCGCTCGGTGTGGTGGCGCTGTGGCTGGCGCTGCGCTTCCTGCCGGATAACACGCAGAAAGCGAAGCAGCAGAAATTTGATGTGCCGAGCGCCATCATGAATGCACTGTTTTTTGGCCTGCTGATTTCAGCGCTGACCGGCTTCGCGCAGGGAGAAAATGGCTGGCTGATTGCGGGTATGCTGCTGGCGCTGCTGCTGATCGGCGTGGTGTTTGTGCGGCGTCAGCTGGCGATGCCGGTGCCGCTGTTGCCGGTGGATTTGCTGCGCATTCCGGTGTTTTCGTTGTCGATCGGCACCTCGATCTGTTCTTTCTGCGCACAAATGCTGGCGATGGTGTCGCTGCCGTTTTTCCTGCAAAACGTACTGGGCCGGGATGAAGTCGCAACCGGCCTGCTGCTGACGCCGTGGCCGCTGGCTACCATGGTGATGGCACCGATTGCCGGCCGCCTGATCGAGAAGTTTCATGCCGGGCTGCTGGGTGGGCTGGGGCTGGCGCTGTTTGCCGCCGGGCTGTTTCTGCTGGCGCTGCTGCCTGCACAACCCACGGATGCCGATATTATCTGGCGTATGATGCTGTGCGGTGCCGGCTTCGGGCTGTTCCAGTCACCCAACAATCACACCATCATCTCGTCGGCTCCGCGCCAGCGCAGCGGCGGTGCCAGCGGCATGCTCGGCACCGCGCGACTGGTCGGGCAAAGCACCGGCGCCGCGCTGGTGGCGCTGATGTTTAACCTGTTCAACGACAGCGGCACGCATGCTTCGCTGCTGCTGGCCGGGACCTTTGCCAGCGTGGCGGCGATCGTCAGTATGCTGCGCATGACGCAAAGCCGTCAGCCGGCAGAGTCATAAAAAAGGGCGCCCGCAGGCGCCCTGTTCATTTTCTATGTGGCTTACTTAAGGTAGGCACCGCTGCGCAGCGCTTCGATACGCTTGTCGAGCGGCGGGTGCGACATAAACAGCTCGCTCAGCGATTTACCTTTTCCGTTAATACAGAACGCCATCATGCTGCTGGGTTCCTGCGGTTCGTAGCTGGTTTTCAGGCGCTGCAGCGCGGCAATCATCTTTTCACGCCCCACCAGCTTCGCAGAACCGGCGTCGGCGTGGAATTCGCGATGGCGCGAGAACCACATGGTGATGATGCTGGCGAGAATACCAAACACCAGTTCCAGCACCGTCGCCACGGCAAAATAGACCAGCGGATTGCCGTTGCTGCTCTCTTCGCCGTCGCGGTTGCCGGACAGGAAGCCAGACGCCACCTGCGCAATGATACGCGAAATGAAGATCACGAAGGTGTTCACGATACCCTGAATCAGCGTCATGGTGACCATGTCACCGTTCGCGATATGGGCGATCTCGTGCGCCAGCACCGCCTCCGCTTCGTCGCGGCTCATATTCTGCAGCAAACCGGTGGAGACCGCTACCAGCGAGGCGTCACGGCGTGCGCCGGTGGCAAAGGCGTTGATATCGGGCGCGTGGTAAATCGCCACCTGCGGCATCGCAATGCCGACCTGCTGAGCCTGGCGGCCGACGGTTTCCATCAGCCAGCGTTCCGTCTCGTTACGGGGTTGTTCAATCACTTCACCGCCGACCGAGCGTAACGCCATCCATTTGGACATCAGCAGTGAAACAAACGCACCGCCAAAGCCAAACAGACCTGCCATAATCATCAGACCCTGAACACTGCTTGACTGGATTCCTGTCAGACTCAGAATCAGTCCGAATACCAACATCACCGCCAGGTTGGTGACCAGGAAAAGCGCAATACGCATCATAAACGTTAATCTTCCTCAGTTGTGCTCGCGCTCATGCGCGGATATACATCCTATGTCCATTGTGGCGCTTTTCAAGCGACCTTAATCTTTAAGTGCCTAAAAAGACATAACTTTACATTTGGTAATGGTAGCGGCTGCAGCCTGCCGGGCGGCGATTTGCAGGCAAAAAAAAGCACCGCCGCAGCGGTGCTGTGATTTCAGGCCGAAGGGTTACTTCGCTGCCGCCGGCGCTGGCTGATCTTTTTCCAGCTGGGCCAAATCGTTAGCGATTTTCACCGTTTCATCCAGATACGGATCCGGCTCTTTGTAGTCTTTCGGCAGATCGTCCAGGCTCTTCAGCGGCGCTTTGCCTTCCGCCTGGTAGCGCGCATTGATACGTTCCAGACGCAGCGCATCTTCTTCGTGGTTCTCTTTCTCGCGCTGAGCCAGATTGAGCGACACGATGTTACGCTTGTCCTTCATCGCGTTGAAACGCGCGATGTCTTTCATGATGTACTGGAACTCGCGATCTTTGGCGATGCGATCGGCGTGCTCTTTGGTCAGCTGCGGCACCAGCGGCGTGATATCGCCGGTTTTGGTGTAGGTCGCTGCGTTGATGCTGTCCCACGGCAGCGCGTTATCCTCAAACTTCTCGCCGGTCTCTGCTGCTTCCACACCGGTCGGCATCAGCAGGTCTGGCGTGACGCCTTTCCGCTGAGTACTGCCGCCGTTGATGCGGTAGAACTTCTGAATGGTGTACTGGACTGAGCCCAGCGCTGGCCATTCCGGACGCAGCATCTGATCGTAGATGCGGTTGAGTGAGCGATACTGCTGCACCGTGCCCTTACCAAAGGTCGGTTCGCCGACAATCAGCGCGCGGCCGTAATCCTGCATCGCCGCGGCAAAGATTTCCGACGCCGAGGCGCTGAAGCGATCGACCAGCACCACCAGCGGACCTTTGTAGTAAACGATGCCGTCGTTGTCGCTGTCCTCACGCACGCGACCATTATTGTCACGCACCTGCACCACCGGGCCACTCGGAATAAACAGGCCGGAGAGCGATACCG
Organism: Pantoea sp. ICBG 828; assembly: GCF_002928355.1. Classification (NCBI taxonomy): domain Bacteria; kingdom Pseudomonadati; phylum Pseudomonadota; class Gammaproteobacteria; order Enterobacterales; family Erwiniaceae; genus Pantoea; species Pantoea sp. ICBG 828. The sequence continues at coordinate 257,285 of NZ_POWN01000006.1, read as the reverse complement.
CTTCGGTCAGCGCGCCGCCGCCGTTGGTACGCAGATCGATGACGATACTGTCGACGTTCTGCTTCTGCAGTTTCTGCAGCTGCACTTTCACATCATCGGTCAGGCCAACGTAGAAGCCCGGGATATCCAGCACGCCGACTTTCTCTTTGCCGACGTTGTGCACAGTGCCCTTCACCGCACGATCTTCCAGACGGATTTTCTCACGCGTCAGCGTCACGGTACGGGTTTTGGTGCCCTTGCCGGCTGGCAGGATCTCGAGGCGCACTTTGCTGCCCTTCGGCCCTTTAATTTTGGACACCACGTCATCCAGACGCCAGCCAATCACATCTTCCATTGGCTTGCCCGGCTGGCCGACGCCCACAATGCGGTCGCCCACGCTGATGGATTTGCTCTTGGCCGCCGGACCACCGGCCACCATCGAGTTGATCACCGTGTAGTCATCATCCATCTGCAGCACGGCACCGATACCTTCCAGCGACAGGCTCATTTCGGTGTTGAACTGCTCGGTGTTGCGCGGTGACAGATAGTTCGTATGCGGGTCGATTTCATGCGCGAACGCGGTCATCGCCAGCTGGAACACATCTTCGCTGTTGCTTTGTGCCAGACGACGGATGGCAAAGTTGTAGCGCTTGGTCAGCGTCTCGCGAATCTCTTTGTCATCTTTCCCGGCCAGCTTCAGGCTCAGCTCGTCATACTTCACCTTGGCATCCCACAGCGCGTTTAGCTCATCCGTGCTTTTCGGCCACGGTGCTTTGGCACGATCGATATCGATGGTGTCATTGCCGGTGAAGTTCATCGGGCGGTTCAGCACGCTGAGCGCATACTGATAGCGCTCGAAGCGGCGCTTCTGCGCCAGATTATAAAGATCGTAAAACACATCCAGCTTGCCGCTGCGCAACTCATCACCGAGCGTGGTTTTCTTGTCGGCGAATTGTGCCACGTCCGACGCCAGCAGCACGTTATGGCTGTAATCGAGCAGATTCAGGTAGCGGTCAAAAATTTTCGCCGAAAAATCCTGATTCAGATCGAACTGACGATAGTGAGAGCGGGTGAAACGCGAAGTGACGCGTTCACTGACGGTAGGATGCTGTGCTTCTTCGTGTAACTGGGGAATCTGGTCGGCGCGGGTAATGTTGTCCGCGCCAAAGGTGGGGCCTGCCAGCAGCAGGCCCGCGATCATACCGATCTTAAAAATGCTGTTCATGCCAGGGTCGGGCCTCCGTTTCAGAACTGCAAGTGTTCTGCGCGCACAATCATTGCCAGGCCGGAAGCGAGCTGTACCCGGACGCCATCTTTGGTAATTTCCAGGATGGTAGCGTCCATTGCACTTTTGCCTGCTTTGACTTTGATGTTTTGACCCGCTTGCAACGTTGAAGTGTCAGTGACGGGTTTTGCCCGCGGTGGACGCGGAGCAGCCTGACGCTCACCGGCCGCAGCACGCGGGGCCTGTGGACGTGGCTTACGCGGTGCGTCGCCGTCAGCCGCTTTACGGGCAGCAGGCTTGCGCGGACGACGCTCAGCGGTCTCTTCACCGGCTTCACGTTTTTTCGCTTTTTGCTGCTCGCGCTGCGCCTGCACGCGCGCTTTGGCTTCTTCCAGCTGCTTGCGCGCATGTTCTACGTGCTGCTCATCCAGCACGCCACAGGCGTTGCCGTCGAGATCGACACGGGTGGCACCGGCTTTAATGCCGTAAAGATAACGCCAGCTTGAGGTATAAAGGCGTAAGGCCGAACGCAGTTGCGTCTTGCTCAGGCTGTTTTCGCCCTGAACGCGCTCCACCAGATCCTGAAAGATACCGATTTTGAGCGGACGCGCTTCACCTTCGGCGCTAAAGCAGTGCGGAAAACGCTGCGCCAGAAAGGCGATGACTTCTTTACTGCTGTTCAACTTAGGTTGATTTTCCATGAAATTTCCTGATTACAACGGGTTTGCCGACCAGAGCAGGCATGAACAGGCGACATTATAATGACAACATCGCCAAATGCTATGTGATCCAGTCGATTAGCTGCGCGTCAGCTGAAGAAATTTTTCAATGTCGCTGTTCGCCAGCACTGCACAAAGCCCGTCGGTAAGGGCTACCAGCCCCGCTTCATCCTCGCTATCGAAGCGAGAATAAACCGTACTGTCGATGTCGAGAACACCGACCATCGTGCCATTCACTTTCAGAGGAATCACGATTTCCGCGTTGCTGGCGGCGTCGCAGGCAATGTGCCCCGGGAAAGCGTGCACGTCTTCAACCCGCTGCACGCTATCCTCCGCAACCGCGGTGCCACATACTCCTTTACCCACCGGAATGCGTACGCAGGCGATTTTGCCCTGGAACGGCCCCAGCACCAGCGTCTCCGGCTCGGTCAGCAAATAGAAGCCTGCCCAGTTAACCCCTTCCAGGCGTTCAAACAGCAGCGCACTGCAGTTGCCCAGCGCCGCCAGGAAAGAAGTTTCGCCCGCTAACAGTGCGCGGACATCGCGATTTAAATCCTCGTAAAAGGCTTTTTTGTTCATTGTTTAACCATAACTCATCACTGGCGTGACCTTGTTGTCACTCAGTTGTTAAAATAAGCACTAATAATCCAACCCCACAAGGTGAATCATTGTGTTAGTTACTATACCCTTAGCACGCTATGCTTGAGACTATTCTCGTACCATAGATTGATGCAGACAGACGTGCTCTGCTCCGCATGCCGGTAACTGTAACGAACAATGGGCCCCTTGCGTCATTTATGAAAATTCACGCCATCAGCCAGACGTTGCCCCACGCACGTTATCAGCGTTGCCCGCAATGCGATACCCTTTTTTCCTTACCGGATGTGAAATCGCATCAGTCGGCTTATTGCCCGCGCTGTCATGCCCGTATTCAGAACGGTCGCGACTGGTCAATGACGCGGCTCACCGCCATGGCCGTCACGATGATCGTACTGATGCCCTTCGCCTTCAGCCTGCCGCTGGTGGATATCCGCCTGCTTGGCATGCGCATCAACGCCAGCCTGCTGGAGGGCGTGCTGCAGATGGCGCAACAGGGCAACGTATTGACGGCCGCCATGGTGGCGTTTTGCACGATTGGCGCGCCGGTGACGCTGGTGGCCGGCATCTGCTATTTGTGGATTGGCCACGCGCTCGGCATGAACCTGCGCCCGGTCCTGCTGATGCTGGAGAAACTCAAAGAGTGGGTCATGCTGGATATCTATCTGGTCGGCGTGGCGGTGGCGTCGATTAAGGTGCAGGATTATGCCGCGCTGGAGGTCGGCTACGGGCTGGTCGCCTATATCGCGCTAACAATTATGAGCCTGCTGACGCTGATTCATCTCAACGTGGAGGAGCTGTGGGAACATTATTACCCGCAGTCGGTGCCGCACGAACCGCCCGAGCGGTGGCAGGTTTGCCTGAACTGCCACCATACCGGTATGCCCGATGAACGCGGACGCTGCACGCGCTGCCATACGCCGCTCGATTTTCGCCGCCGCCACAGCCTGCAAAAATCCTGGGCGGCGCTGATCGCCTCGATTGTGCTGTTGATCCCGGCTAACCTGCTGCCGATTTCGGTGGTGTACGTCAACGGTGCGCGGCGCGAAGACACCATTTTCTCCGGTATTCTTGGCCTCGCCTCCGGTAACGTGCCGGTGGCCGCGGTGGTGTTTATCGCCAGTATTCTGGTGCCGTTTACCAAGGTGTTAGTGATGCTGACGCTGTTGCTTAGCATCCATTTTAAGTGTGAACAGGGTTTGAAAACCCGCATCCGTCTGCTGCGTGCCGTCACCTGGGTGGGCCGCTGGTCGATGCTGGATCTGTTCGTCATTGCTTTAACCATGTCGCTGGTCAATCGTGACCAGCTGCTGGCTTTTACCATGGGACCTGCCGCCTTCTACTTTGGCGCGGCAGTCATCCTGACCATTATGGCCGTTGAGTGGCTCGATAGCCGCCTGATCTGGGATGCACATGCAACAGGAAACGCCGACTACACCGACTAGCGCTAATCTGCGTAATAAACGCAAGATTTCGCCGTTCTGGCTTTTGCCCATTATCGCCCTGCTGATTGCCGGCTGGCTGTTATGGACCAACTATCAGGAGCGCGGCACCACCATCACCATCAACTTCCAGACCGCGGACGGCATCGTGCCGGGCCGCACGCCGATTCGCTATCAGGGCGTGGAAGTGGGCACCGTGCAGGGCATTGTGCTGAGCGATGACTACCGCAGCATTCAGATCAAAGCCAGCATCAAGAGCGACATGCGCGATGCGCTGCGGGAGAACACCCAGTTCTGGCTGGTGACGCCAAAAGCCTCGCTGGCGGGCGTCTCCGGGCTGGATGCGCTGGTGGGCGGTAACTACATCGGCATGATGCCCGGCGACGGCAAAGAGCGCGATCACTTTACCGCGCTGGATACCCAGCCAAAATACCGGGTAAACACCGGCGAACTGCTGATTCACCTGCACGCGCCCGATCTCGGCTCGCTCAACACCGGTTCGCTGGTCTATTACCGTAAAATTCCGGTCGGCCGCGTCTATGACTACAGCATCAACGGTAATACCGATGGCGTGACCATCGACGTGCTGATTGAGCGGCGCTTCACCAACCTGGTGAAAAAACAGAGCCGCTTCTGGAATGTCTCGGGCGTTGACGCCGATGTCAGCCTGAGCGGCGCCAAAGTGAAGCTGGAGAGCCTGGCCGCGCTGGTGAATGGCGCGATTGCCTTTGACTCGCCGGACAGCGGCGAACAGGCCAACAGCGATCAAAACTATCAGCTCTATTCGGATCTGGCACACAGCCAGCGCGGCGTGCTGATTTCGCTCGATCTGCCCAACGGCGACAACCTGAAAGCCGACAGCACACCGCTGATGTATCAGGGGCTGGAAGTGGGCACTCTGACCAAACTGACGCTGCTGCCGGGCGGTAAAGTGTCCGGCGAGCTGACGATCGATCCCTCCGTTACCGGCCTGATGCGCAGCGGCACGCGGATTGAGATGCGCGCGCCGAAACTCAGCCTGACCGACACCAGCCTGAGCAGCCTGCTGACCGGCAATACGCTGGAACTGGTCCCGGGCGAAGGTGAGCCGCAGGATCACTTCAGCGTGCTGCCGGCCAGCGAAACGCTGTTGCAGAAGCCGGATGTGCTCACCGTTCAGCTCAGCGCGCCGGAAACCTACGGTATCGACGCCGGGCAGCCGGTGATGCTGTATGGCGTGAAGATCGGCCAGGTAATTTCGCGCCGGCTGGATGAAAACGGCATCAGCTTTGTGGCAGCCATCAATCCGGAGCACCGCCAGCTGGTACACGCCGACAGTAAGTTCATCGTTAACAGCCGTCTCGACGTTAAATTTGGCCTCGACGGCATGCAGGTGCTGGGCGCCAGCGCGCGCGAATGGGTCGACGGCGGTATCCGGCTGGTGCCGGGTGCGAAAGGTCAGCCGTCCAGCCGCTATCCGCTGTACGCCGACTCCGAGCGCGCGGCGGAAGGCATTACCGGCGATCAGCCGCCAACCACGCTCAAACTCACCGCTAACAGCCTGCCGGATGTACAGGCCGGCTCGGTGGTGCTGTACCGCAAGTTCCAGGTCGGTGAAGTGGTGGATGTGGTGCCGCGCGCCGATGCGTTTGAGATTTCGGTCCATATCCAGCCGCAGTATCGCAAGCTGCTGACCAGCGAAAGCGTGTTCTGGGCCGAAGGCGGTGCCAAAGTCCAGCTTAACGGCAGCGGTCTGACCGTACAGGCTTCGCCGCTGAACCGCGCGCTGAAAGGCGCAATCAGCTTTGATAACCTGACGGGCGCGCAGGCAGCGAAAGGCGTTAAGCGCGTACTCTATCCGTCAGAAACCGCCGCACGTGCGGTGGGCAGCCAGATTACCCTGCACACCTTTGATGCCAGCAAACTGTCGGCCGGCATGCCAATCCGCTACCTCGGCATCAACGTCGGTCAGGTGGAGTCGCTGGCGCTGAGCCAGGATAACAACCAGGTGGTGGCGAAAGCGGTGCTCTATCCGGAGTATGTGCAGGACTTCGCGCGCATCGGCAGCCGCTTCTCTGTCGTCTCGCCGGAGATTTCGCCCGCCGGCGTTAATCACCTGGAAACGCTGCTGCAGCCGTATGTGAACGTGGACCCGGGCAAAGGCGCGCTGGCGCGCAGCTTTGAGCTGCAGGAGAGCACCATTACCGACTCGCGTTACCTCAACGGGCTGAACATCTATGTGGATACCACCGAAGCCGGTTCGCTGTCGATTGGCACGCCGGTGCTGTTCCGCGGTGTAGAAGTTGGCACGGTCACCGGCACTTCGCTGGGTAACATGGCCGACCGCGTGCAAATCGCGCTGCGCATCAGCAAAAAGTATCAGCATCTGGTGCGTAACAACTCGGTGTTCTGGCTGGCTTCCGGTTATAACCTCGACTTTGGCCTGATTGGCGGCGTGGTGAAAACCGGCACCTTCCAGCAGTTCATTCGCGGCGGCATCCAGTTTGCCACACCACCGACGGTGCCGCTGGCGCCACAGGCCGGTGCCGACAAGCACTTCCTGCTGCAGGATGAAGCGCCAAAAGAGTGGCGCAACTGGGGCACGGCGATTCCGTCGCCAAACTAAGACAACGGGCAGCCTGCGGGCTGCCCGACTTATTTGCGCCGGGGATATTGCGCACGGCTGTACCTGAGCCGGGCTCGGCGTTACACTTCGCCCTCACTTTGTTAGTCCGGTAGATATCCGTGTCCGATCGTTTTCCTGAAGATTTTCTCGCGCTGATGCGCGCCAGCCTGGCCGACGAGGCCGAACTCGAACGCTTTCTCACCATCAGTCAGCAGCCGCTGCGCCGCAGCCTGCGCGTCAACACGCTGAAAATCAGCGTGGAGGATTTTCTCACGCGCGTGGCGGGCTACGGCTGGCAGCTGACGCCGATTCCGTGGTGTCGGGAAGGCTTCTGGATTGCGCGTGCTGACGAATCGCTGCCGCTCGGCAGCGTCGCGGAACACCTCAGCGGTCTGTTCTATATTCAGGAAGCCAGCTCAATGCTGCCGGTCAGCGCGCTGTTTGACGCCGCGCCGGATGCCCGCCAGGTGATGGATGTGGCCGCTGCGCCAGGCTCTAAAACCACGCAGATGGCCGCACTGATGCGCAATCAGGGCGCGATCCTCGCCAATGAATACTCCGCCAGCCGGGTGAAAGTGCTGCATGCCAATATCAGCCGCTGCGGCGTCAGCAATGTGGCGCTGACCCATTTTGACGGGCGCGTCTTTGGTGCCGCGCTGCCGGAACTGTTCGATGCCATACTGCTGGATGCGCCCTGCTCCGGCGAAGGCGTGGTACGGAAAGATGCTGACGCGCTGCGCAACTGGACGCTGGCCAGCACCGAGGCCATCGCCGCCACCCAGCGCGATTTACTCGACAGCGCTTTTCACGCGCTGCAACCGGGCGGCACGCTGATTTACTCGACCTGTACGCTCAATACCATCGAAAACCAGCAGGTGATTGCCTGGCTGCAGCAGCGCTATCCGCAGGCGCTGGAAATTGTGCCGCTCAACGATTTGTTCGCTGGCGCCGAACGCGCGCTGACGCCGGAAGGCTTCCTGCACGTGTTTCCGCATATCTTCGACAGCGAAGGCTTTTTCGTCGCGCGGCTGCGCAAAACTGCCAGCGTGCCGCCATTGCCGGCGCCGACCTACAAACTCGGCAAGCTGCCCTTCTCGCCCGCCAGCCGCAAGCTGGTGGCGGAGGTGGCGCAGGCCGCGCACAAGGTGGGACTGCACTGGGATGAGAGCCTGACACTGTGGCAGCGCGACAAAGAGCTGTGGCTGTTCCCGGCGGCGCTGGAGAGCTGGCTCAGCAAAGTGCGTTTCTCGCGTATCGGTCTCAAACTGGCAGAAACCTTCCCGAAAGGTTTTCGCTGGCAGCATGAAGCGGTGGTGGCGCTGGCGCAACCGGACAGCGCGCTGGCGTTCGAACTGGACGAAGCGCAGGCGGAAAGCTGGTATCGTGGTCAGGATATCTATCCCGACACGCTGCCCGCGCGCGATGAAGTGATTGTTACCCACCAGCAGCAGCCGCTGGGCCTGGCGAAACGCGTTGGAAACCGCATCAAAAACAGCTACCCGCGCGAACTGGTGCGCGACGGCCGGCTGTTCCGTTAACAAGCATTACTGCAATTGCACCAGCGTCAGCCGGTTGCCAAATACCGCGCCGGTATCAATGTAATGCTGATTAGCGGCGTTAAGCGGCTGCTCCAGCGGCGTATGGCCAAAGTAGAACGCACTGGCACCGGCGATCGGCTGCGAACGGCCGCGCTGATGGCGAGCGAGCCGGTCGCGGCTCCAGACGACCTGATGCCAGTCGACATCCTGTCCCAGTGCATAGGCACTGGCAGGATAGTCAGCATGAGCAATGACGATGACGCGCTCCTCGAATTGCAGATGTAAAATCAGCGGCAGATCGGCACAGCGCTTCAGCGCATGACGCGCGGCAATCAGCCGCGCACCGCTCAGCTGCCAGAACCAGTCCCCGCCGTTCATCATCCACAGCATCGGATCGTCGCCCTGCAGCGCATCGAGCGCCATCTGCTCGTGATTACCGCGCACGCAGCGGAACCACGGCTCTTCCAGCAGTTGCAGACAGCCGAGGCTGTCCGGCCCGCGGTCGATTAAATCCCCGACCGATAGCAGCAGATCCTGTTGCCGATCAAAGCCCTGCCGCAGCAGCTGCGCATCAAGCTGCGCGCGGCAGCCGTGCAAATCACCGACCACCCAAATATTGCGCCAGTTATTTGCACGCAGCGTCTGATAAAACATGTAATCTGCCCCGGTTGACTGGAAGTTTAGTAAACCCGGCATAAAGTATAGTCCGGTGAGGGGTAGCCGCGGAGGCATCAGCGTGAGCAGTCGGAAACAGTTTGTTGGCATCCTCGTGATGATTTTTATTGGCAGCCTGCTGCTGCTGGAGTCGCTCGCGCGCCTGGTGCATCTGCTTTTTGTCGGCTGAGCGGTGTTTCATACCGCGCTAAACGCTTACACTCCTTTGCGTATCACTGAAAGGAGTCGCCATGAGTCAGAATATCTACGATAACCCCGATTTTTTTGCTGGCTACGCCACCCTACCGCGTTCGGTCAACGGACTGGACGGCGCGCCCGAGTGGCCCGCGCTGCGGGCCATGCTGCCTGAACTGCGCGACCAGCGCGTGCTGGATTTGGGCTGCGGCTACGGCTGGTTTTGTCGTTACGCGCAGCAGCAAGGCGCGCGTGAAGTGCTGGGGCTGGATGTGTCAGAAAAAATGCTGGCGCAGGCCGCTGCCATGACCGATCGGCCTGGCATCACTTACCAGCGCGCTGATCTCGAAACCCTGCAGCTCAGCAGCACCTTTGATGTGGTGTACAGTTCGCTGGCGCTGCACTATCTCAGCCATATCGACGCCCTGTTTGCCACGATCTTTCATGCGTTACGTCCCGGCGGCGCGCTGGTGTTTTCATGCGAGCACCCAATTTATACCGCTCCGCGTCAGCAGGAGTGGTTCATTGATGATGCCGGGCAGCGCAGCTGGCCAGTCAATCAGTATCAGCAGGAAGGGGAACGGGTCAGCAACTGGTTTGCCGCTGGCGTGAAGAAGCAGCACCGCAAGCTGGCAACGTGGATAAACGCGCTGATTGCCGCCGGTCTGGTGATTGAACGGCTGGATGAGTGGGGTCCGGATGTACAGCAGGTAGCGGAGAATCCGGCGCTGGACGAGGAGCGCGAGCGTCCGATGCTGTTTTTGCTGGCGGCGCGCAGGCCGCTGTAAGGTTTTCAGCAGTGGCTGCATCCTGCAGCCCTGTGAAAATTCCCCCCGGCGCTTATCTCCGGCACTCAATCAAGGTGTTAGCTCTGTAAGGGACGGCACCTACTGTAACGCTTAAGATTATTCCGAACAAGTTAAATGATATTAACTATCATTCTCAACTATTGATCTGGCGCGCTGTTAATGCCCGTTGCGTTTGTGTCGCTTCTGTCTGCTGAATCCCACAGGAGCCCGCATGATCACTGACTACACCTTTAACTATCTGAATGGCCTGGATGTGCACTACCGCTATAAACCGGCCAGTCTGGATAATCAGCATCTGTTGATTGTCATGTCCGGGTTTAACCTGCCCGATCCTACCGTGTATGATTTTACTTTGCTGGAGCACACCCGCGCAGCCGTGTTATGGATCAAAGACGATTTCAACGGTTTGCCAGCGTATTACCTGTGTAACAATCTTCAGTTCAACATCGAGCACGGCGTCAGCCAGCTCATCCGGGCGGTGATTGAGCTAACCCAACCTTCTGACGTGACCATTCTCGGCGCGTCGAAAGGCGGCAGTGCCGCGCTCTACTTTGGTATCCGCCACAACATCAGAAACATTATTACTGCAGTACCGCAGTTTTTTCTCGGTGAATATGCAAGCCAGATTTGGCCCAGTGTGGGGAAAGCGATGATGGGAGAGATAAGCCCGGCTGCGGTCGCGTTGCTAAATAAATACCTGCCCAATGCCCTGCGACGCGATCGCCAGACACAGAAAAATATTTATCTGTTTACTGCTCTGGCCGATCATCAGCGCGAGCAGGAAGTGTTACCGCACCTCGGGCTGCTGGAAAAATACAGTAATTTCAATCTGATTGAATCGTCATCACCCTGTATCACGCAACATAATGAGGTGACCCGCTATAACCTCAACCTGATTCTGGCGCTGATATATCAGCTGGAGCAGAATATCACCCCGCGCTGGGGCCATATTCGCAACGGCAGCAGTTGGTAACGGCGCAGCTGAAAATCATAGGTTGGCTATGACGAATCCCCGGCTAACGCGTGATTAAAAAGATCGCCAGCATAAAACCGACAAACAAACCGGCAAAGGTCAGCAATCCGGTGCGCGGCGTTTTGGCCTGACCGACAATCGCGCCGATAAAAATGCTCAGAATGGTGAGCGTGCCAATCATCACCCAAAGAAGATAGTGTGTATTTGCTGCCATGCGAAATCCTGTTAAGCGGCCATCAATCAATGCGCCCTGTTATACCATTTTTCGCTGTGGCTGGCTGCTGCAAATATCCGCTGCGTTGCGCTCAGCATGACGATGCGTAATATGTGACAACGTCACTTGTGTATTATCTCACGCAATGTTATCGCGCTTAATAAATGCGCTAATTGAGCAAATAAAGTCCGGCAACAAGGGTACCGACGGAAATAATATGGAATAGCTCAGTCATGGTAGCGACCTCAATTTAATGCCTGTACGACTCAGTCAAGAACAGCATCTGGCGTTCGTCAAATCATCACCGCCTGCAATAAGCGCAGCCGATGGCATAAATACCAATCGATGCTTAACTGAATACGTACCCATAAGACAGGAGGAAAGCCATGAGCCAGTCTGCATTAGCCACCTACCTTGCGTTAAGCGACGACGACCTCAATGAGATGGGCATCCGTCCGGACACGCTGTTCGAAGCGCAGCCCGACGATAACGGCGCCGCCGGTTACTATTTCAACGTACCGGACACCACGCCGCAGCGCGTGCTAGGGCAGAAACGCTGGTCGCTGGGCGATCGCATCGACATTCCGGCCAGCGTGCTAAATAACGATTCAGCGTAACGGCTCCCGCGATGCGCGATCCTGTGCCAGGCTTAAGTCATTGTGGAATGTTGCAATCAAGAGGGAATGATTATGATGAAAAAAACGGTACTGGCGTCACTGCTGATGGTGTTTAGTCTGGGCGCTATCGCTGAACAGGGCGGCTTTGAGGGCGGTAAAACCCCGCCGCCGCAGAAACAACAGGACGCCGGTTATAAAGGGTCTGAAGATACCGGCCAGACACATATCGAACAGATTCGGGATTTTCGTCAGGGCGGCTATGTCACGCTGGAAGGTTATATCGTTAAAAAGTTAAGCGGTGATAATTATCAGTTTCGCGACAGCACCGGCACCGTGACCATTAAGGCTGCAGCCGATACCTTCAAAGGCAAAACCTATAACGCCGAGGATCAGGTACGGGTAAGCGGCAAAGTGTATGGCCGGGGCGAGAATACCCGTGTGGATGTTGCACGTATCGAAGAACCTTAATGCATTATTGTCCGGTCCGCCGTCGCGTGTGCGGCGGACATTATCATCCCCTTCGCAGGAAATCATTGCATGAAGAGCCTGTTTGCCAGTCTGTTAATCCTCTCCACCCTGACCGCGCTGGCTGGCTGTCAGCAACCTGAACGGCCAATTGGTCCGGACGGACGCCCTAATATCCCTGCAGAACAACCGGTGCCCGGCGGCCCAATGAGTAAGGGGCCGGTAGGTCAGCCGCAGGCCTGACTGTTAGCGGCATCAGTACTTACCGCGCCCTGCCCTGAAATTTATTGTCCTTATCGCCGCCGGGTATTATTTCCGGCGGCTTTTTTACGTCTGGCTTAATTAACGCTCACCACCATTATCCTTATTAACTTTTCATGGCTATGCTTGGTTATTACGCTGAAATATAGGATATGCTGATGCACAGTCTTGATCCACAGATGTTGCTGTTACTCTATTTTGTCTTACCGGTTTGGCTTATTGCTGGTTTTGCCGACTGGCTTTGTCATCGCGCAACCGAAATAGAGCACACCTCCGGCGTTAAAGAGACGTGGATACATATTTTAATGTTTCTGGAGATGGGCACTCCGCTGCTGCTGGCATTATTTCTTGAGGTGAATGCGCTGATTATTGCGCTAATGATCGTGCTGTTTTTTTGTCATGAAGCCACTGCGTTATGGGACGTCAGCTATGCAGTGAAAAGCAGAAAAGTGACGCCGGTCGAACAACACATCCACAGTTTTCTCGAAATGGTGCCGCTGATGGCGCTGCTACTGGTGATCTCCCGTCACTGGCCGCAATTTCTCGCGCTGTTTGGGGCTGGCAATGAAACGCCCCGGCTTACTCTTACGCTGCGTGCCGATCCGCTGCCGCAGGGTTATATTATTGGCGTACTGTGCGCAATCGTGGTGTTTGAACTGCTGCCTTATCTGGAAGAATATCTGCGTACCCGGCGCGCGAAGAAAAACGCCTCAACGTAAACAGCATAAACCACCGCGCTGAATGGAAATGTGGATGATTGGGGAAGCTATTGATTCCACCACAGCCAATACCCACATGATAAAAAAACCTCCCGCGGGAGGTTTATCGATTAGATCGGTTTTTGCCCATCGTCTTCAGGCAATCCGGTGCCGGTATCATCATCGTCATCAAGCGGCTCTTCGCCGGGCACCTGCGCATCATCAGGCAGCGGAGTGACATCATCGGGTCGTTCTGACATAAGCACCTCCATACCCCACATTGGGTAATAACTATTTTAGTAGCGTTATCCTTCAGCCCGGCGGGTTTATCACGCATCTGTGAATTAAGCGTAAGAAGTAAATTAGTCAGCGATTTACGCTTTGCTTATCGCCAGGCTTCAGCTAGTAACCATAAAAAAGGCCACCCGAAGGTGACCAATAATAGGGTACTCGCTGCGTTAGTCATCAGATGTGGTTATTAATTTATTTCGCCACATGAATAACACAACTGAATTAATTCGCTTCTTTCATCACATACAACGACGAGGCAATGGCAATCATAATCGACTTACAAAAAATACATTTTGCGCCGAGTGGGTTTTGCCTGTTCCTGTCAAAAACGGACTGGCGATACTGAGAGCCCTGACATTGTGGGCATCTCATAGCATTAATTACTGTAATAATCAGAGACCTGTAACGTTAACAGCTGACGGACCTTTAGGGCCGTTTTCCACAGAGAATTCAACTTTCTGACCGTCATCGAGTGAGCGGAAGTCAGTTCCCTGAATGGCAGAGAAATGGACGAAAACGTCTTTGCTGCCGTCTTCCGGAGAAATGAAGCCGAAACCTTTCTCAGCGTTGAACCATTTTACTGTACCGAGCATTTTATTTGACATGTTTATACCTTGATAATGAGCCATATGGCATTAGAGGCTGAACCGCAGCGACACATCAGAACCTGAGATAAAACTCAAAGAGAAAGGCACAGGAAAGGCACTAACACAGATGAGAGATACAAAACGAACTAACTATGGGACTGTCTGCTTATCAGACCGGAGATGTATTAACGCACGTCTGGCGGGTAAACACAAGCGCTAATAAAATTTAATGGCCAATTAAAGGCGTAACGAAACGGTGAATGCTCTGCGTTTAAAGTTTTAAGTGGATAGAATCAGTCACTATTTTAATCTCTGAAAGCCTCAGGCATTTAAAATAATTATTTTGCTGCGGCCACGACTGTCATTTTATCTGATAAAGAGCAGATGTCCATGACGTTCAGAGTTTTACTGTGGTGATGATGTCTCGGAGCACCGTGGTGTGCATCTCGATCCACTGATTGGCAGCCCGCAGTGTTTAATGCCAGCTCAGGCGGTCAAGTTCTTTGATGAGGTTGAAGGTGCTGATGCTATAGCGACCGGCAACGTCGCGTTTCACCGCTTGCCTGAAAGCAATTTTGAATTGCAACAATCGCTTAGCACAGAAATAATGTAGCTTGAGACAATAAAAAACTTACTTCAATGCAATCTTTCATGCCATGCTTTACCCGGAGCATTACAGAAGTATCGCGCTGCTGTGTCCGCGCGGCATTGACCCGTTTTATCTTTAAGTTGCAGGAACCGTTGCCTGATGAAATGAACCGGAAGACGCTTAAGGAGCTGTACGACTTTTACATCAGGATGATAAATATACAACGAAATTATGAAGCTAAGAAAAACACAGAATCTGCACACCAACCCGATTTATCATAAGGATGCGTATAAATGAGCATAATTTTTGTTCCCCCGCTTATCACGCTTCTGCTTAGCAGGGAGAGTAAGAAAGGCAGCCCACTGACTGAGGATGAAGTAAATAGCATCAGAGACGATGCGACAGCTCTCAGTCTGGATAGTGAAACTGCGTTGGCGATGGCGGAGAGCCGCGGCTATCGGGATATAGACCCTAAAAATTGCTGGGCAGAATGGTTGGCATTCAGGAGCGATAAGTAGCGTTTAAAAGTCTGGTGCCAGTAAAATACATGCCGCTTATACGCAGCGGAGAATTAGGGAAATTTTGCGCAAAGGTTGCCAGGCTATAAGAACATGTCCAGGACCAAAAAGTATCGGGATTGACGCGGTCAGGAATACGTGATGATTTAACCTGAGTATGAATATTTCGGAAAATTTTCGGACATCTTCGCACAGGCCTGAAAAATATCCTTTAATAACATATAGATAAAAAAAGACCCAATACGATTCCTGTATCGGGTCCAGGGAAATGGCTCGTTGAGAGCCGTGCGCTAAAAGTTGGCATTTTTGCAGGCGAGGACGCCTTGCCTTTTAAAGGTAGACCAGCATCGGTGATTTTCCAGCCAGCGGGCTTCGCCGCCGGCAAAAGCTGCCAACTCTGTGATCGGGCTGGCACTAACGGCTGGCAGGCGCAGCGGCAAAAATGTGCGCTACGCCTGAAAATGCAGGGATTATTTACCGCACAGCTGCTGGGCGCGATCGACGATCGGCTGCAGGCTCATCTTTTGTCCGGGATGCGCTTTATCGGCGGCAAGGATGGTATCGATGGACTGCAATGTGCCCTGCCCGGCATTGCCGCGCGCCAGCGCTTTATCATTGAGCGGATACTGCAGCAGCGTGCTGGGGTTAATGGCAAACAGCGCGCCATCTTTCTCGCAAGTCAGCATCACCTCTTCACGGGTGAACGGCCATTTATCTTTGCCCATTTCAAAACGGCTGATGGTGATAATCTGCCCGGCGAACGCCTGGCTGCACAACGCCATCAGTAACCCAGCTGGAATCAGTTTCTTCAGCAAAATCTCGACCTCATCTCATCTTTTAACAGACTCAGGCCGGCGAAAGCGTGGCAAACACGCTCACCAGCCCGATAACAATCAACGCCAGCAGCAGCTCGAGCTGCGTCAGACGGATAAAAAGTTTCGGTGCCCGGCTTGCGGCCAGGCGAAAACGCGGCACCAGCAGATAGCGATTAAGCAGCGCAATCAGCACCATCAGTGCCACTAGCAACGCTTTACTCACCAGCAGCTCGCTCCACAGCGTGGCGGTCCAGTTGAGCGGCGTACCGGCAATTAGCAGGCTGTTGACCGTGCCGGTAACAATCGCCATCGCCACGGCCAGATGACCATAGCGTGAAAAGCGCATCATGCTGCGAATGGCATCGGTGCGCCAGGCAATGTTACGCGCCTCGCGCATCAATAGCAGTAGCGGCAGCAGACCACCGGCCCAGAAGGCGGCCGCGATCAGGTGCAGCGCGTGATTCCCCTGCTGCAGCAGTCCCGGCATGCTGTCGCGCATCGCCGCATGGCCGACGCCCGCCAGTGCCACCAGCTGCAACAGCGCAGTCGCCAGTAATGCCTGCTGGCGCAAATTACCACGCAGGCGCAGCGCCAGCGTGCTGAGCAGGGCAAACAGGATAACCCAGCGCCACACCGCGCCGAAGCGCGTGCCCAGCACCGCCAGCCAGACGTCGATGCTGGCGATACTGCGCCAGTCGCCGCTCATCAGCCCGGTCTGCGCCGCCAGCATCAACAGCGCACTGAGTAAACTCAGCACGGCGCTGTATCCCATCAGCCGCCGCCAGCGCTGGGCCAGCAGCGGTCGGTAGCGCGCCGGCGCCAGCAGCGCGGTATAAAATGCACTGCCGGTCAGCAGAAACAGCGCCAGAAAATGCAGCGCCCGCAGGCCGATCCAGAACGCGCTAAGACTCATTACTTCACGCTGAAGCTGTAGCTACCTTTGGTTTTGTGGCCGTCCACTGACAGCACGTGCCAGTTGACCTGATAATGGCCCGACGCCAGCGGCTGGGCGATCGGCACAATCAGCTGATCGTGCTGCTGCGGATTCAGCTGGGCTTTCTTCAGCGCCACCGGTCGCTGCTGCGCGTTGATCATTTCCACGCCGCTGAATGCCGGTTCAATATCTTCGGTGAATGTCAGGGTGAGTTGCTGCGGCGCGCGCTCCACCACGGCGTTATCCGCCGGCACCGGGGCTTTCAGGTGGGCATGCGCCAGAGCCAGCTGGCTGAAGCCCAGCGTCGCGCCCGCCAGCAGTAGCACGATAACGCGCCTGGATGCAGTTTTCATCATCACGTCTTCCCTTTTAACTGCGGCACTGCGCCGCAAATGTGGCAGCAGGATACGCCGCTGCTTTTAGGCTGTCGAGACTTGCGGTGCGATCCAATTCCCTTGATCCAGCAGGGCGAAACCATTATTTTTGCCCCTGTTTATCAGGAGAAAAGCATGAGCCAAAACCTTGCCCTGCTGTCGCAGGAAGAGAAAGACAAAGTAAACGTCGATCTCGCCGCCGCTGGCGTGGCGTTTAAAGAGCGCTACAACATGCCGGTGATCGCCGAGATGGTGGAGCGCGAGCAGCCGGAAGCGCTGCGCGACTGGTTCCGTCAGCGCCTGATGGCCTATCGCCAGGCATCGCTCAGCCTCTCCCGCCTGCCCTACGAACCTAAGCAGAAATAATTTATGTTACGCGTAATCGATACGGAAACCTGTGGCCTGCAGGGCGGCGTGGTGGAAGTGGCGTCAGTGGATGTCATTGACGGCCAGATCGTCAATCCGATGAGCGATCTGATCTGCCCGGACCGGCCCATCAGTCGTCAGGCGATGGCGGTGCACCGCATCACTGAAGCCATGGTGGTAGGCAAACCGACCATCGAAGAGGCGATTGGCCGCTATCACGGTAGCCCGCACTATGTGGCGCATAACGCCAGCTTTGACCGGCGCATGCTGCCGACGATGCCGGGCGAATGGATCTGCACCATGACGCTGGCGCGCCAGCTGTGGCCGGGCATTAAATACGGTAATCAGGCGCTGCGCCACAGCCTCAAACTCGAGGTGTCGCCGCCGGATGATCTGCACGCGCACCGCGCGCTGTACGATTGCTACGTCACCGCCGCGCTGCTGATCCGCATTATGGAAACCTCCGGCTGGAGCGCCAGCGAGATGGTGAGTCGCTGCCAGCCGGCGCCGGTCAGTGACGAGGTGTTCCCGTTTGGTAAGTATCGCGGTCAGAGCATCGGCAGCATCGCGCGTAAAGATCCGGGCTATCTGCGCTGGGTACTGGAAAACGTACGTGATTTGCGCGCGCCGCTGCGGCAGACGCTGCGCAAATACGTTAAGGATACTCAATAATCGCTGCGCGGCGGCAGCGTGCCCTGCGCCAGGGCGATCAGGAAAGTGAACTCCTGCGCCACGCCTTCATAGGATTTATAACGTCCTGATTTGCCGCCGTGGCCGGAATCCATATCGGTGCAGAGTAACAGCAGTGCATCGTTGGTGCGCAGCTCACGCAGCTTTGCCACCCACTTCGCCGGCTCCCAGTACTGTACCTGCGAATCGTGCAGCCCGGTGGTCACCAGCAGGTGCGGATACGCCTGCGCCGTCACGTTGTCATACGGGCTGTACTGGCGGATGTAGCGATAGAATTCCGCCTGCTCCGGATTGCCCCACTCATCATATTCACCGGTGGTCAGCGGAATCGACGGATCGAGCATGGTCGTGACCACATCGACAAACGGCACCTGAGCGATCACGCCGTGAAACAGCTGCGGCGCCATATTCAGCACACCGCCCATCAGTAAGCCCCCGGCACTGCCGCCCATCGCGTATAGCTGCTGCGGGTTGCCGTAGCCTTTCGCCACCAGCGCTTCAGTGACATCAATGAAGTCGGTGAAGCTGTTCATTTTATGTTGCAGCCGGCCATCGTCATACCACTGCTGGCCCAGCTCGCCGCCGCCGCGCACGTGGATAATCGCGTAGATGAAACCGCGCTCCAGCAAACTGATGCGGCTGGTGCCGAAACTGGCCTCCATGCTGCTGCCATACGCGCCGTAGCCGTAGGCGAGCAGTGGATTGGCACCGCGCTGAAAATGTTTGCGGTGATAAACCAGCGAAACCGGGACTTCCGTGCCATCGCGCACCGTGATCCACAGGTGTTCACTTTTGTAGTCGGCAGAATCAAAGCCCGGCACCGGGGTTTGCTTGAGGATGCGCCGCTCGCCGGTCTCCATGTTCAGTTCGAACAGCGTGGTCGGCGTCGTCATCGACGAGTAGCCGTAGCGCAGCGTGTCACTTTCCGGCGTGGGGTTGTAGGCCAGCCAGGTGACATAGGCCGGATCGTCAAAGGCAATACCGTAACTCTCGCCGCTCGCCCAGTTAATCTGGCGCAGGGTATTTACTCCGCGCTGGCGCTCTTCGACCACCAGCCAGTTACGAAACAGCTGGAAATCTTCCATCACTACGTGGTCGCGCGGCGGAATCAGGGTTTGCCAGCGATCTTCAGCCAGCCACGCGCTGCGGTACAGGCCGAAATTTTTGCCGTCGCGGTTGGAGCGAATGAAGAACTGGTGATCATAGTGATCGATGCTGTATTCATGATCGCGCCGCCGCGGACAAAACACCTGCGGCTGTGCGTCCGGATATTCCGCGTCAATCAGCAGAATTTCACTGGTAGTTGTGCTGAACAGCGCGATCAGGATGAAGTGTTCCGAGGTGGTTTTATGCACGCTGAGGTGGAAAGACTCATCCTGCTCTTCATACACCAGCTGATCTTCCGACTGCGGATGCCCCAGTTCGTGACGCCACACCTGATAAGCCAGCAGCGTTTTCGGATGCTTGCGTACGTAGTAGAGGGTGCGTGAGTCGTTGGCCCACGCCACGCTGGAGGACGCGTCGCGCAGCACCTCCGGATACCAGCTGCCGCTGTTGAGGTTACGAAAGCGGATGCCGTACTGGCGGCGCGATAAAAAATCTTCCGCCAGCGCCATCACCTGGTTATCCGGGCTGATATCCAGCGTGCCCATGGTGTAAAAGTCACTGTGCGCGGCGCGCTGGTTGCCATCCAGCAGCAGTTGCCACGGCTGGTCGGCGGGCGCATCCACCGGCTGGCGGAAATAGGCCGCGTACTCATTGCCGGCTTCGTAACGGCTTTGATAGCGGTAGCCGTTTCTCACATACGGTACCGAATGGTCCTGCGCCGGCAGCCGGTCAATAATCTCCTTCAGCACCCGATCCTGCAGCGCATCCTGAGAAGCCATCATCGCTTTACCGTAGCGGTTTTCCGCCTCCAGATAAGCCAGTACCTCGGGATTTTGCCGGTCATCATCACGCAGCCAGAAATAGTTATCGGTGCGCGTTTCGCCGTGTAACGTCATGTGGTGGGGGATTTTTTTCGCTTGCGGCTGATTCATTACAGAGTTTCTCCCTGAAAGACGACATCCTGCAAGCGTGGCACTTCTGGCAGAGGAAGCCAAGCCGGAAACGCACGCGAAGTGTAACCGGAGGCCGCCGCAACCGCCTCCGGCGTGACTCAGGCCGCTTTTTCCGCCGCGATGTCGCGCTGAATACCGTCGCGCACGTCCTGCGGGATTTTCAGCGCATCGCCGAGCGCGGAGAGGTAACTGCGCTCCATGAAATGATCGACATCGATCGCCGCGCAGCTAAGGAAATAGAGTTCCAGCGCTTCCTCTTCGTTTTTCACGTCGGCGGCCAGCCACTGCGGATCGAGCGGACGGTTCATTGCCTGCTGAATCAGCGCTTCCGCCTGCGCACCGTAACCGGCCTGATGGATATTCTGCTCGATGGCCGTGCGCTCGCGATCGTCAATGTGCCCGTCGCTTTTCGCAGCAAACACCAGCGCGGTTACCAGTCGCTCCGCGCGCTGGTCGAGCGGCGTCTGCAACTGGCCAAACGCAGGCTCATCCTGATGGGTTTCCCGCACGCGCTGCTTGTATTTATTCCACAGCACCGCGCCTGCCGCCGCCCCGCCGCCGACCAGCAGCGCGGTGCCGCCGTATTTGGTTAACAGCTTGCGCGACGATTTGCTGGCAACCAGTAAACCCGCCAGGCCACCCAGCGCGCCGGGTGCCAGCATATCGCTCAGGCCGCCTGATTTGCCGTCACCGCCCTTCTTTGCCAGAACCGATTGAATTTGCTGCAGCCAGTTACTCATCGTTTAACTCCTGTTTAAGTTTCCGCTCACTATGCTGCCGCACGCTGTGTCAGTTAACGTCAGAGCCGGCAAAGTATGGCAAAGCCGGACGTGCGCAATGCGTGAGTACGCAAACGTTTTCGTTTATACTGCGCGCGCATTTTGACTGCTAAGGTGAAATTATGACGACTCTCGGAACCGCGCTGCGTCCTGCCGCAACGCGTGTCATGCTGTTAGGTTCAGGTGAATTGGGCAAAGAGGTGGCGCTGGAGTGTCAGCGTCTCGGGGTGGAAGTGATCGCCGTTGATCGCTATGCCGATGCCCCGGCGATGCACGTTGCGCATCGCAGCCACGTCATTAACATGCTGGACGGTGACGCACTGGCGGCGCTGATTGCGCAGGAGCAGCCCCACTTTGTGGTGCCGGAAATCGAAGCCATCGCCACCGAAAAACTGCTGGAGCTGGAAGCACAGGGGCAAAAAGTGGTGCCGACGGCCCGTGCTGCACGTCTGACCATGAATCGCGAAGGCATTCGCCGTCTGGCGGCCGAAGAGCTGGCGTTACCAACCTCAACCTATCAGTTTGCGGACAGCAAAGCGCGTTTCGTCGCGGCCGCGCACGAGATCGGTTTTCCCTGCATCGTGAAACCGGTAATGAGCTCCTCCGGTAAAGGCCAGAGCTTCATTCGCGAAGCCAGCCAGCTGGATCACGCCTGGGATTACGCGCAGCAAGGCGGACGCGCGGGCGCGGGCCGGGTGATCGTTGAGGGCGTCGTGAAGTTCGATTTTGAAATCACCCTGCTGACCATCAGCGCGGTGGACGGCATCCATTTCTGCGTGCCAATTGGCCATCGTCAGGAAGACGGTGATTATCGGGAATCCTGGCAGCCGCAGCAGATGAGCGAACTGGCCCTGCAGCGCGCGCAGGATATCGCCGCTAACGTGGTGAAAGCGCTCGGCGGTTACGGCCTGTTTGGCGTGGAGCTGTTTGTGTGCGGCGACGAGGTGGTGTTCAGCGAAGTCTCTCCGCGTCCGCACGATACCGGTATGGTGACACTGATTTCGCAGGATCTCTCTGAGTTCGCGCTGCACGTGCGCGCCTTCCTCGGCCTGCCGATTGGCGGCATTCGCCAGTATGGACCGGCTGCTTCGGCGGTGATCCTGCCACAGCTCGATAGCCACAACGTGCAGTTTGTGAATGTGGAAGCCGCACTTGGCGCCGGTTTGCAGCTGCGTCTGTTTGGTAAGCCGGAAATTGCGGGGCAGCGCCGTCTGGGTGTCGCGCTGGCGACCGGTGACAGCACCGATGATGCCGTGGCCCGCGCCATTGCCAGCGCCGCAGCCGTGCAGGTTCAGGGATGATTGACCGGGTGGTGACGCAGCGCCATCACCACCCGCAAAATTTGACCGCTGCCGCGTTGCAGTTACGCGGCAGCGCTAATCGCGATCAGCGGGGTGAAGCCGTGCCTGCCACAGCCTCACGCGCCAGCTGCGTAATGCGATCCCAGTCGCCGCTCTCCAGCGCATCGTTTGGCACCAGCCACGAGCCGCCAATACACAGCACGCTTTTCAGCGCCAGATAGTCACGATAGTTGGCCGGTGAAATGCCGCCGGTCGGGCAGAAACGCACCTGCGGGAATGGACCACCAATCGCCGCCAGCGCTTTGACGCCACCGTTCGCCTCTGCCGGGAAGAACTTGAACTCGCGCAAACCATAATCCATGCCGACCATCAGTTCCGACACGGTGCTGATGCCTGGAATCAGCGGCACCGGGCCTTCCACCGCCGCCTTGAGCAGCGGTTCGGTGAGCCCCGGGCTAATGACAAACTGCGCACCGGCGTCGGTCACTTCTTTCAGCTGCTGGGTATTGATCACCGTGCCGGCACCCACAATCGCTTCCGGAACTTCTTTGATCATTGCCCGCAGCGCATCCATTGCTACCGGCGTGCGCAGCGTCACTTCCAGCACGCGTACGCCACCTGCGACCAGCGCTTTGGCCATCGGCACCGCATGTTCCAGCTTGTTGATGACAATCACCGGCACAACCGGGCCGGTAGTCAGGATCTGTTCCGCACTCGTTTTCCAGTTCTTCATTACGTTTCCTCAGGAGAGACAGCCCGACGCGCGGTCCAGCTGTCAGAAAGTGAGCTCTACCATACAAGATTGGCCGGACGGACGTCTATTGGATATCATCAATTTTTGAAACCGCGGTTCATTTTTGTGATGACCTGTATCCGCTCGCAAGTTGAGCCTGATGCCTGCGTCTGCAGTTTTAACCCAGCACCAGTGAGACAACCGCTAAAACAATTAATAAAAACACCAGTGCACTGACCAGAGCCATACCAGCCACGATGGCATGGAACGTCAGAGTGGCACCTGCGAAAAACAGCGCGCCGTAAATACTCCAGCGGCTCTCTTTGCGCATACCACCAAACGCGGCCAGCAGCAGGGCAATAGCCGCCAGCACGACATCCGTAATGGTAAGCAGCCCATCGATGTCCATCTTGCTGGCTTTCGATGTAGAACTTTGCACGTTCTCCCCTTTTAGTCCGGCAAGAACACCTTTCTTCACTGCGGCAACCTGTTCTGCTACCACCTGCTCAATTGAGGGACGATGTTGGAACGGGCCGAATGTAAAGTGAACTGCAACCAGCATGAATGCTATGGCCCCCAGCAGCATACCGACAGAACTCCATTTATTGCGCAATAGCGTTTCCATACGTTTCCTTAGCATTATCATTTGCGCATCATTGCGCACCATTCTGTAGGGTTGCCATTAATGGCAACCAGGATAAACCCTGCTGACTGAAAACAAAACGCCCCTGGCGAACAGCGCAGGGGCGTAAATATAAACTTCTCAGTCAGCGATGCAGGGGTGGTTATTCAAACTCGTTCCACGAGCGGCCGTCGCGGGTGATCATCGCCACCGAGGCGACCGGGCCCCAGGTGCCGGCCTGATACGGTTTGGAGGCGTCGCCATCCGCATTCCACGCTTCAATAATCGAATCGACATAGGTCCACGCCGCTTCAACTTCATCGCGGCGCACAAACAGTGCCTGAATGCCGCGCATGGTTTCCAGCAGCAAACGCTCGTAGGCATCCGCCAGATGCGACTGATTGAAGGTTTCGGAGTAGCTCAGATCCAGCTTGGTGGTCTGCAGCTTGTGCTTGTGATCGAGACCCGGCACCTTGTTGAGGATCTCAATATCCACGCCCTCGTCCGGCTGCAGACGAATCGTCAGCTTGTTCTGCGGCAACTCGGCGTAAGAGTCCTTAAACAGGTTCATTTCCGGGTTTTTGAAGTACACCACCACTTCTGAGCACTTGGTCGGCAGACGCTTACCGGTGCGCAGGTAGAAAGGCACGCCCGCCCAGCGCCAGTTATCGATATCCACGCGGATGGCGACGAAGGTTTCGGTGCTGCTCTGCTTGTTAGCCCCCTCTTCTTCCAGGTAGCCCGGCACTTTTTTGCCCTGCACAAAACCGGCAGTGTACTGACCGCGTACGGTTTTCTCGCGCACGTTGGTCTGGTCAATGCGGCGCAGCGAGCGCAGCACTTTCACCTTCTCATCACGAATCGCGTCAGCACTGAGATCGGACGGCGGCGACATGGCGATCATGGTCAGGATCTGCAGCAGGTGGTTCTGGATCATGTCACGCATCTGGCCGGCTTTGTCGAAGTAACCCCAGCGGCCTTCGATACCTACCTCTTCCGCCACGGTAATCTGCACGTGGTCGATGGTGCGGTTGTCCCAGTTATTGACGAAAATCGAGTTGGCAAAACGCAGCGCCAGCAGGTTGAGCACCGTCTCTTTACCAAGATAATGGTCGATACGGAACACCTGGCTTTCATCAAAGAATTTACCGACGCTGTCGTTAATCTCCTGCGAGGTCTCCAGCGAGGTGCCAAGCGGCTTCTCCATCACCACGCGTGCCGGTTTGGCGTTGAGTTTAGCGGCGCCCAGGCCTTCACAGATGGCGCCAAAGGTGCTCGGCGGCATGGCAAAGTAGTTGATGGTGACGCGGTTTTTCTGATCCAGCATCTTGCCCAGTTTCGAGAAGTGCGAGGTGTCGTTAACGTCGAGGTTGCAGAAGTCGAGACGGCCGCTGAGTTTGTCCCACAGCGCTTCGTCAATCTTCTCCTTCATGAAGGTTTCCAGCGCTTCACGCACCACTTTGGTGTAGGCCTCTTTGTCCCACTCCGCGCGACCCACGCCAATAATGCGCGTGGTATCGTGAATCTGACCGGCTTTCTCCAGCTGATACAGTGAAGGCAACAGTTTCCGGCGTGCAAGATCGCCTTTGGCACCGAAAATCACCAGATCGCATGCCTGGGCTGTTTGTGTTACCGCCATTTTCCTCTCCTCGTTGCAGGATATACCCGGCCTGAGCGTCCTCATCCTGCCGGGTCCTTATTGTAATTTTCTTACAGCACAATGTACTTTTTTCACCGCGCCAGGACAACCCGGCTGCGGTCGGTTACAGGTGATTATCCTGCACCGCCGGGGCGCATTTAACGTGTTGCGAAGTGCGCTAACGCGCCTTTTTCTGTTTCGATGTTTGTCGGGCGAAAACCCGGCAGCGATCAAAGTATGACAAAAAAAGCGCGGTTACATTTGTCCGCCGCTGCGTACGTCAGGCTATTACACGGTATATTCCGCATAATTGGCAGCGATTTCACGCACGGGTGAACGCAAAAAAAGTGATTGATGGTCATCGGGTTAACAACATGCTGGATCAAATACAGGCGCAGCTGGCCGCGCTGAGCAAATCAGAACGCAAAGTGGCAGAACAGATTCTGGCCGCGCCGCAGCAGGCGATGCACTCGAGCATTGCCACGCTGGCACAGGCGGCGCAGGTCAGCGAACCGACGGTGAACCGCTTCTGTCACCGCATGGGCACGCGCGGCTTTCCCGATTTCAAGCTGCAGCTGGCACAGAGTCTGGCCAAAGGACCGAGCTGGGTCAGTCGCGATGTCGAAGAAAATGACAGCGTAGAACGCTACAGCCACAAGATTTTTGATTCCGCGCTGGCGGGACTCAGCCGCGTGCGTCAGCAACTGGATATGCAGGTGGTGGCTCAGGCGGTGCAGGCATTGTCGCAGGCGCATAAAGTAGCCTTCTTTGGTCTGGGCGCCTCGGCGGTGGTGGCGCATGATGCCACCAATAAATTTCTGCGTTTTAATCTGCCGGTCATCTGGTCCGAGGATATTGTGATCCAGCGCATGAGTTGCATAAATAGTGGACCAAATGACGTGTTTGTTCTGATATCGCATACTGGCCGCACCAAAAATATGATAGAACTGGCTCGCCTGGCGCGTGTAAACGCTTCCACCGTGCTGGCTATCACCTCGCCCGGATCGCCGCTGGCAGATGAAGCCACGCTGGCGCTGACGCTGGATGTACCGGAAGATACCGACATCTATCTGCCGATGGTTTCCCGCCTGGCGCAGCTCACCGTGGTTGACGTGCTGGCAACCGGTTTTACCCTGGAGCGCGGTACCGCTTTCCGCGAGAATCTCAAACGGGTAAAAGAGGCGCTGAAAGCGTCGCGCCTCGAAAAGCCGGCGACGGAATCACGCGCACAGCAAAATAATTAACATCACATTCACAATGTGAGTCGAATCACAGCCCCTCGATCATATAGAATGAGTGACCATTGCGTGTCACTTGTGATCGACACGATACTTTGTCAACGGAGTCCTTCATGTCCAGACGTCTCAGAAGAACCAAGATCGTTACAACCCTCGGCCCCGCCACCGATCGCGACAACAACCTCGAAAAAATCATCGCGGCGGGCGCTAACGTTGTGCGACTCAATTTCTCCCACGGCACCCCGGAAGATCATCAACTGCGCGCCGATAAAGTGCGGCAGATTGCGGCCAAACTCGGTCGTCACGTCGCCATTCTCGGCGATCTGCAAGGCCCTAAAATTCGCGTATCAACCTTCAAAGAAGGCAAAGTTTTCCTCAATGTCGGTGACCGCTTCCTGCTGGATGCCAACCTGAGCAAAGGCGAAGGCGACAAAGAGAAAGTCGGTATCGACTATAAAGGCCTGCCGGAAGATGTGGTGCCGGGCGATATCCTGCTGCTGGACGACGGTCGTGTGCAGCTGAAGGTGCTGGAAGTTCAGGGGGTGAAAGTCTTCACCGAAGTGACTGTCGGCGGCCCGCTCTCCAACAATAAAGGCATCAACAAGCTCGGCGGCGGCCTGTCAGCCGAAGCGCTGACTGAAAAAGATAAGCTGGATATCATTACCGCGGCGAAAATTGGCGTCGACTATCTGGCGGTCTCCTTCCCGCGTAACGGCGAAGACATGAACTACGCGCGCCGTCTGGCACGCGATGCCGGCTGCGACGCCAAACTGGTGGCGAAAGTGGAGCGCGCTGAAGCGGTGGCAACGCAGGAAGCGATGGATGACATCATCCTCGCCTCCGACGTGGTGATGGTGGCGCGTGGCGATCTCGGCGTGGAAATTGGCGATCCGGAGCTGGTGGGCATTCAGAAAGCATTGATTCGTCGTGCGCGTCAGCTGAACCGCACCATCATTACTGCTACCCAGATGATGGAGTCGATGATCACAAATCCGATGCCGACCCGCGCGGAAGTGATGGATGTGGCAAACGCCGTGCTGGACGGCACCGATGCGGTGATGCTGTCGGCGGAAACGGCGGCCGGTCAGTATCCGGCGGAAACCGTGTCGGCGATGGCGAAGGTGTGTCTTGGCGCGGAAAAAATTCCAAGCGTGAACGTATCCAAACACCGCCTGGACGTGCAGTTCGACAACATCGAAGAAGCGATTGCCATGTCGGCGATGTACGCCGCTAACCATTTGCAGGGCGTGTCGGCCATCATTACCATGACCGAATCTGGCCGTACCGCACTGATGACGTCGCGCATCACTTCGGGTCTGCCGATCTTCGCAATGTCACGTCATGAACGTACCCTGAACCTGACCGCGCTGTACCGTGGCGTGACGCCGGTGTTCTTTGACAGCAACAACGATGGTGTCGCCGCCGCGCACGATGCAGTTAATCTGCTGCGCGACAAAGGGTTCCTCGTCTCCGGCGATCTGGTGATTGTCACCCAGGGCGACGTGATGGCGACAACCGGCACCACCAACACCAGCCGTGTCCTGCGCGTAGACTGAGTTTTACGCACCTCCTGACAGCGGCTGTAACAACATGGACAAACGCGACTGCCTGGCAGTCGCGTTTTATTTTTCACTGACAAGGAGGCCAGATGGCCCGCTATCAACCCATCAGTCAACTCACCGGGCGCGTGCTGCTGTTTCCGCTCGCGCTGGTGCTGTTTGAGTTCGCGACCTACATCGCCCATGACATGATTCAGCCCGGCATGCTGCTGGTCACCGCCGAGTTTAACGTCGGCCCGGAATGGGTATCCACCTCACTCACTGCCTATCTGATGGGCGGCGTGGTGCTGCAGTGGCTGCTCGGTCCGCTGTCGGATAAATATGGCCGACGTCCGGTGTTGCTGTTCGGCATTCTGTTCTTTGCCGTTGCCTGTGTTCTCACCACCTGGGTGAGCAACA
This sequence comes from Pantoea sp. ICBG 828, assembly GCF_002928355.1. Taxonomy (NCBI): domain Bacteria; kingdom Pseudomonadati; phylum Pseudomonadota; class Gammaproteobacteria; order Enterobacterales; family Erwiniaceae; genus Pantoea; species Pantoea sp. ICBG 828. Next base: position 228,800 of record NZ_POWN01000006.1, on the reverse strand, counting down.
TCGAGCAGTTCGTCACGCTGCGCTTTATCCAGGGCATCAGCCTGTGCTTCATTGGCGCAGTAAGCTATGCCGCAGTGCAGGAGGCGTTTGACGAGGCGTTAGCTGTGCGCATGATGGCGCTGATGGCTAACGTGGCACTGCTGGCACCGCTGGCGGGTCCGCTGGCCGGTGCCGCCTGGCTCACGGTGGGCGAATGGCGCAGCATGTTCTGGCTGTTTGCGGTTTGCAGCCTGCTGGCGTTTGTGGTGCTGTGGCGCATCATGCCGGAAACCGCCGGCGATCGCAGCCACTCCATTGCGTTACCGAACCTGGCGCGCGGCTATGGACGGCTGGCACGCGATAAGCAGGTGATGTACGGCTCCTTCGCTATCGGCCTGGTGTTCATCCCGATTCTTACCTGGGTGGCGCTGTCGCCGGTGATTCTGATGCATGAAGAGGGCTTATCCCGCCTGCAGTATGCATTACTGCAATTACCGGTGTTTCTGGCGATGATTGCCGGTAACCTGACGCTGGGTAAACTGGCGGGACGCGTGGCCATCGAGCAACCGGTAAAATTTGCCGCCTGGCCGATTCTGCTCGGCCTGAGCATCGCGCTGGTGGCGAACCTGCTCAACAGCCACAGTTACCTGCTGCTCACCGCCGGCCTTAGCCTGTATGCGTTTGGTGCCGGGATGGTCAACGCCGGGCTGTACCGGTTGACGCTCTATTCCAGCAGCGAAGGCAAAGGCAGCATCGCCGCGATGCTGGGGATGATCAGCATTCTGACGCTGGCGGCAGGGATTGAAGTGGCAAAAAGCGGTTATTTCAGCGGCGGTACGCCGTGGTTCAGCGCAATCAACTTCGTCGCCGGCGTGTTGTGGTTTGGCCTGGTGACGCTGTTCCTGCGCGAGCGCAAGCGGCGCAGTTGCCTGACAAGCGTCGAATGAGTGATGATGAACCGTGCCGGGCGGCACGGTTCAGCACGCGTTAGCTATTTACGCGGGTACAAATCCTTACGCGCGTAAGGCTCAATATCCCCTTCTTTACGCGTCTTCAGCAGTTTGAGAATCCATGTGTACTGCTCCGGATGCGGGCGCACGAAGATTTCCACCTCTTCGTTCATGCGCCGCGCCAGCGTAGTGTCATCGGCATCCAGCAAATCGTCCATCGGCGGGCGCACATAAATCTCCAGCTTGTGCGTCGCGCTGTTATACACCGGGAACAGCGGCACTACGCGCGCGCGGCACACTTTCATCAGACGCCCGACCGCCGGCAATGTCGCTTTATAGGTAGCAAAGAAATCGACAAACTCGCTGTGCTCAGCACCGTGGTCCTGGTCCGGCAGATAGTAGCCGTAATAGCCCTGACGCACCGAGGCGATAAACGGTTTGATGCCGTCGTTGCGCGCGTGCATGCGGCCGCCGAAACGGCGACGGACGGTGTTCCAGATATAATCCATCAGCGGATCGCTTTGATTGTGGAACATCGCCGCCATCATCTGGCCTTCCGAGGCCAGCAGCATCGCCGGAATATCCACGCCCCAGCCGTGTGGCACGAGGAAAATCACGTTCTCATGATTCTCCTGCAGCGCCGTGATGATCTCGCGGCCGTGCCACTCAACGCGCTGGCGCACGCGTTCAGGATTACGCATCCCCAGCTCGGCCATCATCACCATCGCCTGCGGCGCGGTGGCAAACATACGATCAGCAATCTCTTCGCGCTGCGCTTCGCTGAGCTCCGGCAGGCAATAGTAGAGATTGATCAGCGCACGGCGGCGCGCACTTTTCGCCAGCTTGCCGGCAAACTTACCCAGCCCGCCCAGCACCGGATCGCGCACCTTTGCCGGCAGCATCGCCATACCGGCCAGCGCACCAATCGCCAGCCAGCTGCCCCAGTATTTCGGCTTTAAAAAAGAACGTTGAAAAACGGGAATAAACTCACTGTTATTTTTTTTTCGGGTTTCCATGCACTCGCCTCTGACAATGACGGCTCAATAATAGTGACGGCAGGTAATTTTGCAATCTTCACAGGCCAGATAGCAAAAAACCGACGAAGAATCCGTCGGTTTTTGCGCGTTTGCCCGGAAATTAACGTTATTTCAGCGTCAGCTGTGGCAGATAACTCTTCACCTGCGCCAGATAGGTGCTGCGATCTTTACCAGTCAGCCCTTCCATGCGCGGCAGCTTCGCCGTCAGCGGGTTGACCGCCTGGTTGTTGATCCACACTTCATAATGCAGATGCGGTCCGGTGGAGCGGCCGGTGTTACCGGACAGCGCGATGCGATCGCCGCGTTTCACTTTCTGTCCCGGTTTCACCAGCGCTTTGCTGAGATGCATGTAGCGGGTCATGTACTGACGACCGTGACGGATCGCGACGTAGTTGCCAGCGGCTCCGCCGTTTTTCGCGATCACCACTTCGCCATCGCCGACGGCCAGTACAGGCGTACCAATCGGCAGCGCAAAATCGACGCCTTTGTGCGGCGCGATGCGCCCGGTTACCGGATTGAGACGGCGCGGATTGAAGTTTGACGAGACGCGGTACTGTTTCACCGTCGGGAAGCGCATGAAGCCACGCGCAAGACCGGAGCCGTTGCGGTCGTAGAACTTGCCGTCTTCCGCGCGGAACGCGTAGTAATCTTTACCGCCGGTGCGCAGCCGCACGCCGAGCAGCTGGCTCTGCGCACTTTTACCGTCCAGCATCTCGCGCGACATCAGTACGCTAAAGTCATCGCCGGCGCGCAGTTTGCGGAAATCCATCTGCCACTGCATGGCTTTAATCACGCTGCTGGTTTCGGCGCTGGTCAGGCCGGCGCGCTGGGCGCTGGCGGCGAAACTGCCGCGCACTTCGCCTTTCAGGACGCTGTTCTGCCATTCACCCTTCTGCATCTCCTGCTGCATCTTAAAGCTGCCATTCGGCTGACGCGCATAGGTGCGGGTTTCACGCCGATCGATCTCCCAGGTGAAATCCTGCAGCGCGCCATCAGCATCCAGCGTCCAGCTCAGCTGCTGTCCCACGCGCAGATTACGCAAACTCTTGTCGCTGCTGACCAGCGCGTTGATGTCACCGAGATCGATACCGTACTGATTAAGCGCGCTGCTCAGCGTATCGCCTGAGGAAACGGTGTAGTCATGCTGATCGGGATTGACCGGTACGTCTTTGTCGATGTCATCCGACGGTATCTCGTCTTCCGGTTCCGCCGTGGTTTGATCGATCGGTTCACTGGCTTCCGGCAGCAGCGTGCGCAGCTCGTTTTTGTCCAGCGTGATGTCTTTCACGATGGGCGCAACATCGCGGGGATGATAGACGTAAGGCCGCCAGACAGCGACGGCCAGTGTAACAACGGTGAGTGACCCCAGCATAACGCGGTGGGGGCGCGGCAAATTATTAAATGCGAGGGCGACAGAGCGGGCTATCTGCTGCACTTTTACCTATTCCTCTATGCTCCATTCAGGCAGCTCGCATACTGGCTTGACAGCTGTGAGAGGAATTTCACGTAGCTGTCTTTGGTTAAGCTGATTCCCATGCCTAACGGGTCGAGGGTGCCTTTACGCACGCTGGTTCCGCGAGACACGGCATCGATGACCGCCGGCCTGAATTGTGGTTCAGCAAAAACGCAGACTGCTTTCTGCTCAACCAACTGTGTTCGTATTTGATGTAAACGCTGGGCGCCCGGCTGGATCTCAGGATTGACGGTAAAATGACCTAATGGTGATAAACCGTAATGTTTCTCAAAGTAGCTGTAAGCGTCGTGAAAAACGAAATAACCCTTGTTCCGTACCGGCGCGAGTTGTGCGCCAATCCGTTTGTCTGTGTCCGCCAATTGTGCCTCAAACTGCTGCAGGTTGGCGTCAAGTTTGGCTTTGCTTTGCGGCATAAGTTCCAATAATTTTCCATGGATTGCAACAGCAGATTGTTTCGCAATCTCCGGCGACATCCACAGGTGCATATTAAACTCGCCGTGGTGATGATGAGAATGAGACGGGTCCTGGTTCTCAGAATTGTCTGAGTCATGGTCGTGATCGTGACCGTGCTCATGTTCGTCCTCATCTTCACCGCCGCTAATCAATAGCGGTTTTACGCCAGGCAAGGCGGCAATTTCGAGGTTCTTACTGGCCGGTAACTCTCCGGCGGACTTCGTCAGAAAGGCTTCCATCTCCGGACCGGTCCATACGACTAAGTCAGCGTTTTTAATACGTTTTACATCGGATGGACGTAAGGCATAATCGTGCTCTGAGGCACCGTCCGGCAGCAATACTTCAACCGGCGTAATGCCATCGGCAATGGCGGCTGCGATAAATCCGAGAGGCTTGATTGAAGCCACCACCGCAGACTGCGCGGAAAACGTGGTGGCGAGGCTTAACGTCGCCGCAGAAAGGGTAAAAGCCAGGCGCTTTTTATTGTGTAACATAATGCGTCATTCCATCGTGACCAGGTGATGGAATGTGATATTATAACATTCGAAATTCAATGCAACCCGTAAATATCATGTCGTCACTTGTTACACTCGAAAACATTTCGGTGAAGTTTGGCCAGCGCGCGGTGCTGGCAGGCATCAGCCTGTCGCTGCAGCCGGGCAAAATTCTCACCCTGCTGGGTCCCAATGGAGCCGGCAAGTCCACGCTGGTGCGCACGGTACTCGGCCTGCTCACGCCAGACAGCGGCAGCGTCCGCCGCGCGCCGGGGCTGCGTATTGGCTATGTGCCGCAAAAGCTGCACATCGATCCGACGCTGCCGATCAGCGTTGAGCGCTTTATGCGTCTGACGCGCGGCAGTCGCCGTGACGATATTCTGCCGGCGCTGAAGCGGGTTCAGGCCGGCCATCTGCTGCAGTCACCGCTGCAAAAACTGTCTGGCGGCGAAACGCAGCGCGTGCTGCTGGCGCGCGCCCTGCTCAACCAGCCGCAGCTGCTGGTGCTGGACGAACCGACGCAGGGCGTGGATGTTAACGGTCAGGTGGCGCTCTACGATTTGATCGATCAACTGCGACGCGAGCTCAACTGCGGCGTGCTGATGGTGTCGCACGACCTGCATCTGGTGATGGCAAAGACCGACGAAGTGCTGTGCCTCAACCATCACATCTGCTGTTCCGGCACGCCGGAAGCCGTTTCGCAGCATCCGGAATTTATCGCCATGTTTGGCCCGCGCGGCGCACAGCAGCTGGCGATTTACCGCCATCACCATAATCACCGTCACGATTTACAGGGACGCATTGTTCTGCGCAAAGGAAACGGCCCGTCATGATTGAACTGTTATTACCCGGCTGGCTGGGCGGCGTATTGCTGGCCCTGGCGGCCGGTCCGCTCGGCTCTTTTGTCGTCTGGCGCCGCATGTCCTATTTTGGCGATACCCTCGCCCACGCCTCTCTGCTCGGCGTGGCGTTTGGTCTGCTGCTCAACGTGAACCCCTATTATGCGGTGATTCTGGTCACCGTCTGTCTGGCGCTCGGGCTGGTGTGGCTGGAGCGACGCCCGCATCTGGCGATCGATACGCTGTTAGGGATTATGGCGCACAGCGCGCTGTCGCTGGGTCTGGTGGTGGTCAGTCTGATGCAGGGCGTTCGCGTTGATTTGATGGCCTATCTGTTTGGCGATTTGCTGGCGATCACCCCGGATGATTTGTCGCTGATGGCGGGCGGCGTGGCAATCGTGCTGGTGGTGATGGCGTGGCAATGGCGTTCGCTACTGTCGATGACCATCAGTCCGGAGCTGGCGCAGGTGGACGGCGTAAACATTCAGCGTACCCGCCTGATGCTGATGCTGGTAACCGCACTGACCATTGGCGTGGCGATGAAATTTGTTGGCGCACTAATCATTACTTCACTGCTGATCATTCCGGCCGCCACGGCGCGACGCTTCTCGCGTTCGCCAGAACAGATGGCCGGCTTTGCGGTGCTCATCGGCATCATTGCCGTCACCGGTGGCCTGACCTTCTCTGCCAGCTACGACACTCCGGCCGGTCCGTCGGTGGTGCTGTGTGCTGCGGTACTGTTCATTATCAGCATGGCAAAAAAACCGGCGGCGTGACGCCGGTTACTCTTCGCGGCTGATGCCGAAATGCTTATAGGCGTGCTGCGTGGCCATCCGGCCGCGTGGCGTGCGCTGAATAAAGCCCTGCTGGATTAGGAACGGTTCGATAACGTCCTCGATGGTTTCACGCTCCTCACCAATCGCCGCCGCCAGATTATCCAGCCCCACCGGACCGCCCATGAACTTGTCAATGATCGCCAGCAGCAGCTTGCGGTCCATATAGTCGAAGCCCTGATTGTCCACATTGAGCATATCCAGCGCGCTGGCGGCCACTTCGCCACTCATGTTGCCGCTGGCGCGCACTTCGGCGAAGTCACGTACACGGCGCAGCAGGCGGTTGGCGATACGCGGTGTGCCGCGCGCACGACGCGCCACTTCCAGCGCGCCCTCTTCGCTCAGGGTCAGTCCCAGGCAGGCGGCGCTGCGTCCGACGATGTGCTGCAGATCCGGCACATTGTAGAACTCCAGGCGCTGCACAATCCCAAAGCGATCGCGCAGCGGTGAGGTGAGTGAGCCTGCGCGGGTGGTAGCGCCAATCAGGGTGAACGGCGGCAAATCCAGTTTGATCGAGCGCGCTGCAGGTCCGTCACCGATCATGATATCCAGCTGATAATCTTCCATCGCCGGATACAGCACCTCTTCCACTACCGGCGACAGGCGATGAATTTCATCGATAAACAGGACGTCGTGCGGTTCAAGGTTGGTGAGCATCGCCGCCAGGTCACCGGCCTTTTCCAGCACCGGTCCGGATGTGGTGCGCAGATTGACGCCCATCTCATTAGCCACGATGTTGGCCAGCGTGGTTTTGCCCAGCCCGGGCGGACCAAAGATCAGCAGGTGGTCCAGCGCATCGCCGCGCAGTTTGGCGGCCTGGATGAAAATCTCCATCTGCTCGCGCACCTGCGGCTGCCCGACATATTCCGTCAGCAGTTTGGGGCGAATAGCGCGGTCGAGGCTCTCTTCCTCAGTGAAAGAACTGCCCGAGACCAGGCGGTCGGCTTCAATCATGCATTACCTCAAATAGCAGCGCGCAGGGCTTCGCGAATCAGGGTTTCACAATCCGCATCTGGTTTGCCAACCTTGCTGACCATACGGCTGGCTTCCTGCGGTTTATAACCCAGCGCTACCAGCGCCGCAACTGCTTCAGCCTCGGCGTCGTTGTTATCCTGCTGTGCCGACGGCGTGGTCAGGGTAAACGCCGAGTCGCCGCCAAACAGGTCGCCGTGCATGCCTTTGAAGCGATCTTTCATCTCAACCACCAGACGCTCAGCGGTTTTCTTGCCCACGCCCGGCAGCTTCACCAGCGAGGCGATCTCTTCGCGCTCCACCGCCGTGACAAACTGCTGCGCTGACATGCCGGAAAGAATCGCCAGCGCCAGTTTGGGCCCGACGCCGTTGACTTTGATCAGCTCACGGAACAGCGCCCGCTCCTGCTTACTGTTAAACCCGAACAGCAGCTGCGCATCTTCCCGCACCACAAACTGGGTGAAGATAATTGCTTCCTGGTTGATGTCCGGCAGCTCGTAAAAGCAGGTCATTGGCAGGTGCACTTCGTAACCCACACCGTGCGCCTCAATCAGCACCAGCGGTGGCTGTTTTTCCAGAATAATGCCTCGTAAACGACCAATCACCTGAGCAATTCCTTAGTGTATGTGTAAGCGTCTGAATCATCGACCTCCTGCCACACCGCGCTCAACCGCGCGCCTGCTGGAGGTAAAATGTCGGCTATGTATATCATAAAAAAGGCTGGATGCATATCCAGCCTATTGAATGGCCACGCTTTTGCTAACCGGATCGCAAACGTCCGCGCGTCAGCACCAGTTTGCTGTCGCTCATGCGCGCCGCATTCTGGCTGACGTGGCAATGGGTGATGGCGATGGCCAGCGCATCGGCGGCATCCGCCTGCGGATTGGCCGGCAGTTTGAGCAGCGTGCGCACCATGTGCTGCACCTGGCTTTTTTCCGCGCTACCGATGCCGGTTACCGTCTGCTTCACCTGACGGGCCGCATACTCAAACACCGGCAGATCAAGGTTGACTGCTGCGACAATCGCCGCGCCACGCGCCTGCCCCAGCTTGAGCGCCGAATCCGCGTTCTTCGCCATAAACACCTGCTCAATGGCGAAGTAATCCGGCGCGAACTGGGTGATGATTTCGCTGACGCCAGCGTAAATCAGTTTGAGGCGGGAAGGCAGATCGGTGACGTTAGTGCGGATACAGCCGCTGCCCAGATAGCTGAGCTGGCGGCCGGTCTGGCGGATGACACCGTAGCCGGTGACGCGCGAGCCGGGGTCAATCCCGAGTATTATCGCCATAGCGCGTCTCCGTATTGCAGGGGGGTGCGTAACGCCATTACAGCGTTTCCGCTACCTCATCAGAAATTTCACCGTTATGGTAAACTTCCTGCACATCATCACAATCTTCCAGCATGTCGATCAGACGCAGCAGTTTAGGTGCCGTCTCGGCATCCAGTTCCGCTTTGGTTGATGGAATCATCGACACTTCAGCACTGTCGGCTTTCAGACCAGTGGCTTCCAGTGCATCGCGCACGCTGCCCAGCTCTTCCCACGCGGTAAAGACGTCAATCGCGCCATCGTCATAGCTCACGACATCTTCTGCACCCGCTTCCAGCGCCGCTTCCATCACGGCATCTTCGTCCTGGCCTGGTGCGAAGGAGATCACGCCTTTCTTGCTGAACAGGTAAGATACCGAACCGTCGGTGCCGAGGTTACCGCCGGTTTTGCTGAAGGCGTGACGCACTTCGCCCACGGTACGGTTACGGTTATCACTCAGACACTCCACCATGACCGCAGAGCCGCCCGGACCGTAACCTTCATAGATGATGGTTTCCATGTTGCTGTCATCTTCACCGCCGACGCCGCGCGCGATAGCACGGTTCATGGTGTCACGCGTCATGTTGTTGGACAGGGCTTTGTCCATCGCTGCGCGCAGACGCGGGTTGGAGCCGGCATCGCCACCGCCCAGCTTGGCCGCTGTCACCAGCTCGCGAATGATTTTGGTGAAGATTTTACCGCGCTTGGCGTCCTGAGCCGCTTTGCGGTGCTTTGTATTCGCCCATTTACTGTGTCCAGCCATCTTACATATTCTCCGATCTTTAACAGGGTGCAGGCTATCTTGCTGGCAATCTTGTTCCCCGGCAGTGCGCGCAATCCTCACGTACTCATGTACGCTCCGGTTGCTGTGCGCTGGCGGTGAACAACCTTGCTGCGCTGATGACGCCTGACTGTTCTATTTTAGCGGTGCAAATCTTTCGACTTACACCGTATGTCTGTAATTTAACGAAAAACCACCGGTAAAACGCGCGGTGGCGGGCATTCAGATAAATTCGTCGATTGCCTGACGATTACTCCACGAGCGGGTTAGTGCGGCGGCGGCGGCCGGTGTCAGCCACTGTGCGGCGAGGTGCTCGCTCAGCACTGGCTGGCGTTCGGCGGGCAGCGCCAGCCGGAACCAGTGTTCCCGGTTATGCGTGATGCCCGGCGCATAACGATGGCGATAGTGCGGAAAGATCTCAAACTCAATCTGTTTGTGGCAATCTTCCAGCACCAGCCCCTCTGCGGCGATATCAATCGCCAGCTCTTCAGCCACTTCGCGCTGCGCCGTTTGCGCCGGCGTTTCGCCCGGCTCCAGGCTGCCGGTAACCGACTGCCAGAAGCTGGGGTCATCGCGCCGCTGCAGCATTAACACCCGGCCGGTATCTTGCGCAAAAATCACCACCAGCACCGATACCGGGTGTTTATAGCCCATTATTTCGTCTCTGGAGTGACTTTCTTCGGCGCGATCTGGATACCGAGGTCCGCCAGCGCCGCCGGATTGGCTTCGCTTGGTGCTTCGGTCATCAGACAGGCCGCCGCGGTGGTTTTCGGGAACGCAATCACATCGCGGATATTATCGGTGCCGGTCAGCAGCATGGTCAGACGGTCAAGACCGAATGCCAGACCTGCGTGCGGCGGGGTACCGAACTTCAGCGCATCCAGCAGGAAGCCAAACTTCTCACGCTGCTCTTCTTCGCTGATGCCCAGAATGCTAAACACCGTCTGCTGCATATTGCCGCTGTGGATACGCACCGAACCGCCGCCCACTTCATAACCGTTGATCACCATATCGTAGGCGTTCGCCACCGCCTGCGTCGGATCGGCCGCCAGCTGTTCCGCCGTCAGCGCTTTTGGCGAGGTGAACGGATGGTGCATCGCCGCCAGGCCGCCCTCGTCGTCCTCTTCGAACATCGGGAAGTCGACCACCCACAGCGGGGCCCAGGCTTTATCATTGGTGATTTGCAGATCACGGCCCACTTTCAGGCGCAGTGCACCCAGCGCATCCGCCACCACTTTGGCGCGGTCGGCGCCGAAGAAGATCAGGTCGCCGTCCTGCGCGTCGGTACGCTGCAGAATAGCTTCAACGATCTCCGGCGTCAGGAATTTGGCCACCGGGCTCTGTACGCCATCGAAACCGCTGGCGCGCGCATTGATCTTCATCCACGCCAGACCTTTGGCACCGTAAATGCCGACAAAGCTGCCGTATTCGTCGATTTGCTTACGCGTCAGCGCGGCACCGCCCGGCACGCGCAGCGCCGCAACGCGCCCTTTCGGGTCGTTTGCCGGGCCGGCGAACACCTGGAATTCAACGCTTTTCAGCAGGTCAGCAACGTCTACCAGCTCCATTGGGTTACGCAGGTCTGGCTTATCGGAGCCGTAACGATTCATCGCTTCGGCGAAGGTCATCTGCGGGAAGTCACCGAGGTCGACGCCTTTGATGTCCAGCCACAGTTCACGGATCATCTGCTCCATCACGCTGCGCACCTGCTCAGCGCTCATGAACGAGGTTTCCACGTCGATCTGGGTGAACTCCGGCTGACGGTCTGCACGCAGGTCTTCGTCACGGAAGCATTTGACGATCTGATAGTAGCGGTCAAAACCAGACATCATCAGCAGCTGTTTAAACAGCTGCGGTGACTGCGGCAGCGCGTAGAATTTACCTTTGTGCACCCGGCTCGGCACCAGGTAGTCACGCGCGCCTTCCGGCGTGGCTTTGGTCAGCATCGGGGTTTCGATGTCGAGGAAGCCTTCACCGTCCATAAAGCGGCGCACAAAGCTGGTAATTCTGGCACGGGTTTTCAGACGCTGCGCCATTTCCGGACGACGCAGGTCAAGGTAGCGATAGGTCAGACGCGCTTCTTCGCTGTTGGTCTGGTTAGAGTCCAGCGGCAGCGGTTCTGCGCGGTTGATGATGTTCAGCTCATGGGCGAACACTTCGATGTCACCGGTGGCCATGTCGCTGTTGCGGTTTTTCTCTTCACGCGCACGCACAGTACCGGTGATCTGGATACAGAATTCATTACGCAGTTCAGACGCCAGCTGGAAAGCCTGTTGATGATCGGCATCGAAAAACACCTGCGCGATGCCTTCGCGGTCACGCATATCGATAAAAATCAGGCTGCCGAGATCGCGACGGCGATTGACCCAGCCGCAGAGAGTAACTTGCTGACCCACATGAGACAGATTGAGCTGTCCGCAATATTCTGTACGCATAACGTATCCTTTTAACTTCGCCGCTGCTGCCAGACAGCATCAGGCCGCGTAACCTTCTGAGATGCTGCCGCAAAAAAGGCGGCTATTATAATGGAAAATGGCAGGCAGGATAAGCAGATCCCGCGCAAAGCGGACAAATCGTCAGCGTTTGCCGCGCGATCGGTTCCTGCCCGTGGCAAAACCGGGTAACGTACGGCGCATTTTCTGCGCCACAGCAGGCAGGAGCAGTTTTGACACTTCGTATTGGATTACCGCAGTGGCAGCACGCCAACTGGAGAGTATTGGGTATCGAAACCCTGGCGGATTACGCCCGGCTGTTCGGCTGCGTCGAAGGCAACACCACGCTTTACGCGCTGCCCAAACCGGAAGTGGTGCAGCGCTGGTATGACATGACTGACGACGCCTTTCGCTTCTGCTTTAAATTTCCTGACACCATCAGCCACAAAGCGGCGCTGAAGAACTGCGATGAGCTGGTGAATGAATTTCTGCGCCTGCTGGATCCGCTCAGCCAGCGCATCGGCCAGTACTGGCTGCAGCTGCCCGCCGCTTTTTCACCGGCGCAGCTGACAGATTTATGGGCGTTTCTTGATCGCCTGCCGCGCAGCTTTCACTATGGCGTGGAAGTGCGCCATGCGGCCTTTTTTGCTAAAGGCGAAGCCGAGCGCGCGCTGAATCGCGGCCTGCATCAGCGCGGGGTAAATCGGGTGATTCTCGACAGCCGTCCGGTGCACGCCTCTGCCTCGCTCAGCCCGGCCGCCGTGCATGCGCGCGCGCAAAAGCCGCGCGTGCCGACGCACGCGGTGCGCACTGCCGGACAGCCGATGGTGCGCTTTATCGGCAGCGACAGCGTGGAGGAGAGCCTGCCGCTGTTTGATGTCTGGCAGCAAAAACTGGCGGACTGGCAGCACGACAGCGACCCGCTGCTGTTCATCCACACGCCGGATATGGGCGCGGTGTTTCCGCTGCTGCAGGCGCTGTGGCCGCAGCTGCAACAGCTGGAGCCGACGCTGCGCCCGCTGCCCGCCTGGCCACAGCAATCCAGCCTGTTCTAAAAGCAGGGAAACGGGTGCAGCCTGCAGCAGTTTCTGCCAGAATAGCGCCCTTTCCGTTTTCTCTCCGGATAATTCATTATGTCTGACCGCGATACGCTATTCTCCGCGCCCATCGATAAACTGGGCGACTGGACCTTTGACGAGCGCGTGGCTGAAGTCTTTCCCGATATGATTCAGCGCTCGGTGCCGGGTTACTCCAACATCATTTCGATGATTGGCATGCTGGCAGAACGCTTTGTGCAGCCCAACAGCCAGGTTTACGATCTCGGCTGCTCGCTGGGCGCGGCCACGCTGGCGGTGCGCCGCAATATTCAGGCACCGGGTTGCCAGATTATTGCCGTCGATAATTCGCCGGCGATGGTGGAACGCTGCCGCCGTCACATCGACGCCTTCCGCGCCGCTACGCCGGTGCAGGTGCTGGAAGCGGATATCCGCGATATCCACATCGAAAACGCCTCACTGGTGGTGCTCAACTTTACCCTGCAGTTCCTTGAGCCGGACGCGCGCCTGACGCTGCTGCAGAAAATCGCCGCCGGCCTCAATCCGGGCGGTGCGCTGGTGCTGTCGGAAAAGTTCAGCTTTGAAGATGCCGACGTCGGCGAACTGCTGTTCAACATGCACCACGACTTTAAGCGCGCCAACGGCTACAGCGAGCTGGAGATCAGCCAGAAGCGCAGCATGCTGGAGAACGTGATGCTGACGGACAGCGTGGAAACGCATAAAGCCCGTCTGAAAAGCGCTGGCTTTGCCCACGCCGAGCTGTGGTTCCAGTGCTTTAACTTTGGCTCACTGGTGGCGTTGAAATGATTGATTTTGGCCGTTTTTATCAGCAAATCGCCACCGGTCCGCTCGCCAGCTGGCTGGAAGTGTTGCCGGCGCAGGTCGCCGCCTGGCAGCGTGAAAACCTGCACGGACATTTTCGCAACTGGGAGAAGTCGGTCGACAATCTGCCGCTGCTGGTGCCGCAGCAGCTCGATCTGCTGCACAGCGTCAGCGCGCAGCATGACGCGTTAACCGATCGCCAGCGCGCCGGCATCGAAAAGCTGCTGCGTAACCTGATGCCGTGGCGCAAAGGACCGTTTTCGCTCTACGGCTGCGACATCGACACCGAATGGCGCTCCGACTGGAAGTGGGACCGCGTGCTGCCGCATATCTCTTCGCTGGCCGGTCGAACCGTGCTGGATGTGGGCTGCGGCAGCGGTTATCACATGTGGCGTATGATTGGTGCCGGCGCACAGCTGGTGGTCGGTATCGATCCGATGCAGCTGTTCCTGTGCCAGTTCGAAGCGGTGCGTAAGCTGCTGGGTGACGATCGCCGTGCGCATCTGCTGCCGCTGGGCATTGAGCAGCTACCGGCGCTGCAGGCGTTCGATACCGTGTTCTCCATGGGCGTGCTCTATCACCGACGTTCGCCGCTCGACCATCTGCTGCAGCTGAAAAATCAGCTGGTCAGCGACGGCGAACTGGTACTGGAAACACTGGTGATTGAAGGCGATGAAAACGCGGTGCTGGTGCCGGGTGAACGCTACGCGCAGATGCGCAACGTTTACTTCATTCCGTCTGCGGCGGCGCTGAAAAACTGGCTGGAGAAGTGCGGTTTTGTTGATGTGCGCATCGCCGATTACGCCATCACCTCGGTGGAAGAGCAGCGTCGCACCGATTGGATGACCAGCGAATCGCTGGCGGAGTTCCTCGATCCGCACGACAGCAGCAAAACGATTGAAGGCTATCCCGCCCCGCTACGTGCCGTGCTGGTGGCGCGTAAACCGTAACGCTTAACGCCGCGACAGCGCCAGCTTCGCGGCGAAACCAATAAACACGCAGCCGGTCAGGCGATCCATCACTTTTAACACTGCCGGATGGCGCAGATGACCAGCAAAGTACTGGCTGCCGCTAATCAATACCGCGTTCCACACTAAGCCAATCACCATGTGGGTGAGCGCCATCAGTGTGCACCACAGCGCCACCGATCCGCCGGCCGGGATAAACTGCGGCAGGAAAGTGACGTAAAAGACCCCGACTTTGGGATTGAGCAGGTTACCGGTCAGGCCACGCGCAAAGCAGGTCAGATAGCGCTCTTCCCGCTTTTGCCCCTCCTGCCCGCTGGCCACCGTGCTGCGCGGGTTAAGCAGCAGTCTGACGCCGAGATACAGCAGGTACACGGCACCGATGCCTTTCAGCAGGTTATAAGCCATTTCCGAAGCCAGCAGCAGCGCGCCTAAGCCCAGCCCGACCGCCACGCCCCACACCAGACAGCCGAGCGTAACGCCCAATGCCGTCGCCGAGGCACGCTGCCAGCCCTGCGCAGCCGCCGAACGCAGCACCAGCGCGGTATCGAAGCCGGGCGTCAGCGTAAGCAGGGTAATGGCGAAAAGGAATGAAATAATCAGTGTCATGATGGGCTCCCGGGTTGTGCACAGAACAGCATACGCGACGGCGCATCAATTGTCCGTCGCCGGACGATCCCAGTACTGATATTTGTAGGCCGAACTCAGATGCCGCTCAATGGTGCCTTTGGCAAACACTTCGGTCTCATGCAAATAGCTCAGCGTGCAATTGCCCACCTCGTCCCACAGCTGGCACTCATCCACCGAGCGCAAAGTGCTGACCGGCGTGGTCGAGGTGCCGTGCAGCCGCAGTTCGCGCCACTGATTATCGTAGCTGTAGGTATCTTTACTGCGCGCGCTGGTGGATGCCACCACCAGCCCCTGCGGATTCCAGCGCCAGGTATTCTCGCCGTTGGTCAGTTCATCGCTGCCGCGCGCAATACTTTTTTCCAGCCGGAAGTGTTTATCGTAGCGGTAAGTGGTATCAGTAAAGCCCTCTTTCCCCATGCTGGTGAATTTGTCCGAGGCGCTGATGATGTTGCCGTGTTGCCCCATCTGCCAGCTGATGGTGCCTTGCCGGTTATCCACCACTTCCTCTTTGCCCGCGCGGGTAACTTTAACCAGATAAGCATAGTCAGCCACCCAGCCGCGCTGCACGCGCGCGATATGCTGCTCCATGCTCAGCACCACGTTGCCTTCGCTTTTGTCATAGGTGATGTCAGCCACCATCAGATCGCCGCACTGGTCAAACTGCCCGAGCACGCGCTTCTGCGAGTTGACGTCTTTACCAAACTCCCCGGCCACCACCTGGCGCACCGCGCCTTTGGCATCGCCGCCCAGCATAATCCAGTTGTTGCTGCTGGTGATGTTTTTGCTCAGCGGCGGGCAGGTGCTGCTGGCGGCCAGCGCCGCGCCGGCAACGGGGAACAGCAGAATCACAACAGCATAAGGGAGGGATTTCATCAGCGTTATCCGCGCGTTAAGCCATAGAGTAATCAAAGCATCTTTTTCACCAATGCGCTATTCATGGCGAAGCGGCAGACAAAAAGAACCCCAGCAAGGAACTGGGGTTTGGTACTTGCAAACATCACGTCAGGTTTTCGGCGTGCTGCGCGGCAAAATTGGTACGGGTCAGGCGACCCGGTCAACGCTCATCTGCATCATGCTCTTCATGGCTTCGACGACATCGCCATCGACACAGGAGCGGCTGAATTCATCGGTTTCCGCTTCAGAACACATCGAGACACCGGCTTTACGGTAGCGCATCGGTGACGCGACGGCACGGCTGGCGGAGCTGTGGACTTCCTGCAATCCGCTGTCGAGGAACTTTTGCAGATTGCTGAGGCGCACGCCTGCCCCTGCCATAATGATTGGACCGGTGCTGTATTCATTTAGTTCCCGTAATAATGCAATTCCGGTTTCAGCGCTCTGCTGCTGACCGGAAGTCAGAATGCGGGCGACCCCTAAATCAGTCAGCACCTCCAGCGAACGCTTCGGGCTGTGGCACAAATCAAAGGCGCGATGGAAAGTCACCGCCATGCCGTCGCACAGCGCCATAATCTGCTGCATGCGTACCGTGTCGACGTGCGCATCTTCGTCCAGCATGCCAATCACCAGGCCAGGAAAACCCAGCTCGCGAATGCGCGCCACGTCCGATTTCATCACCTCAAATTCGCGTGCGGTGTAACAAAAATCGCCGCCGCGCGGCCGCACGATCGGGTGGACCGGAATGGTCAGTTCACGCTGTGCGGCTTCCAGCATACCCGCCGAAGGTGTCAGTCCGCCTTCACGCGGAGCACTGCACAGCTCCACGCGATCGGCACCGGACGCCTGCGCAGTCATTGCGCAGTCGATGCCATAGCAACAAATTTCCAGTTTCGTCATATCTTGCTCCTTTTCATGACTGCTGGCTCGGGAGGAGTGCATCAGTTAGTCTGCTCATTCAGACAGTTTACGTGGAAAGCGCACTATGGCATTCGATTTTGATCAAGGGATAGACCGTCGTCACAGCGATAGTTTGAAATGGCACAAATATGTTGATCGCGATGTGCTGCCTTTGTGGGTTGCCGACACCGATTTTCGCTCGCCGCCGTGCATCATTGAGGCCATTAAACAGCGTGCCGACCACGGTGTTTTCGGCTATGGCGCGACGCCGCACGGTTTGATTGATATCACTATTTCCCGCTTAGCCCAGCGCTATGGCTGGCAGATTGAGCCGGAATGGATTGTGTTGCTGCCGGGCGTGGTGAGCGGACTTAATTTATCGGTCCGGGCATTTACCGAGTCGTCGCAAAGCACCGTGGCACCGACGCCAATTTATCCGCCGTTTCGCGCGGCGGCGCGGCTGGCGCAGCGCGCTCAGGTCAATCTGCCATTGCAGTTACAGCAGGATCGCTGGGTGATGCAGCTGGATGACAGCCAGATGCAGGGCAACGAGCGCCTGCTCATGCTGTGCAATCCGCAGAATCCGGGCGGCACCGTCTACCGCCGTGATGAGCTGGAGGCGCAGCTGGCCTTTGCCCAACGCCACGATTTGCTGGTGTGCTCCGATGAAATCCATTGTGACTTGCTGTTAACGCCTGGCGTACAGCACATTCCGTTTGCCTCGCTGAGCGAAGACGCCGCCCAGCGCAGCATTACCCTGATTTCGCCGTCTAAAACCTTCAACATCGCCGGGCTGGGTGCGTCCATGGCCATTATCCCTCATCCCGAACTGCGGAAACGCTTTAAGCAGGTGCGTGAAGGCATCGTACCGGGCGTGGATATTCTGGCGCTGGTGGCGGCGGAAGCCGCATGGCGCGGCGGTGATGCGTGGCTGGCAGACCAGCTGGCTTACCTGCGCGCCAATCGTGACTGGCTGGTGCAGCAGGTGAATGCGCTGCCGGAACTCAGCATGGTCGCGCCAGAGGCCAGCTACCTCGGCTGGATTGACGCCAGCCAGCTGGATGTTGCCAGCCCGGCGCTGTATTTCGAAAAACACGGTCTCGGTTTCTCGCCGGGCCGTGATTTTGGCGACGATCGCTTCGTGCGCTTCAACTTTGGCTGCACGCACGCCACCCTGCAGCAGGCGGTATCGCGCCTGCAGCAGGCGGTGGCAGCGCGGCGCTAAGCCTGTTCGCTGGCAACGATTTCCTCCAGCCGCCACGGATGAAACTTGATGGTAGTTTGCCCGTCCGTCACCGCTAAGGTCGGATTGGGCAAACGTTCATTTTCGCCCTGCGGCGTGCTGGTTTTAAACGCGATGCCCGGCTGCGTCAGCGCCTCGTCTGCCAGCAACGCCATCGCACGCATGCCCAGCGTTTCCGGCTCGCCGCGCAACACAATTTCCACATGCTCCCAGCCTTCATGGCGATACAGCTTCTCACCGGGCCACGGCAGCTCGATCACATCCACCTGCCAGCCCGCAATGCGCAGCGGATGATGCAGCTTAAACAGGCAGATCGGCCGTCCATTAATCATCGCTTCGGAAAACTGATCGCCGATTTGCAGTAACCCGGCTTTCCAGCGTTCTGCCGTGGCGAACTGGTGACAGCGCACTGCCACGTGGTCCGCCTCATGCTGCGTGAGATCCAGGCCGAGGCGTGCCGCAAAATGTTGCAAAGCCTGTTCAAATCGGGACAGGTCTTGTTTTAAGTCACTCAGTTCTGAAGGAAAATCCAGATTCATACGTTAAATACCTCAAACTCAGTTCAGATCTTTTAATCAATAAAAAAACAGGGCTGCCGCAGCTTTCGCTTGACAAAATGCTCGGATTCATCCGATTTCACGCCAAAAACCTTCAAAAACCGCATAAACCGCCCCTCTCTTTCGGATTAATCGCGTAATCAGGTCCACACGTTACTTTATAAAAGTGCCTTAACCAACTGTTATTATTAACAATAGTTAATACAATGAGATAACTCTTATTTACCCGTCAATCAATTGCAGTAGCTGACCCTTTCTTATAAATTTGGGTTTCACAACTACAAGGAATGGCCCTATGTCTATGCTCATTGTTGTCGCGGTCCTGATAGCCTTGATGGGATTTGCAATTTCCCGCCACTGGAAGGTGCGTGAAGACAAAAGCGTTAAAAATCCCCGTCGCCACCCGCGCCGCCGTTAACCGGCGCGCGGGCCTGCGTCCACCGGCAGCCATAACCGATTGCTGACGCACCCCAACATTTCACGTATACTTCCCCTCTTATTTTTTCCGTCCCGACATGCACGCGGGATGACGACATCGGCTCGCCCTCAGCTGGCGGGCCTTTTCAGCATATGAAGGTAACGCGGTGAATATTCAGGCTCTTCTTTCCGATAAAGTCAGTCAGGCGATGGTGGCGGCAGGCGCACCGGCCGATTGCGAACCGCAGGTTCGTCAGTCTGCAAAAGTGCAGTTCGGCGATTACCAGGCGAACGGTATCATGGCCGTGGCGAAAAAGCTCGGTCAGGTGCCGCGCCAGCTGGCTGAACAGGTAGTTCAGCATCTGGATCTGGCTGGCATCGCCAGCAAAGTCGACATCGCCGGTCCCGGCTTTATCAACATCTTCCTCGACCGCCAGTGGCTGGCACAGCAGGCCGCGCAGGCGCTACAGCTGCCACGCCTGGGCGTCAGCGAAGTGACACCTCAGACTATCGTGATTGACTACTCGGCGCCTAACGTGGCGAAAGAGATGCACGTCGGTCACGTGCGATCCACCATCATCGGTGATGCCGCAGTGCGCACCCAGGAGTTTCTCGGTCATCACGTCATCCGCGCTAACCACGTCGGTGACTGGGGCACACAGTTTGGCATGCTGATCGCCTATCTGGAGAAGCAGCAGAACGAGCATCATGAAGATATCGCGCTGGCCGACCTGGAAGCCTTCTACCGCGAAGCGAAACGCACCTATGACGAAGACGAAGCCTTCGCCGAGCGCGCCCGCGGTTACGTGGTGAAACTGCAGGGTGGCGACGAATATTGCCGCGCCATGTGGAAAAAGCTGGTGGATATCACCATGAGTCAGAACCAGCAGGTGTATGACCGCCTTAACGTCACCCTGACGCGTAAGGATGTGATGGGTGAAAGCCTGTATAACGACATGCTGCCGGGCATCGTCGCCGATCTGCGCGAAAAAGGGCTGGCAGTGACCAGCGAAGGCGCCACCGTGGTCTTCCTTGATGAGTTCAAAAACAAGGAAGGTGAACCGATGGGCGTGATCATCCAGAAGAAGGATGGCGGCTATCTCTACACCACCACCGATATCGCCTGCGCCAAATATCGCTACGAAACGCTGCATGCCGATCGCGTGCTGTACTACATCGATTCCCGCCAGCATCAGCATCTGCAGCAGGCGTGGACCATCGTGCGCAAAGCGGGCTACGTGCCGGAGTCAGTGCCGCTGGAGCACCATGCGTTCGGCATGATGCTGGGCAAAGATGGCCGTCCGTTCAAGACGCGCAGCGGTGGTACCATCAAACTCTCCGATCTGCTGGATGAAGCCGTTGAGCGCGCCCATGCGCTGGTCAGCGAGAAGAATCCGGAGATGAGCGCGGCAGAGCTGAAAGAGCTGGCGGAAGTGGTCGGCATTGGCGCGGTGAAATACGCCGACCTGTCGAAAAGCCGCACCACCGATTACATCTTCGACTGGGACAACATGCTGGCGTTTGAAGGCAACACCGCGCCGTACATGCAGTATGCCTACACGCGTGTGCTCTCGGTATTCCGTAAAGCGGGCATTGAGGCAGACAGCCTGCACGGTGATATCATCCTGACTGACGAGCGCGAAGCGCTGCTGGCGACCCGTCTGCTGCAGTTTGAAGAGACCATCACCCAGGTCGCGCGCGACGGCACGCCGCACGTGATGTGTGCTTATCTGTACGATCTGGCCGGTCTGTTCTCGGGCTTCTATGAGCACTGCCCGATTCTCTCCGCCGAAGAGGAAAACGTACGCAATAGCCGTCTGCAGCTGGCGGCGCTGACGGCGAAAACCCTGAAGCAGGGGCTGGATACGCTGGGCATCAAAACCGTCGAGCGAATGTAAGCTTAAAAAAACCCGCTGCGGCGGGTTTTTTATTGGCTATTGGCTATTTGCTATTGGTAATTGACCATCACTTCACTGCTCACCACCCGCAGGCCGGGCGGCAACGCGCCCTGCCCCTGAAAGCCGAAAGCCAGATGCAGCGTTTCATCGGCTGCCACGTTGGCGAGACCGCGTGTGCTGCCGCTGGCGCCGTCGAGCTCCACGCAGCGCTGGCTGGCGCACAGCCGCACCACCAGACCAGATGGCGCCGGGCGGCTCAGCGTGTAGCGCCAGTTCACCAGCGAAATAGTCCCTGGAGCCGCCGAGGGCGCTTTGAGCGCCGGCGACAGCAGCCAGTTGCCGCGCACGCCAAGGCTCGGGCCGCTGGCGCTGGCCTGCCACGCACCGCTGGCGGCTTTGCCCGTTAGCGGCAGCGCCAGCAGCGCTGCCAGCAGCCATGAGAGCGTCACGCCGCGCATTATTTGCCGCCTATGGTAGCAGTCATGCGGATCTGCCGGTTATCGGTCAGCTCCATATTGGACAGCACCACCAGCTGCGGCAGGTTGCGGCGCAGGAAGCGCGCCAGCAGCGCCCGCAGCGGATGGTTAACCAGCAGCACCGGCGGCGCACCGGTCATCTCCTGCTGCTGCAGCGCGGCCTGCGCCTGCATCAGCAGTCGATCGGCAAGACCCGGTTCCAGACCGCCACCACCCTGCAGCGCCTGCAATAGAAGACGTTCCAGTGTGGCATCCAGTCCAATCACCTGCACTTCGCCGTTGCCCGGGAACCACTGCTGGGTAATCGCGCGGCCCAGCGCGACGCGTACCACGCTGGTCAGTTCCTGCGGATCGTTCTGCACCGGCGCATGTTCGGCCAGCGTTTCGATAATGGTGCGCATGTCGCGGATCGAGACGCGCTCGGTCAGCAGATTTTGCAGCACTTTGTGCAGCGTGGTCAGGGTAATCACGCCCGGCACCAGATCTTCCGTCAGCTTTGGCATCTCCTGGGTGACGCGGTCCAGCAGCTGCTGCGCTTCCTGACGCCCAAACAGCTCGCTGGCGTACTGGCCGATCAGGTGATTAAGGTGGGTCGCCACCACGGTACTGGCTTCCACTACAGTGTAGCCCTGAATCTGTGCCTGCTCTTTCAGCGCGCTGTCGATCCAGATGGCCGCGAGCCCAAACGCCGGGTCCACCGTCGCTTCACCCGGCAGCGTGCCCGCCGCCGTGCCCGGGTTGATCGCCATCCAGCGTCCCGGATAAGCATCGCCGCTGCCAATCTCCACGCCCTTCATCAGGATGCGATAGCGCGCCGGCGGCAGCTCCATGTTGTCACGAATGTGCACCACCGGTGGCAGGAAGCCAACCTCCTGCGCCACCTTTTTACGGATACTGCGGATACGCCCGAGCAGCTCGCCGTTTTGCAGATGATCGACCATCGGAATCAGGCGATAGCCCACTTCCATGCCAAGCGAATCTTCCAGCTGGACGTCGGTCCACGAGGCTTCGACCGTGGCCGGCGTCTCCTGCGTTTTCACCACGCTGGAGGCTTCACTTTGCTTCTTCGGCTGCATTTCGCGGCCGCGCAGCCACCAGGCCAGGCCGAGCAGCGCCGCGGTGAACAGCAGGAACACAAAGTTCGGCATGCCGGGCACCAGGCCCAGCAGGCCAATCACGCCGGCGCTCAGCATCAGCACGCGCGGATTGTTAAACAGCTGGCCCACCATCTGTTCGCCGACGTCCTGATCGGTGCTGACGCGGGTAACGATGACACCGGCAGCGGTCGAGATCACCAGCGCCGGAATCTGCGCCACCAGGCCGTCACCGATGGTCAGCAGCGTATAGGTTTCCCCGGCGTGGCCGAGATCCATACCGTGCTGCACCACGCCCACCAGCAGGCCGCCGATCACGTTAATCACCATGATCAGGATGCCGGCGATGGCGTCGCCGCGCACAAACTTACTGGCACCATCCATTGAGCCGTAGAAATCTGCTTCCTGGGTCACCTCGGTGCGCCGGCGTTTGGCTTCGTCTTCACCAATCAGGCCGGCGTTCAAATCGGCATCGATCGCCATCTGCTTGCCGGGCATACCATCCAGCACGAAACGCGCGCCCACTTCGGCGATACGTCCGGCACCTTTGGTGATGACCATGAAGTTGATGATTACGAGGATGATGAACACCACGATACCAATGGCGAAATTACCGCCCACGAGGAAGTGACCAAAGGCTTCAACCACGCGCCCGGCGGCATCAGCACCCGTATGCCCTTCCAGCAGGATGATACGCGTTGAGGCGACGTTCAGCGCCAGACGCAGCAGCGTTGAGAACAGCAAAATGGTCGGGAAGGCAGCGAATTCCAGCGTGCGCTGGGTGAACATCGCCACCAGCAGCACCATGATGGACAGCGCAATGTTGAAGGTAAACAGCAGGTCAAGGATGAACGCCGGCAGCGGCAATACCATCATTGACAGGATCAGCATGATCAGCACCGGACCAGCCAGCACCTGCCATTGCGTGTCTTTAAAATTGCCCGGTAAACGCAGCTTTTCGGCCAGATTAGCCATGGTTGGTGTTCTCTCCTGCAAAGTCCATCTCTGCCGGGACCGGCAGATGTTTTGGTTTGTTTGGAATCAGGCCGCCTTCACGCTTCCAGCGTCGCAGCTGCCAGACCCACGCCAGCACTTCTGCCACGGCGGCATAGAGCGCGCCGGGAATAAACTGGCCAATTTCCGTATGACGATAGAGCGCACGCGCCAGCGGCGGTGCTTCCAGAATCGGTACGCGATGCTCTTTAGCGATTTCCCGAATGCGCAGGGCAATGTCACCGGCGCCTTTGGCAATCACTTTCGGCGCACTCATCTTGCCTTCCTGATACTGCAGCGCCACCGAGTAGTGCGTCGGGTTAGTCACGATGACGTCCGCCTTCGGCACGTCGGCCATCATGCGGCGGCGGGCGGCGGCACGCATCGCCTGGCGGATACGCCCTTTCACGTGCGGGTCGCCTTCGTTCTGCTTGTGTTCATCGCGAATTTCCTGGCGCGTCATGCGCAGCTTTTTGAAGTAGCTGTAGAGCTGCCAGAACACATCAAAGCCAACCATCGGGATCAGACCCAGCATCACCAGCGCGCAGCTGATGGCGGTCATCGACAGGCCATGCTGCAGCGCATTCACCGGCGATTCGCTCATCAGACGCAGCATCTCCTGCCAGTGACTCCACAGATACCAGCCAGCCACCAGCGCCACCAGCACCGCTTTGAGGATCGCCTTCACCAGTTCCGCCCACGTCTGACCGGAGAACATGCGCGCAATGCCCGGTAACGGGTTGAGCTTTTTGAAATCGAATTTGATGGATTTTCCGCTGATGTTGATTCCGCCAAGAATCATCGGCGCGGCGATGGCAACGATCACCAGCCCGGCCATCAGCGGCAGCAGCGCGATCACCGCCTGCATCACCAGGTTGCCGATGTGCGAGACGATAATTTTATCGTCGTTGACCATGCCGTGGTCGAAGCGGAAGCCGGTGGCCACCATGCTGGCCAGCCGTTGCGCCATATTGTGGCCGCCCAGCCAGATGATCAGCAGCCCGGCCAGCAGCATCAGTACCGAAGTCAGCTCGCGCGAACGCGGAATCTGCCCCTCCTGCCGTGCTTTCTCAAGTCGGTGGGGGGTGGGCGATTCTGTTTTGTCCTCGTTGCTCTCTTCAGCCACGACATACCTCAGCTGGCAGGAATTCTGAGCATAGGATGCCAAAACCCTTCGGGTCTAAAGCGCGGATTAAGCGAGAAAAAGATGGGTTTATTTAGCCATAAGTGAAATCAGAACCTGCGCTAACCTGGTGCGGGCCAATCACCAGCGAACGGTTCCGCGACCTTTGCTGCGTAATACGGGTTAAGTGGCGCAGCCAAGCAAAAGCCGTGCCGGACTGGCTGGGTTACTAACGCAGCTGCGCCCGGAAATTCTGAAAATCATAAAATTGTTTCGCCGCGCAATCTTTTTTTACCCAAAAAAATAGATAAATCTTATTTACCAATTCCCCTAAGCACCATCAGGGGGCAAATGTCGCGCCGCACGCCAGCCGCGCTTGCTTACGCAAATAAATTAATGCAGCTTATCTATCGTCCCAGCCAGAACGATCGCGGCGTGCCGTTAAGGCGTTTTTTCGCCCGGTAGCACGGGATTTGCCGCGGTGCAATGGTTTGAATTCTCAAAAGTCTTAGGTAGACTTAAGTCAGCACTATCTTTCTGTAATTTGACTGTTTTTTAGTGGCCTTCTCACTGCATAATCTGCCCGCCCGCTGAGTGCGTGCCGGATACAACTCTGCAGCGATACTGATGAAAATTTGAGGATCATGGTGAATAAGAGTCTCTTGCTAACGCTGCTGGCGGCTTTAACGCTGGCGGGATGTAAAGCGCCTCCACCGCCCGTGACGGATGACACCCTGGTCACCAGCGAAGTGAACGGCGTAAAACTGGTTCATCGTCATGCAGTGGCAGCACCCGGTGAATTTACCCCGGTGAATGAGAGCTTTCGCGCGCTGTATGCCGCCTCTGTGATGACCCTGCCGGATTACGGCGGCAAAGTGGTGCGTTATCTGGATAACGCCCAAACCTTTGAGGTGCTGGGTCGCGTCGAGCACAACTGGCTGGCGATTGCAGAAGAACCCAGCGGTCAGCTGATTGGCTATGTGCCCCCCAAAGCTGGCGTGGAGAGCAGCCGCTATGACGCCACGCTGCGCAGCGACCGGCCGCGTCCCCGTCGTACTAAACAGGTCTGCGTGGCCGTGGGCGGCGCTAGTAAAGCATGCCGCACAAATGATACCGCGACCTGGATCTTAGACTGATGATGCAATCCGGCGCATATTGCCCGCAGCACACCGCTGCTTTGCGGGCTAACCGTTCCGTTATTGCCAGGATAATCGAGATTTAATGACTCAGGACTCCCTTGCCCGCGATGGCATTGTCGCGGGCAACGATAACCTTTTGCTGAATGCCGCAGCCCCGATTCTGAATGCCGTCGTGCGTATACGGCAGGCGGCGACGCACGACGATCCCGCTGGCCTGCGTCAGCTACTGATTGAAGAGATCCGCCAGTTCGAGCAACGCTGCAAGCAGGCGGGTTTGCCGTTTGAGATGATCATCGGTGCACGCTACTGCCTGTGTAGCGTGCTGGACGAAGCGGCGGCGCAAACCCCCTGGGGCACGCGCGGCGTCTGGTCCGGCAACGGCATGCTGGTGACCTTTCATAACGAAAGCTGGGGCGGCGAAAAAGTGTTCCAGCTGCTATCGCGCGTGTCGCAAAGCCCGCAGCAGCATTTATGGCTGCTGGAAGTGATTCACTACTGCCTGCTGCTGGGCTACGAAGGGCGCTATCGCGCCAGCGACAGCGGACGCGCGCAGTGTGAAGGCATCCGTAAACGGCTGGCGCAGCTGATTGCGGAAATCCGCCCGGCACCACCACCGCGCGCGCCGCTGGTGGAAGTCCATCCGCTGGTCAGCACCCTGACGCGACCAATGGTGCCACTGTGGGCCTGCGTCACGCTGGCTACGTTGATTGCCTGTCTGATCTACAGCGGGCTCAACTGGCGGCTGGGCAATGCGGCCGAACCGCTGCTGCGCGCCATCTATCAAACCCCGCTGCCACAAATCATGCCGGGGCGCCGCCCCACCTCACCGCAGGCGCTGCTCGATCTGCATCAGCGTCTTAACGATGTGATTGCCGCAGGCCAGCTGGAAGTGAGCGACGGTGCCTTTGGCAGCAAAGTGATCATCCCTGCGGACAAGCTGTTTGCGCCGGACGGTACGGTGGTGAACCAGGTTGGCCGCGCGCTGCTGGCGCACGTGGCCAGCGCGATGAAGACGGTAAAAGGCACGGTGCTGGTATCGGTCTATACCGATAATCGTCCGGTGGATGGTCGGTTCGCCTCCAGCTATGAATTCTCCTTCGCCCGCGCCCGTGCCGTTACGCAACTGCTGAATACGCAGCTGGCGGACGGTCACAGCGTTAAAGCCGAAGGCCGCGGCGACAGCAATCCGCTCTTACCCAATGACAGCAATGAAAACCGCGCCCGCAATCGCCGGGTGGAGATCACCCTGTTTGCGGCACCGGAAACCCTCGGCAATCATCAGGGAGGCCAGTGATGCGCGCATCACTCCAACATCTGTTAACCCATCGCCTGCTGTGGGGCCTGATTGGCGTCACGGCGCTGAGCTGCGTGCTGTGGATGCTCGGTCCGCTGTGGAGCTGGGGTGACACCCGTCCACTGGAGCCGGTATTCCCGCGCCAGCTGGCGGTCGGCCTGCTCTATTTCTGCTGGGTGCTGTTCCAGTTTATTCCTGCCATCTGGCGCGGCTGGTTTAACAGCAAACTGCTCAATCGCCTGCAGGAAATGAGTCACGAAGAAGCGTCCGATCGCCAGGCGACCGAGACGCTGCTGACCCAGCGCTTCAGTGAAGCTGCGCTGCGGCTGAAACGCACCCAGTTTGGTCGCCGGCATCAGAAAAGCTGGCTGGCGCGTTTTCAGAGTCACTATCTGTATCAGCTGCCGTGGTACGTGATGATTGGCGCGCCCGGTGCCGGTAAAACCACCGCGCTGCTGAATGCTGGCCTGGAGTTTCCGTTAACCGACAGCCTCGGCAAAGAGGCGGTACGCGGCGTCGGCGGCACGCGTCACTGCGACTGGTGGTTCACCGACAGCGCCGTCTTAATCGACACCGCAGGCCGTTACGCACTGCAGGAGAGCCAGCGCGCGCGCGACGGCGCCGAGTGGCATAACTTCATAAAACTGCTTAAGCGCTACCGCACGCGCCAGCCAATCAACGGCGTGATCATGACCATCAGCGTGGCCGACCTGCTGACCGATTCCGCCGAGGCACGTCACGCCCAGGCCAGCGCGCTGCGCAGCCGCATGGTCGAGCTGCATCAGCAAACCGGCATTCATTTCCCGGTGTATGTGATGGTCACCAAAACCGACCTGCTGAAAGGGTTTATGAGCTTTTACGGCAACCTGAGTAAGCCGCAGCGCGATGCCATCTGGGGCTTCACCTTCCCGTGGGAACCGGGCAAGCCGCATAAAGATGACTGGCACCGCAGCTTTAGCGAGCGCTTTCAGCAGCTGGAGCAGCGTCTGCAGCAGCAGCTGGCCGACGTGATGGCCGGCGAGCGCGATCTCACCCAGCGTGCCGACAGCTTTCTGTTCCCGCAGGAGTTCAGTTCGCTGCGTCCGTTACTCAACGAATATCTCGACGTGGTATTTTCCCGCCATCAGGATGAGATTGCCTGGTCGGCGCGCGGCCTGTTCTTTACCAGCGGTACCCAGGAAGGCCTGCCGTTTGACCGCATCATGGGCGAACTCAACCGTAAGCTACAGCTGCCACACACCGGCGAGTCGAGCCTTGCCGCATGGGACAGCGTTAACCGCAGCAATCCGATTCCGGGTACCAAAGGCCAGAGCTTCTTTATTCGCGACCTGTTAAGCGACCTGGTGTTCCGCGAAAGCGGCCTTGCCGGCAGCAACCGTCACTGGGAGTATCGTAACCGGCTGCTGCACTGGATCGGTTACGGCGCGCTCACCGGCGCGCTGGTGCTGCTCTCCGGTTTGTGGCTCACCAGCTACGTACAGAATCAGCGTTATCTCGATCAGGTCGCGGCGCGTATCGGGCCGATTACCGCGCAAAGTCAGCAGGTTATTCATCAGCCAGCCGATAATATTTTTGATCTGCTACCCTTCTTAAATAACCTGGTGAAACTGCCGCTGTCGGCGCATTTTTCTCTCGACAATCCACCGCTTACCATGCGCGCTGGACTGTATCGCGGTAACCAGGTGAGCGATGCCGCATGGGTGCTTTATCAAAATGCGCTTAAGTCTTTACTGCTGCCGCGCGTGGCCCAGCAAATTACCAACCTGCTGCGTGACGATCCCGGCACCGACAATGACTACAGCCGCAATGCGCTGCGCGCTTATCAGATGCTGTATCAGCCGCGTAACTATGACGGCGAATTTCTGCGCGGCTGGCTGATGCAAAATCTGCAGCGCACGCTGCCGGACAATGTCAGCGCGCGCGATCTGCAGCAGCTTGACTGGCACCTTAGCCAGCTGCTCGATCAGCAGATTCAGTCGTCGCCTTATGCGCGCGACAATGCGCTGATGATGCGTAAGCTTGCGGAAAATCTGAAAAATGCCGGTCAGAATGGCCGTATGCTGGCGGTTGCGCCACACACCGTATCGCAGCGATTGACCGGACACAGTGAGTAATGGTGAGGTAACCATGGCGAGTTACACCGCGCCGGGCTGGTATGGCAAATTACCGGCCACCGGTGATTTTCTGCGCCAGCGGCTCAGTGAAGCCACGGTGACGCCGTGGAGCCACTGGTTTCAACAAGGCTTAATCCACTGGCATCAGCAGGAAGAGGCCAGTACGCAACAGTTTTTACGCGCGCCGGTATGGAATTTTGTCCTGCCGCTATCGCCGCTGCGCCAGCAGGTGCAGCTGGGCTGTCTGCTGCCCTCGTGCGATCGCGTCGGCCGTGCGTGGCCGCTGCTGGCGCTGCACAGCATCCCGCTCAGCGCGTGGCATGCTTCACAGCTGGCGATCTCCGGCGACTGGTATCAGGAACTCGGCGCGCTGCTGTGGCAGGCGGTGCGCGATCGCCACAGCCCGGACGCGCTGGAGACGCAGATTCAGCAGCTGGCTCCGCTGCTGCTGCCGGATAAGCAGCGCAGCGACATCATGGATGTGATTGGTTTTGACGATTTGCCCTGCACCCTGAGCTGGCGTGAAGTGGCCGACCGTTTTGATCCCCAACAGCACATTAGCTACTGGTGGAGTAATCGCAGTGACGGCTTTGCCCACGCCACGCATAAACACAGTGGCCCGCTCACCGCGCAACTTTTTTCGTTATTGTTTAACCCGGCGGCGGGTGCCCAGCCGGGACGTAATGGCCTCTATCCACCGATGTTTGAGTAGGCCAGTGCGCTTGCCTTGTTAACGGGATGACTCATGCAATTTACCATTGTGCAGTGCAATACGGATGTGCCCGCCAAAACCGTCGCGTTTAGCCCGCCTGGCGGGACTATCGGCCGCAGCCAGGATAACGACCTGGTGCTGCCCGACGAATCGCGCGCTATCTCGCGCCTGCAGGCGCTGGTGCACCTGTCGCCAGACGGCGAGTGCCGCCTGACCAACCAGGGCAGCGTCACTTCGGTGGTGCTGAACGGCGTGGCGCTACAACGCGGCTCGCAGGTGCGGCTGCGCCACGGCGATACGCTGCAGATTGGCGAATATGGCCTGGAAGTGCGCGACCCGGCGTGTCAGAACGCACCGCAGGATGATCCGCTGGCGTTTTTTGCTGACAGCGCCGCCGATCCGCTGGGTATGCAGCAGGACGAAAACGTGCCGGAACCGGAAGTCCTGCCGCAGAGCGACAGTCCGCGTCACGAACGCCGCCCGGACGCGCGCCTGGCGATCGATCCGCAAAGCGATGCGCCCGTGATGCCAGCCGTGCTGGCAGACGCCGATCAGGACAAACTGATCGCCGCGCTACTGGAAGGTATGGGCCTGAATAATGGTCACCAGACGCCGATCACCGAAGAGCAGATGCGCGTCACCGGCCGCATGCTCAGCCTGTTTTCGCAGGGTACGGTTGCCCTGCTCTCTTCGCGCTCCATCCTCAAACGCGGCGTGAAAGCCGACATGACGATGATCCTTAACGAAGCCAACAACCCGTTTAAAATTCTGCCCTCCGGCAAAACCGTGCTGATGCAGATGTACCAGAGCCAGATGCCTGGCTTTATGCCGCCGGAAGCGGCGGTGCGCGATGCGCTGGTGGATTTACAGGCGCATCAGCTGGGGATGATTGCCGGCATTCGCGCCATCATTGCCGCGATGCTGCAGTCGTTTAATCCGCAGCGTCTGGAAGAGGAAGCGCGCAAAGACGGCGTGCTGCCTAAGATGCCGTTCAGCGGCGGACGCAAAGCGGCGCTGTGGGACTATTTTCTCCGTCACTATCAGCGCACCGCGGGCGAGATTGAAGATGACTTCCACACCCTGTTTGGTGAAGCCTTTCTGCATGCCTACGACATGGAAGTGAATCAGTACAAAGATTCCCAGACGCGGACCGAAGACGCATGAAGATGAAGTTTGCCAGCCGCTGCCAGCAGGGTATGCGTGACGAAAACCAGGATCGCACCGGTGCCGAAGTCGATGAACAGAAAGCCTGTTTTCTGGTGTGCGACGGCGTGGCCGGTCTGCCCGGCGGCGATTATGCGGCCCAGCTGGTGCGCGATACCCTGCTGACGCAGCTGCAGCAAAACGACACGTTCACGCCGGAGAGTACACGCGCGGCGATAGAAAAGTGTCAGCAAACGCTGGTCAGCGCCCAGGGGAACAATCCGAATTTTTCGCGCATGAGCACCACCCTTGCCGCCCTGTTTATTGACCGCACAACGCAGCGCGCATGGTGGGCGCACGCTGGTGATAGCCGGGTTTATCACTTCCGCCACGGGGTGCTGCATCAGGTGACGCGTGACCACAGTCTGGCGCAGCAGCTGCGCGAAGCCGGCTATGAAAATACCGGCATTAACAGTAATTTACTTTATAATGCGCTGGGTATTGAGCCGGCCCGACCGGCCACCTTCAGCGAGGTGATTGAGCTGACCGATGGTGACGCATTTCTGGTTTGTACCGACGGTTTCTGGCTCAACCTCACCACCGACGAAATGGAACAGGCACTGCGCATGGTGAACGCCTGCGAAGAGTGGCTGGCATTGATGGAACAGGCCGTAAACCGCAGTGTTAAAAGCGACAATCTCAGCGCTCTGGCAATCTGGATTGGCGAACCGCAGGACGCGACGCTGCTTTATTCCCAGGCTGATGCGGCACGTTTTCTGCCGTCACGTTATTGATTGCAAGGATCATTATGAAACTGTGGTTGCCGGGCGTTGCCGCCCTGTTACTGGCCCTGAATGCGCAGGCGGAAGATTACCGGGTGGTCTACTCGCCCAGCCTGTCGCTGGAAGTCTATATCGATAACGTTGCCAGTAATGCGCCCGACGACTGGTGTAAAGAGACGCTGCCGCTGCGCATCGTGTCCGGTAAAAGCAGCGACACCAGCATTCTTACCAGCTTCCTGCCGCGCGTCGGTACGCTGCTGGCGAACCAGTGCGGCCTGCTGGATGAGATCCCCTGGCAGATGACCAGCAAAGAGGGCAGCGTGCTGGCTAATGGCAGCGCGGCAAAACTGCAGAACTGGCGGCCAATCATCCTTAATGACGCGACCGCCAGCGCCAGCGCCAATACCGCAGCGCCGCTGGATTTATCGCGTCCGGCCGACAGCACGCCGCTGCAGCACTTCGCCCTGCCCGGCGGCTGCCATTTCCGTACCTGGTGGGATGAAAACGGCGGTTCGCTGTTTATCCCTGAGAACCCGCAGCAGCATTGCTCAACCGAGGGCTGGCTGGAAGGTCCGGCGGCGATGACGCTGCTGAGTGACGGCAAAACGCGCAGCCAGACGGTAACCTTCCTGCAGGGTTATCCCATCGCCGATCTTACGCTGACCCGCACGCCGCTGGAGGTGGTAGCGGTGAACAAACAGCGCATGATTGTCACGCGGCCCGATGCCAGTGATAGCTGGCTGGTGCTGCCGTTTGATGCTCAGCAGCACGTCTGGCGTTTCAGCGGCACGCTGCTGATTAAAATGGATAAAAACACCGGCACGGATAGCGAAGCGGTGAAATCGCGGGTTGATAGCTTACGCGGCATCTGGTCGCCGCAGTTTATGCCACAGCAAAAAGTGACTGTGTTACTGATTGACACCCTGCACGCCGATCTGGCCGATCCGGCAATTGGTGCCTGGCGTAACATTAATTAATTAGCGGTTGTTGCCCGCCGTCACCGGCGTGACGGGGCGCTACAGGACGTGTTCAGAGAGCTCACTATGTCGGCAAACGAAAATCATACCCCCAATGCCCTGCCTGCGGGCTACCGGTTTAACGAGTTTGAAATCAAGGAAGTGATCGGCGGCGGCGGCTTTGGCATTGTCTATCGCGCCTGGGATCATCAGCTGGAACGCACCATCGCCATCAAAGAGTACATGCCGGTGTCACTGGCGGTACGCGGTGCGGATCTGGCGCTGGAACTGCGCGGCGAGCGCTTCCAGAAACTGTTTAATGCCGGACGCAACAGCTTTATTCAGGAGGCACGGCTGCTGGCGCGTTTCAATCATCCCGGTCTGCTGCACGTCCTGCGCTTCTGGGAAGAGAACGGCACGGCTTACATGGGCACGCTCTACTACAGCGGCATGACGCTGAAAGAGTGGCAGCTCACCAGCCCGGACAGCATTGACGAAGCGTGGATTCGCCGTCTGTTGCCGCCGCTGTTTGGTGCCATCAACACCATTCACACCGCCGGTTACCTGCATCGTGATATTTCGCTCGATAACATTCAGATTCAGGAAAACCAACTGCCGGTGCTGCTCGACTTTGGCTCGGCGCGCAAAGAGATTGGCAACCTGTCGGATGAAACCGAGATCATGCTCAAGCCGGGCTTCGCGCCAATTGAGCAGTACAGCGAAGAGGGAGAAGTCGAACAGGGACCGTGGACCGATATCTACGCGCTGGGCGCGGTGCTGCATACGCTGATCACCGGCCACGCGCCGCCGGTCAGCGTGGTGCGCTGCATTGAAGATAACTACCAGCCGCTGGTGGAGCGCAAGCCTGAGGGGTATTCGCTGCCGCTGCTGCACGCGATCGACTGCGCGCTGGCGATGAAGCCGGAAGACCGTCCACAGAGTATTGATGCTTTTGCCCGGCTGATCGATCTGCCGGTGAGCGATGTCGAAGCGCTGGTGACGACCTTCCCGGTGACCGCGGAGAGCCAGCCCGTGCCGGAGCCGGTAGCGGCCGTGCCGGAACCGCAGGTAATGGCGGTTAATCATGCCGCCGCCGCGATTGAACCGGTAACGCCGCGCAATGTGCGCCGTTTGTCGCCTGCCCTGCTCGCCGCCGCTGCCGTGGCGTTGCTTGCCGTGGTGGTCGTAGTGTGGAAAGCCAATCGCCCGAGCGACGCACCGCCGGTGGCGGCCAGCAGCGCCCCGGCGGCGACCCCATCAGCGGGCAGCGCGCCCGCCAGCAGCGCACCAACCATGGCGACGGTTTATCTGCAGTTGCAGGCAGGGGAAAATATCGTACTGAACGGCGAAGCGAAGGATGTGAAACCCGCCAGCAGCGGTTTCGCCTCGCTGAATCTGGCGGCAGGCAGCTATCGTATTGAAGTGCATCACGGCAGCCAGGTGCGCAGCCAGATGCTGACGATTAACCAGCCGGGCACCTGGCTGATTAATCCGGGTAATTGAGGTTAGCCGCGCGCGGCGCTCTGCTGCAGCGCGCGCACTTCGGCCGCAAGGCGCGTTAACGCCTCTTCCTGCATGCCGCGTTTGCCCAATTCCTGTTCCAGCGAGAACAGATACTGCGCGTTGCTGCCGAGCGGACCGCTAGCCTGAGCGATCAGCGGAGCAATGGTGCTGCGGCAGGAGTCGGCTTCATACAGCGGATGACGCGGATCCATGATAAACACCAGCGCCGTAACCGTGCGGCCATCCTCCAGCGTCAGTTCACACCAGGTGGGCAGATAGCAGCCGGTGATCATTTCCCGTTTCCACAGCAGCTCAAGCTCTTCATGCAGGCGCGCTTCCGGCAGGCGAAACGCCAGACCGCTGGTAGAACCGCCCTCTTTCAGCGCCAGCATCCGTCCCGGTGCGGCAACGGTGCCGCGTCCGGCGGTCAGTCGCAGGCAAAAGGCACGATGCCAGCCCTCAAGCCGTCCGGTCGCCACCTCTTCCGCTTCAAAGACCGGGTTCCACATCAGGGAACCGTAGCCGAAGATCCACACCGGGCTTTGATCGGGACGACAGGCAAGCGTGGCGCAGAGCGACGCGGCGCGCTTCTCACAGCTCCACAGCAGCGCTTCGTCAATATCACCAAATGAAGTTTTGCAATCCGCTTTTAGTAAGAATTCCCGGGTTAACACTGCGATCTCCTCTACTGCGCTGACCTTCCTGTCGTTATGGCTCCCTGAATCTGCGATTTTACAGGCGGCGCCCGCGGCGTCGACTTAAGACAAGACAGTAATGCATTTGCCATAAACGTTTCAAGATTGACCCCGATCACAAAGGGGAAATTATCTGTAAATAGCATCGGCTGCCTGGCAGGATTCTTGAACGAAGCGCGGAGAAGTGTGAAGCGGGCCGCAGTGGCCCGCGCGGGAGCTAGTGTTTAGGATGCCACTTGTCGTCCTCGCCTTTGGCGTACTCTTTTTTGACCGCTGCCCAGGCGACTTTGTGTGCCACCTGCTCGCGCGATTCATCACCGCGACGATCGTCTTCATCTTTATACTGATCCCAGGCGCTGTTAAACGCCTTTTGGTAGATGGTTTGCGCATGGCCCGGCAGCACGTGGCGCACGCTGTCCGGCAGTTCCCGGTTCGATGAATAAGGCATAGTTCCTCCTGTTTCAGGTTCCCTGTATAAGTCTGGAAGAGAACGGCAAAAACGCAAACCTGCTATTTCATACTTCTGCCAGCAAAAAAGACAGGTAGTGAGGATAAGGCCAGATGATTCAGTTCTGTTCTTCCTCCTTTCACGCAGGATAGATGAGAAACACGCACTATTAACCTGCTGATGAAAAGGGCTAATTCGCTGATTAACGCGAATTTCTCTTCGTTCAGAGAAAAATGACAAAAAGTAAAAACGCGTAAAAAATCTGCGTCAGCAGTGGTGAAAAGTTACACTGCGCTTCGTCAGATGAGTCACTATATTTATCAGGCAGCAATTGCCTGTTTTTGTTCTTTTTGCCGAAGAGGATGGCGCATGGCTGGACATGAGAAGACCCGACACAGCGAGTATTCGCTGATTTTCCCGATTCTGGCGCTGGCGGTGCTGAGCTTTTTTGGCGGCCAGACAGCGCTTCTGCCGGTAATTGGCATCAATCTGCTGGCGCTGGTAGCGATTTTAAGCAGCGCCTTCAGCGTAGTACGTCACGCCGACGTTCTGGCGCACCGGTTAGGTGAACCTTACGGCTCGCTGATCCTCAGCCTGTCAGTGGTCATTCTGGAAGTGAGCCTGATTTCGGCGCTGATGGCGACCGGCGATGCAGCGCCCGCGCTGATGCGCGATACGCTCTACTCCATCATCATGATCGTTACCGCCGGACTGGTGGGCTGTGCCCTGCTGCTTGGCGGGCGTAAATTTGCCACCCAGTACGTTAACCTGGCCGGCGTGAAGCAGTACATGATCGCCATTTTCCCGCTGGCGATTCTGGTGCTGGTGTTTCCCAATGCCCTGCCCGGCGGCAATTTCACCACCGCGCAGGCGCTGATTATTGCGGCGATCTCTGCGGCGATGTACGGCGTGTTCCTGCTGATTCAGACCAAAACCCACCAGAGCCTGTTTGTTTACGAGCATGAAGACGAGAGCGATGATGGCGACCCGCACCACGGTAAGCCTTCCGCGCACAGCTCGCTGTGGCACACCGCGTGGCTGATTGTGCATCTGATCGCGGTGATCAGCGTGACGAAGATGAACGCCAACTCGCTGGAAATGCTGCTCACTGAAATGAACGCGCCGGAGCAGTTTACCGGTTTCCTCGTCGCGCTGCTGATTCTGTCGCCGGAAGGTCTGGGCGCAATCAAGGCGGTGCTGATGAATCAGGTGCAGCGCGCGATGAACCTGTTTTTCGGTTCGGTGCTGGCCACCATTTCATTGACGGTGCCGACGGTGACCATTATCGCCACCCTGACCGGTCAGCAATTGATTTTCGGCCTTGAGCCGCCGCATATGGTGGTGATGAGCGCGGTGCTGATTTTGTGCCACATCTCGTTCTCCACTGGCCGCACCAACGTGCTCAACGGCGCAGCGCATCTGGCCCTGTTTGCCGGCTATCTGCTGACGATTATGCTGTAACGTGGAATGAAGTGGTCGCCATAAATGGCGACCCTACAGCGCAGGGTGCGCCTTGATGCTCATCAGGTGAAACGGTCGCCATAAATGGCGACCCTACAGCGCAGGGTGCGCATCAGGTGAATCGGTCGCCATGAGCGGCGACCGTACAATGTAGGGTGCGCATTTATGCGCACCTGGATAAAGATATCTTTACGGCTTAATAACAGCCGTTAGCACATCTGGCCCTGCCAGCTATTTGCTAAAAATTAAGCCTTAAATCGAATAGTTTATTGCTAATATTCTGTTTACCCGAAGAAGTTAAAATGTTCACTGCATTTACTCTGGCTGCCAGTCATTGTTTATGATTGCCTGTAAACAATCCATACGTCAATTGACTTACATTATTTTCAGCCCCGACACCGTATCAAAATGCTGCTTGTACATTAAAACCTTACCGCTTAGCGATGGACGCTATCAGCTTTAATGTCAACCATGAGAGAAAAGCAGATAATAAAATAGTTGCGATAATCAACGCATCAATGGTCGATAAAAAAACATGAAAAGGGTTCACTAATTTACCTGACAGCATATACGATGATTCGGAAAGGAACCTGAACATGATCTCAGGAATAACAATTGCGTAGCCTAATGTTAAGACAATTAGTAATAGTATCCGTTTCATTTCCATGCATGCTCCTTGCAACAAGATGTGATGAGTATATAATCGTTTATTAAGGATTTTTACAGTAAGGGATGATTAACCATGTCGTATCTGAAATTGAAGCTTCAGGCTGATCGTACAATTGCACTCAATTTTGAAAAAGCACTGGTGCAACTGCGTGAAGAAACGCGAACCGTCAGTACTACGGTTGCCTCGGGAATTGAAAGAGCTAGCTGGTATAGTTCCTGCGTTTTTGATGATTACAAAGATGTATGTAAACGACTGAGAAGTGAAGATGTTCGTATGTTTTCAGCTCTGCCACAGGTTTTTTCACGACATGATGTCATCCTTGATATGGTTGAAATCTACTTTAGAAAAAACTTGCGCGTCTCAGTGAACATAATGTTCAAAATCTGGTGCGCCAACTTGCTGAAAAGGCGGCTAATTATACAAGCGGTAAAGCTTCAAAACTCACCATTTCATTTCTTATCGCGCGCATAGTTACCGAATCTAAAGTTTTTAAGAGCTCGCTGGTTGATGTGATTGACCGGACATCGCTTTATAGTGTCACAGTTTTAAAATTTTATGGGAAAATACAAATCGCTGCAACAGCAGCTCAGCATTTGAAATTTGCGGATCCGGAGTATTATTTCGATCTGTATCAACAGAAATTAGAAATGCTTTATTATCTCATAGAACCTGAAATGTCTAAAATTATTTACTTAAACAAATCCGGCTCAACAAATGATGAGCAAATATTGGCATTAGTAGAACGGTTACTGACAAAATGAAACGAATCTTTTCCTGGTTCTATGCATGGTTAAGTCAGTCTTTTTTTTCACTAATACCGGTGATTGCGGCAGTAGCAGGTGGAATACTTTTGACAGCGCTTTTCCCTCATTATGGGCTGTTATTGACTCTACTCTGGGTCATTGCCATGGGTGCTATCTACGTGAAATATTTTAGATGGTTTTGACGGTCAATTTCAGTTGATACTTTATGTAATCCCTTCGTTGTTAAGCGCCTGCGACAGAATTTACCATTCTATTACAAAGGCACCCGCGGGTGCCTTTGCTGTTGCTATGACAAATCAGTTACTGGTATCCAGCTCCGGGAAGCTTTTGACCAGATCGTCAATCGCTTTCATCTGCGCCAGGAACGGTTCCAGCTTATCGAGCGGCAGCGCGGACGGGCCGTCGCATTTGGCGCTGTTCGGTTCCGGGTGCGCTTCGATGAACAGACCGGCGATGCCTACCGCCATGCCCGCACGCGCCAGTTCGGCAACCTGCGCACGACGACCACCGGAAGCCGCGCCAAACGGATCGCGCGTCTGCAGCGCATGGGTAACGTCAAAAATCACCGGGCTGTTGTTAGTGACTTTCTTCATCACGTTGAAACCGAGCATATCAACCACCAGGTTGTCATACCCGAAGTTACTGCCGCGGTCGCACAGAATCACCTTGTCGTTGCCGCCTTCGGCAAACTTATCGACGATATTGCCCATCTGGCCTGGGCTGACGAACTGCGGCTTCTTCACGTTGATCACGGCACCGGTTTTCGCCATCGCTTCCACCAGATCGGTCTGACGCGCCAGGAAGGCCGGCAGCTGAATCACGTCCACCACATCGGCGACCGGCTGCGCCTGCCAGCTTTCGTGCACGTCAGTGATAATTTTCACGCCGAACGCCTGCTTCAGCGCCTGGAAAATTTTCATGCCTTCGTCGAGGCCGGGACCACGGTAAGACTTGATGGAAGAGCGGTTGGCTTTGTCAAAAGAGGCTTTGAACACATACGGAATGCCGAGCTTGTCGGTTACCTTCACGTAATGTTCGCAGATGCGCATGGCGAGATCCTGGGATTCCAGCACGTTCATGCCGCCGAAGAGAACAAATGGCAGATCGTTTGCGACCTTGATATCGCCGATACTCACTACTTTCTGTGTCATGCCCTTTCCTTAAATGTCGGGGGACGCTTAGTGCAGCGTCACCTGTTTCTGTTCAATTGCGTGGATCTGCACTTTAATCATCTCGCTGACCGGGTCTTCAGGACACTGTTCAACGAAATAGGTCAAATCGGTCAGTGCGATATGCTCACACTCCAGCTGGGCGTAAATCAAACCGCGGTCGCGAATCTCATAGGGATCGTCCGGGTCGATTTGCAACAGCACCTGGCTGACGTTGAGCGCCAGCTCCATCTGCTTCTCATCCATCAGCGCCGCTTTCAGCGTGTCGAGCATTTTGCGCATCACGCTGACGGTTTTTGCTTCGTCGAGGTCGTCAGAGTAGAGCTTTGCCGTCGGGCTGATGTTGCCCTTCAGCCACACTTCCAGCGTGTGGGTGTCGAGCGTCTCACCGTTAAACGGATTGATCAGCCACATTTCACCGTCGAGCCAGTCAGCACGCAGAATAAGCTGCGTCGGGAAAATCACCGGCATCAGCGGCAGCTCTAGCTCATCCGCAATGTGCAGCAGAATCACGCCGAGCGATACCGCCGTCCCCTGCCGGCTCTTCAGCACTTTATCGATCCACAGCGCGTCTGACAGATTGTAGACGCCGCTGGCACCGCCAAAGCCCCACTGCTGGTAAAACAGATCGAGCAGCTTCTCCAGCTGCAGATCCGCATCCTGTTCGCTACTGACATAGCGCCGCGCCTCTTCAACCAGGTCAGCCAGCTGCTGCTGGACGGAAGGCGCGGAAAAATCATTGCGTATGGCGCAGGTCGCGCCAATCACCGCTTCACTTAACGGTGTTTCACTGTAATCAAGTTGCACTGGCGAGGTCATACTATCCCCAATAACGGCATTTTGGTCATCGCCAGTTTAATCACCAGTAATAATGCGACCACGGCGACTAAACAGGCGACCCAGCGGGTCGCCATGCTGCGCGGGCGACGACTCAATGCCACGGAACCTAAGGCGATGTAGATGATAACCGCTAACAGCTTCTCCGTCAGCCAGCTTCCTTGTGGGGTAAACGGATAAAAGTGGGTAATCAGCACCAGCAGTGCACCGCTGAGCAGCAGGAATGTATCGTTGATGTGCGGCGCAATGCGCACCCAGCGGCGCTGCAGCAGGGCAGATCCGGTGGTCAGCCAGTAAAAACGCAGCAGAAACAGTGTGATGGTGATCGCGACTGTCAGCAGATGGAAATTTTTTATCAGCGGATACCAGCTGGCCATAGTGCTTCCTTAAGTAAGTTGTCCAAGCGTGACGCGCGGATTGCCGCCGTAATCCTCAACGGTGGTGACCGCCTGAAAGCCATTACGGGTTAGCAGCGCGCGTACAGCCTCGCCCTGCTGCCAGCCGTGTTCCAGCAGCAGCCAACCCTGCGGCTGCAACCAGTGCGGCGCGCGTTCAATGATTAATCGTAAATCGGCCAGCCCGGCCTCCTCCGCCACCAGCGCGCTGAGCGGCTCAAAACGCACGTCGCCCTGCTGCAGATGTTCATCGGCGGCATCAATGTAAGGCGGATTGCTGACAATCAGATCGAAACGTTGGGCGGGCAGATCGTCGAACCAGTGGCTGAGCACAAATCCGGCGTTGGTGAGGTGCAGGCGCTGGGCGTTGTCCTGCGCCAGCGCAACCGCGGCGGCGATGCGGTCGCAGCCGGTAATCTGACAATCGGGCCGCTCGCTGGCCAGCGCCAGCGCAATGGCGCCGGTGCCGGTACCGAGATCGAGCACCGCGGAGGGCGTCGCGGGCAGCCGCAGCAGCGCCTGCTCCACCAGCACTTCGGTATCCGGACGCGGAATCAGCGTGGCATCACTGACGCGCAGCGGCAGCGACCAGAACTCGCGTTCGCCCACCAGATGCGCAATCGGCTCACCGCGCACGCGGCGTGCCAGTAACGTCTCCAGCTGGGCCAGTTGCGCATCATCGAGCGGGCTGTCATCAAACGCAACCAGCCAGCTGCGCGACTTGCCGGTGACAAAACCCAGCAGAATTTCCGCGTCGCGCTTCGGGCTATCGCCTCCGCACAACGCAGCCTGCGCCTGCTGCAGCCAGCGCCGGACGTTCATCACTCCTGCCCGGCCAGTGCGGCCAGCTGGTCAGCCTGATACTCCTGCACAATCGGCTCGATCAGCGTATCCAGCTTGCCTTCCATGGTTTCGTCGAGGCGGTAGAGCGTCAGGTTGATGCGGTGATCGGTGACGCGCCCCTGCGGAAAGTTATAGGTACGAATACGGTCGGAACGGTCGCCGCTGCCTAGCAGGTTACGCCGCGTCGAGGCTTCCGCCGCCTGGCGCTTTGCCATTTCCGCCGCATGAATACGTGCGCCCAGCACCGCCAGCGCTTTGGCTTTGTTTTTGTGCTGCGAACGCTCATCCTGGCACTCCACCACGATGCCGGTTGGCAGGTGGGTGATACGGATCGCCGAATCGGTGGTGTTAACGTGCTGACCGCCCGCGCCGGAAGAGCGGAAGGTATCAATTTTCAGATCGCCCGGATTGATGTCCGGCAGTTCGGCTTCCGGCAGCTCCGGCATCACCGCCACGGTACAGGCGGAGGTGTGAATGCGCCCCTGCGATTCGGTTTCCGGCACGCGCTGCACGCGATGGCCGCCGGATTCAAACTTCATGCGGCCATAGGCGCCATCACCGGTGATACGCGCAATGACTTCTTTGTAGCCGCCATGCTCGCCATCGTTGGCGCTCATGATCTCCACCTGCCAGCGACGCGCTTCGGCATAGCGACTGTACATGCGGAACAGATCGCCGGCGAAAATCGCCGCTTCGTCGCCACCGGTACCGGCACGCACTTCGATAAAACACGGACGTTCATCGTCGGGATCTTTCGGCAGCAGCAGCACCTGAAGCTGCTGTTCCAGCACCTCGCGCTTGTCGCGCGATAGTTTCAACTCTTCCTGCGCCATGTCGCGCATTTCCGCATCGTCGAGCAGCATTTCAGCCGTTTCGACATCTTCCTGCACCTGCTGCCATTCGCGGAAACAACGGGTGACGTCGCTCAGCTGGGCATATTCACGTGATAACGCGCGGAAACGGTCCTGATCGCCAATCACGCCGGCATCGCCCAGTAACGCTTCAACTTCTTCATGGCGTTCCTGCAGCGCTTCCAGCTTGGCAACAATCGAGCTCTTCATCTAATAGAGGGTATCCCAGTGATAGGTCGTGACAGACCAGATTACTCTAAACCGAGGCTGTCACGTAAGATCTGCAGGCGTTCGCTGTCGCCGTCGCGCGCGGCCTGCTGCAGTGATTTGGTTGGTGCATGAATTAAACGGTTGGTGAGCTTGTGTGCCAGCTCCTGCAAGACTTTTTCGGCATCAGCACCCTGACGCAACGCCGCCAGCGCGCGCTCCTGCAGCTCGGCGCGCACGTCGTCAGCCTGCGCGCGGTATTCGCGGATGGTCTCACCGGCACTTTGCGCGCGCAGCCAGGCCATGAATTCACCGCTCTCCTGCACCACAATGCTTTCCGCCTGCACCGCCGCCGCTTTGCGCTGCGCCATGTTCTGCTCGATGATCGCCTGCAGATCATCCACGCTGTACAGGTAGGCGTTAGCCAGCTTGCCCACTTCCGGCTCGACATCGCGCGGCACGGCGATATCGACCAGCAGCATAGGCTGGTTGCGGCGCGCCTTCAGCGCCCGTTCCACCATGCCTTTACCAATAATCGGCAGCGGACTGGCGGTGGAGGAGATAATGATATCGGCATCGGCCAGGCGGGTTTCGATATCGGCAAGGCCAATCACTTCGGCGCCGACTTCGTCCGCCAGCAGCTGTGCGCGTTCGCGCGTGCGGTTGGCGATCATCAGTTTGCGCACGCTGTGTTCGCGCAGGTGACGCGCCACCAGTTCGATGGTTTCACCGGCACCAACCAGCAGCACGTTAACGCTGCTGAGTGATTCGAAAATCTGACGGGCTAAGGAGCAGGCAGCGAAGGCGACCGACACCGCGCTGGCGCCGATTTCGGTTTCGGTGCGCACGCGCTTGGCCACCGAGAAGGTTTTCTGGAACATGCGTTCCAGCTCGCTGCTCAGCGCATGGTCGCGCGAGGAGTCAGCATGGGCTTTTTTGACCTGACCGAGAATCTGTGGCTCGCCCAGCACCAGCGAGTCGAGCCCGCTGGCCACGCGCATCAGGTGGCTGACTGCCGCGTTGTCCTGATGCCAGTACAGGCTGTTGCGCACGTCCTCTTCACGTAAGTCGTGATACTCGCACAACCAGCGCACCAACTGCTCCTGCAGATCGGTCTGCTGCTCTACGCTGAGGTAGAGTTCCGTCCGGTTACAGGTAGAAAGCACCACCCCGCTCTGCACCATCGGCTGAGACAGCAAGCTGTTCAGCGCCTGGTCCAGCGTGTCTGGCGTGAACGAAACACGTTCGCGCAGCGCAACAGGTGCGGTTTTGTGGTTGATTCCGAGAGCAAGCAGCGTCATGGTGATTCGGGTTGGGAAGTCCCAATAATTGTCAGGTTTTGTGCTGCGCATTCTACAAGATGCAACAGATCAAGAAAAGCCATACAAAGCCTATGACTGTAATAAGATTAAACTGATCGTGCGCAATTATCCTGACATCGCCATTGACGGCACAGAGACGGATGGTTAGCGTTACCGGTTACGACGTAAAAACGTGTCTGAGGAGACGACCACGTGATGCATTTGCCCCCGCGCCAGCTGTTGCGCCTTTTGCCCCTTGCCAGCGTGTTGCTGGCTGCCTGTAGCATCAACAAACCCCAGCAAGGTCCCGGTCCCAGCACGACATCGCCGCAGTGGCAGCAACATCAGCAGGCGGTAGCGAAAATTACCCAGTACCAGACGCGCGGCGCGTTTGCCTATCTGTCGGATAAGCAGAAGGTTTATGCCCGCTTCAACTGGCAGCAAACTGCTGCAGACCGTTACCGTCTGCTGCTGACTAACCCGCTCGGCAGCACAGAACTGCAGCTCGACGCGCAGGGTTCGGTGGTGCAGATTGTCGATAACAAAGGCAAACGCTACGTCAGCAACGACGCGGAGAAGATGATTTCCCAGCTCACCGGCATGGATATTCCGCTGGCGAACCTGCGTCAGTGGATGATGGGTCTGCCTGGCGACGCCAGCGACTATCAGCTGAACAACAATTATCAGCTGCAAAGCCTGACCTACAGCCGCAACGGCCAGCAGTGGAAGGTGAATA
Source organism: Pantoea sp. ICBG 828 (assembly GCF_002928355.1). Lineage (NCBI taxonomy): Bacteria > Pseudomonadati > Pseudomonadota > Gammaproteobacteria > Enterobacterales > Erwiniaceae > Pantoea > Pantoea sp. ICBG 828. The sequence goes on along the minus strand of NZ_POWN01000006.1, from coordinate 184,164 downwards.
TCAGCGATTACGACAGCAAGGTGAACCCGCCGCTGCCGGCCAACCTCGAACTGACCGAAGGCGGTCAGCGCATCAAACTGCGCATGGATAGCTGGACCACACAATGATCACCACCTGGCCCGCGCCGGCAAAGCTCAACCTGTTTCTCTACATTACCGGCCGTCGTGCAGACGGCTACCACAATTTGCAGACGCTGTTTCAGTTTCTCGATGTTGGCGACACCCTGGAGATTATCCCGGATAACAGCGGCAGTATCACCCTGCTGACGCCGCTCGACGGCGTGGCCGATGAAGACAACCTGATCGTGCGGGCGGCGCTGGCGCTGCGCGCCGCAGCGGCGGACAAAGGCACGCTGCCGCCGCAGGCCGGTGCCCGGATCGCGCTGGAGAAGCGCCTGCCGATGGGCGGTGGTCTGGGCGGTGGTTCGTCTGATGCAGCGACGGTGCTGGTGGCGCTGAACCATCTGTGGCGCACCCAGCTCAGCGTGGATGAGCTGGCTACGCTTGGCGTGCGTCTCGGTGCCGATGTGCCGGTATTCGTGCGCGGCCACGCGGCGTTTGCCGAAGGGGTCGGCGAGCAATTGCAGCCCGCAAATCCTGCGGAAAAATGGTATCTGGTGGCGCATCCTGGTGTCAGCATCGCTACCCCGGATCTGTTTCGCGATCCTGAACTGACGCGCGATTCACCAATACGCACATTAGATGAACTGTTGCAGCGTCCTTTTCACAATGATTGTGAAGCGGTAGCAAGAAAACGTTTTCGTGAGGTTGATGCGCTGCTTTCCTGGCTGCTAGAATACGCGCCGTCGCGCCTGACAGGGACCGGCGCTTGCGTGTTTGCTGAATTTGACACCGAGTCCGCTGCTCGTCAGGTGCTGGAGCTTGCCCCGAAATGGATGTGCGGATTTGTGGCGCGTGGGCTTAATCTCTCGCCGTTACAGCGTACCCTTTCCGGGCTCTAAGCGTAAACGTGACAGTGTCACCCTGTTCCAGACACTGCACGTGACGCATTAACACACCCGTATGAACAGGCTCAAATGTATTCGCCGGTTATTTTTGAGCGGTTCATTCTCTGGACGCCAAGCCTGAGGTTCTTCTCGTGCCTGATATGAAGCTATTTGCTGGTAACGCCACCCCGGAACTAGCACAACGTATTGCCAACCGCCTTTACACCAGCCTCGGAGACGCCGCTGTCGGCCGTTTCAGCGATGGCGAAGTAAGTGTACAGATTAATGAAAATGTACGCGGTGGTGATATTTTCATCATCCAGTCCACCTGTGCCCCCACCAATGATAACTTGATGGAGCTGGTTGTGATGGTCGACGCACTGCGTCGGGCTTCTGCTGGTCGTATTACTGCTGTAATCCCTTACTTTGGCTATGCCCGTCAGGACCGCCGCGTGCGTTCTGCCCGCGTGCCAATTACCGCCAAAGTTGTGGCTGATTTCCTCTCCAGCGTCGGCGTGGACCGTGTACTGACGGTTGACCTGCACGCTGAACAGATCCAGGGCTTCTTTGATGTCCCGGTGGATAACGTGTTCGGTAGCCCGATTCTGCTGGAAGATATGCTGCAGATTGGTCTGGAAAACCCGATTGTGGTTTCGCCGGACATCGGTGGCGTAGTGCGCGCTCGCGCTATCGCCAAACTGCTCAACGACACCGACATGGCCATCATCGACAAACGTCGCCCGCGTGCGAACGTGTCGCAGGTGATGCACATCATCGGTGACGTTGCCGGTCGTGACTGCGTACTGGTCGACGATATGATCGACACCGGCGGTACGCTGTGCAAAGCGGCTGAAGCACTGAAAGAGCGCGGCGCGAAACGCGTGTTCGCTTACGCCACCCACCCAATCTTCTCTGGCAACGCGGTGGAAAATCTGCGCAAGTCAGTGATTGATCAGGTGATTGTTTGCGACACCATTCCGCTGTCGGAAGAGATGAAGTCACTGCCTAACGTGCGTACGCTGACGCTGTCTGGCATGCTGGCCGAAGCCATTCGTCGTATCAGCAACGAAGAATCGATTTCGGCGATGTTCGAACATTAATTGTTCGCAAAAAACCGGGCGCCCTGCCCGGTTTTTTATTGCGTGTGCGCGGAGTAACATCCCGATAAAGCCGCTTCCGCCGCCACTATTTGCGCGATAAATGGCCTCAAAATACGCCAATCTCCCCGCCTTCCACTCTTTTTATCAGACAAGCGCATCCGGGCTTTAGCGGTCCAGTGATTAGTGATATTTTTCACCACACTTTTGCTGAGAACTCCGACCACCATGCCACTCGACATTTATACGTTGTTTATTTGCGAGCTCTACGTGCTGGGGTTTCTGAGCATTATTTTGATTTTTGCCTGGGTCGGGGCGCAGTACCACCGGGTGCTGGGTTTTACCACCCTGACGCTAATACTGACGCTTGCCGCCGTGCTGCTCAGCAGCCTGCGCAGCGCCGGTTTGCACTTTTTGCCGGTGGCGGTCGGGAATGTCATCATGCTGCTGGCCTACGGCACCCTGCTCAACGCCTTTCGTACTTTTTGCCGCCTTCCGCTCGGTTTTTGCTGGATCACTGGCGCGCTGTTGTGGGCGCTGCTTTGTGCCTTTCCGCAGTTCTATCACGGCCAGCCGAAACGCGTGCTGGTCATGTGCCTGCTGTGCATCATCTTTACCGCCGCGCTGATTCGTCTGCTGTGGCAGGCGCGCGCCACGCTGACCGTCACTTTCTGGCCCGCGCAGATACTGCTGTGGATCCACTTACTGTTCCATCTGGCACGCATTTTCCTTGACGATGCGGTGGCTACCCCGGTACCGGGTGCCATTGGCGGTTCCGGCTTTTCGGTGTATGTGATTCTGGAGTCGATCCTCTTCGTCATCGGCCTGACATTCACTATCCTGGCGATGGTCAATGAGCGCACGCAGATCGCCCATAAGCTGGCGTCGCTACACGATCCGCTTACCGGCGTCTGGAACCGGCGCGCGCTATTTGAAGCCGCAGAAAAACTGCTGCTGCGCCACGCACGTTTGCCGCAGCCTTATATTTACAGTGCTGTGCTATTCGACCTCGATCATTTCAAAAGCATCAACGATCGCTATGGCCATCAGCAGGGGGATCGGGTGCTGGTCGATTTTTGTCAGGTGGTAAAAGCGTTAATACCGGTTGAAGGTCAGTTTGCCCGGCTGGGCGGTGAGGAGTTTGCCGCGTTGCTTCCTGGCGACAGTGAGCAGGCGCAGCGCATATGTGAGCGTATCCGGCTGGCGACACAGCTGTCGCTACCCAACGACATCGGCTATACGGTGAGCATTGGCTTTGCCACTGCCAGCCAGCGGCATCAGGCGTTTCCCGCCCTGCTGGCGCTGGCTGATGAAGCCTTGTATCGCGCTAAAGCCGCCGGACGTAACCGCGTCGAAGGTTATCAGACGCCGCAGGCGGCAATGGCGGAAGCCGGTTAGTGCGTTGAGTGGTGATCGCGACGGCAGCGTTTGTCACCGTAGTGACGCAGCCAGTAATAGCGGTCTTCCACCCTCTCCCGCCCGCTGACGCGTGCGCCGACCAGCCACAGTAGCGCACCCACGAAAATACTGAACATCGCTCCATGCGCGAGGAACTGTGGCAGGTTGACCGACGGTAGCTGGTTAATGATGGAATACCCCACCCCGAGCACCATGGTTAACAAGCCGAGACACATCAAACCATTACCGACGGTGCGGCAGTGTTGACGTTTCATGATTCACCTCCATCCTTTTCAGCAACGCAGAAAACAGCACGTTTGGTTAACTGGCCATAAGTTTAGGCAATGGCTGGCGGTTAAGATGCGTACAGGATCACACATCCTTCACAATGTCTGACAAAACTTTACCGCCAGCACCTTGATTTCGATAGAAATTGATTAGTCACCTTTGGTCATTAATCTGTCATTGCGCCCTTTGTCATCCCTGCCGGCAGGCAGTAAACTATCGCCCTTTCGTAGCGAGACAGGATAAACATCGTGAGCAGCATTAAACTGATTGTGGGGCTGGCCAATCCCGGCGCTGAATACGCGGCAACGCGCCATAACGCTGGCGCCTGGTATGTGGATTTACTTTGCTCGCGCCATAATCAGTCCCTCAAAGAGGAGCCGAAATTTTTCGGCTACACCGCGCGCCTGTCGCTGGCCGGCGAGGATGTGCGCCTGCTGGTGCCCACCACCTTTATGAACCTGAGCGGCAAAGCGGTGGCGGCGATGGCAACGTTCTATCGCATTACGCCGGAAGAGATTCTGGTGGCACACGATGAAATGGACCTGCCGCCAGGCGTGGCGAAATTCAAACAGGGCGGCGGCCATGGCGGTCATAACGGCCTGAAAGACATCATCAGCAAGCTCGGTAATAACAACAATTTTCATCGCCTGCGCGTCGGTATCGGCCATCCGGGCGATCGTAACAAGGTCACCGGATTTGTACTCGGCAAGGCACCGGCCAGCGAGCAGAAGCTGATTGACGAGGCGGTCGACGAAGCGGTGCGCTGCACCGAGCTGTGGCTAAAAGAAGACAAGATTAAGGCGATGAACCGCCTGCACGCCTTCAAAGCCAGCTAAGCCAATTCCCGCGCCGCCGCAGGGAATTCTGTGTATAATGCGCGAAAATTTTTGAATCAGTCGGCGCTGTCTGCCAGCGCTGCACACTCAGTGAGAAAGGTAAGATCATGGGATTTAAATGCGGTATTGTGGGCCTGCCGAACGTCGGTAAATCCACCCTGTTCAACGCGCTGACCAAAGCGGGTATCGAAGCAGCCAACTTTCCGTTCTGCACCATCGAACCCAACACCGGCGTGGTGCCGATGCCTGACCTGCGCCTCGATCAGCTGAGCGAGATTGTTAAGCCACAGCGCGTGGTGCCAACCACCATGGAGTTCGTGGACATCGCCGGTCTGGTAAAAGGCGCGTCCAAAGGTGAAGGCCTGGGCAACCAGTTCCTGACCAACATCCGCGAAACTGAAGCTATCGGCCACGTGGTACGCTGCTTTGAAAACGACAACATCATCCACGTCTCCGGTAAAGTAAACCCGGCGGAAGATATTGATGTCATCAACACCGAGCTGGCGCTGTCGGATCTCGACACCTGCGAACGTGCCATTCAGCGCTGCCAGAAGAAAGCCAAAGGCGGCGACAAAGATGCTAAGGCGGAACTGGCCGCGCTGGAGAAGTGCCTGCCGCATCTGGAAAACGCCGGTATGCTGCGCTCGCTGGCTCTGGACGCCGATGAGAAAGCAGCGATCCGTTATCTCAGCTTCCTGACGCTGAAGCCGACCATGTACATCGCCAACGTCAATGAAGACGGTTTCGAGAACAACCCATATCTCGACCAGGTGCGCGCGATTGCTGAAGCCGAAGGCTCAGTGGTGGTGCCGGTCTGTGCGGCAGTGGAATCGGACATCGCCGAGCTGGAAGATGAAGAGCGCGACGAATTCATGGCCGAGCTGGGTCTGGAAGAGCCGGGCCTCAACCGCGTGATCCGCGCCGGTTATGCCCTGCTCAACCTGCAGACTTACTTCACCGCAGGCGTGAAAGAAGTGCGTGCCTGGACCATCCCGGTTGGCGCGACCGCACCGCAGGCAGCCGGTAAAATCCACACCGACTTCGAAAAAGGCTTTATCCGCGCTCAGACCATCGCGTTCGAAGATTTCATCACATACAAAGGTGAACAGGGCGCGAAAGAAGCCGGCAAAATGCGTTCAGAAGGTAAAGAGTACATCGTGAAAGATGGCGATGTGATGAACTTCCTGTTTAACGTCTGATTGGCTTCCAGGGTGTCATGAGGTTCCACTTATCTCATGAACCCGCAAAAAATAAAATCCACGCAATTGCGTGGATTTTTATTACTATCAGTCATAAAAAATTATTCAAATTGATACTTGCTCAATCCCCAAAATTTTATTAGCTGACCAAGTGTACACAGCCATTTTTCACGTCCTTTCAAATGAGGGTTTGATGAACAATTCTCATTAACACAATTGTTTTGATAATTTTTACAGCTATTTATCAGGTCACAAGTCTTTTTACCATACATGAAAACCCGGATGTATTGATATAAAGTGTAAAACAGGAAGAATTGCTCATCACAATCCTTTGTCGCAATGCCCTGGCCAACATAACCGTTGTTGTTAAATAGCAATGGCATACCGATTTTTTTGATTATTCCATTTAGATAAGTAAAGGCTTCATCTTTCTCAAGAAACATTAATTCTGAAATCGGCAGTAAATCATCACCCCGAAAAGAATGTATGGTGTCCAGCAGATAAACTAACGCACCATAAGCTTTTTCTAAATCGTCATTACCTTGTAGAAATACTCTGAAGTCTTTTTTCACCTCTTCGATTTGTCGTTCTAACAGCATTTTTCTGGTATATTTTTTCATTTCGCCAGCTGAATTGGCTACATTATTTTCAATCAAATCATAATCTTCCTGTATGAAATAAGTTGAATTGCAAAGCGTCATCAGCTGTTCTTTACTAATCGTATTCAGGTCAATATTTTGATCATTGAAACCATTGAGGATTTTGTAGAGTTCTTCTCCGGGGAACGGTGACTGTAGCGTCAGTTCACAAATTGCCACCAGAATATCATCATTCACCACATAGCCTGAAATAAAATTAGCCACATCTTTCACTACCAGATAGGGCACTTTAGGCGGTTCAGCGGTTTTTTCATACAGTTTTTTTTGGATCGAATGTGCCATGAACTCATAGATACAGATAGCTCCCACATCGACTGTCAGAGTTGGGAACTGTGTTGCACCTTTCGTCGCTCCCACATATGAATATTCAACAAGACACCGGCCAGAATGTTTAAAACGAGCCGGCATAGGGGTGATTTCATCAAATACGTCGTTATCGCTAAAAGGGGATAGCGAGACGTTACTCACGGCATACTTATCAGCCAGTATGTCCAGTACCGGCTTCTCCCTATCTCCATATAAAGAAATAATAATGGCGTCAAATGTCTCAATAAATTGTGCCGAATGGTTATCATCACCATAGTAGGGGAACTTGCGTACAAGCTCTCCATGTTTATTATTATGATAGATGCCATGTGTAAGATGACCTACCCAGGAGCCGACACAACTGAGTATTGTTAAACCGCTAACTGTGGAAATATTTTGTAAAAAGTGAATGTACTCATGTACTAATGTTGAAGCGTCCTCTTCGCTCACGGTCCTGAAATCTGTATCCGAGTTTATCGTGATAGCAAAATACCCCGGAAGATAAGATCCCAGAACATCCTCTTTTAGCGTAATATTTTTCATCGATTGCTCCTTACTTTGATTAAAAAAATAACAAACGCCGGCAATATTCCCCATTAACAATGGTCACATCATTGACACAAAAAAAACATCAAGCCATTCAGGTGGCAATAAATCACATTCTGCTATTAATCTCTCCTTTGTGGTTGGATGCCCCTGCTAAAACCAACCATAATCGTCCAGTAAAAGCCAGTGATCAAATATGATTTAACTTAAAAGCGAGATATCCGTAACGGCCGAACAGGGAGAGTCATGTCCATCGGGGAAGAAAATTCACTGTATCATACTGTTTCATTCAGCGCGCGTTGCTGCAACACGGCTGTTTCAAATTTCTTATTACTGCGGGAAGCAGGATAATCAGTGTCACGCAACAGTACTCAATCCTGCCATTATGAAGCGTTTTTCCCATCTACTCGTCTGATTAATCCTGGTTGCTTACTAATATAATAGCGGTGCTTAATGCAGAAATAGCCTTTATCTGCTTACGCTGATGGGTACCGATATCCCGCGCTGGCCAGATGAAACTAATATTCAACTGACTAAATTTCGCGGGCGAAGGGCACGCTGCGATTTAAGAAACAGGTGGCTGTGCCGCACTATGAATCTGTAAGACGATGCAAATCGGATTATTTCTTTACGAATAAAAGGGCCTCTGTGATGAAAAGATTGCTGTTACCGATGATAGCTTTACTTGCCAGCCACGCCACCCTTGCCGCCGACGGTCAAATCACCTTCGTCGGCGCGATCGTTGAACCCTCCTGTGAGTATGCCGTGACGCGCAGCGTCTCGCTGAACTGCACGCGCGAAGGGATTAAAAAGAGCGAAACCCTGCAGGTTAATCAGGCGACACGAAAGCTGCCTTACGCATTAGGCACAGCGCAGATTACCCGCCAACGCGGCCTGAACTTCCTGGTGGTTGAATATAACTGAATACCCGTCCGTTACTGGTTCACCGGCGCAGTGCCTGATGAGACGCTGCGCCAGCCTGCTGGCAATTTTACGACAATTCACTTAATTTCATAACCTTTCACGTCGCTTTCATAGCCTGAAACAATTTCACCTCAGTTAAATTCTTAATTCATAATAGAGAAGTTGTGAATTATTCGTTTAATCGTTGAGTTAACCTCGTGGTGTCGCTAGTCTGCCTGCAACTTGCCACTGTTCGTCGTTGAGAAAATTATTCATGCTGTATTCGCTCAGGAAATTCCCTGCTTCTGGCTACTCAGGTTGTCTCCTCTGGTTTTTTCTGCTGACACCCGCAGTCGCTGAGAATGATCTGGCGCAAATCACCGTGAGCGGTGAGATTCTGAAGTCCGCAGCCTGCGTGATTAACAATAATCAGCCGGTGATTGTCGAGATGGGCGAGATTCTGATTTCACAGCTGCAGCCGGGTAAAAACCTGGTGCCGGTGAAATACAGCTTACAATGCGAAAGTAATGTGACACCGGATTTTTTTATCAGCGGTAAATCAGCCGCTTTTTCTGCCAGTTTGCTGGCTACCACCAATGAAAACCTGGGTCTACGGTTTTATGTCAGGAAATCGACGCTGCAGCCGCTGGCGCTGAGTGAAAAGCTGCGTTTTACCTATCCTGATTACCCAGATCTGTTAGTGGAACCTGCGGGCGCGCCTGATAAAACGCTTACCGCCGGCGAGTTCAATGCCACGGCAACCATGAACATCGTGTTACCCTGAATTAAAAGGTAAAGCTGGTATATATGAAAAAAAATCATCATCCTCCCATTTTTATTGGCAATGTTATTTAGCAACACCGTACAAGCTGAAGCAATTGTGCGGATGAGTGACGTCCGAATAGAATATCCATTCGGTCTTTATGGAAGGGCGCACATTGAGGCCTGGTCCCCAAGCGCACAGGATAACCAACCAGTATATGATGATTGCACAGCGCAATGTGCTATTTATTTTGTTGTCAAAATGTCTCAAAATAATCAAATGGTAGGCTTTTCTGCATATAGAATTTTTGATTCTTATGATGTTCCTGAGCTAAAGAAGGTAAAAACTTATGGCGATGTACGTAGCGCAGTATTGCACACTCTCCCTATACCATTTTCTACACCGGAAATCGCACTTGCTTCTAGCGATATGTACAACCCAGATTATCGTTGCGCACAATTAATTTATTCAACAGAATTAACACATAACGGATATAACCTTCAGCATGGTACGTTTCTATCAAATACCTGCATAGGTAATGAACATCCGGAAATTAAATGTAAGCTTGATACAACGAATTACCATCTCCAGCATGGCGCTATTTCCAGCTCGCAAATTAATGGCAATACGGCCAGCGTTACCGGCTCGGTAACCTGTACCGCCCCCTATTCAGTGCGATTGCGGGCAGCGAACATGGAAGACACATCCAGCAATGTAATTGAATTCAAAGATATCCCAGGCCTTAAATCACGTATTCTGATTAATAATCAGGATGGTAACAAGGATATCCCGCTCGTTATTCCACAGGGTGGCGTGCCGGTGCCTTTTACCCTGAGCTCAGTATTAAATTACAGCGGTAACGATGCATCCGGTAAATTTAGTGGTAACGCACTGTTTTATTTTACCTATGACTGAACAAATATATTACCGCACAGTTATATCTAACGGTTAACTTTACGTCCGGTGCGTGTATGCTGAGGCCTTGATTAGCGCAATCCCTGCACCAGCAGCACCAGCCGGGCGAAGTTCTCGCCCATCAGCGCCTCGAACCACGGACCGATAGCGCCAGTGATCACCCACAGCGCCACCAGGCCGCTGGTCAGCGTGAGCGGAAAACCCACTACAAAGATCGACAGCTGTGGCGTAAAGCGGTTGAGCACGCCGAGCGTCAGGTTGATACACAGCAGCACCATCATCACCGGCAGGCACAGCATCAGCGCGGAGGCAAAGATGGCGGCGGCCGAGGTGCTGAGCCAGAGAAAGATCTGGCCGTTGAACGGGGCATCGCTGATCGGCAGAGCAACAAAGCTATCGGTCACGATACGCAGCATCCACAGGTGGCCGTTGAACGTCAGAAACAGCAGCGTCACCAGCACATTCAGCAACCGGGCGATGATCGGCATGCTGCCGCTGGAAGGATCGAAGAAGGTGGCAAACGACAGGCCCATCTGCAGGCCGATGACTTCACCGGCGATGCGCACCGCCACAAACATAAACTGAATGCTGAATCCCATCGCGACCCCGATCACCAGCTGGCGCAGCGCCAGCCACAGGCCGTTTAGCGAAAACAGCGGCACCGGCTGCGGCGGCAGCTCACCCGCCACCAATAAGGTGATCAGCAGCGCCAGGCCGATTTTGGTTTTGCGATCGATGCCCTTTTCGCTGAATACCGGCGCGGCGTGAAACAGCGCCAGCAGGCGCACAAACGGCCAGAAATAGATATTGACCGCGTCCGTGAGGCTCTCCATCGGCAGCGTCAGCATGGTCAACCAATCAGATACGGCAGGCTGCCAAACAGGGTGCGGGTATAATCGAGAAACAGATTCAGCATCCACGGACCGAGCGCGATACCGGTGGCAACGATTGCGAGGATTTTGGGGATAAACGACAGCGTCATCTCGTTGATCTGCGTCGAGGCCTGAAAGATGCTCACCAGCAGACCAGTGAACAGCGCCACCAGCATCAGCGGCGCGGCAATCAGCAGCGCCACTTTGATCGCCTCGTGGCCAAGACTCATAATACTTTCGGGCGTCATGCGTTCCTCAACTAAAAAAACTTTTCGCCAGCGAGCCCAGCAGCAGCGGCCAGCCATCCACCAGCACAAACAGCATCAGCTTAAACGGCAGCGAAATAGTGGCCGGTGGCACCATCATCATGCCCAGCGCCATCAGCACGCTGGCCACCACCAGGTCGATAATCAGAAACGGAATGAAGACCGTAAAGCCAATCTGAAAGGCGGTTTTCAGCTCGCTGGTGACAAATGCCGGCAGCAGCATACGCAGCGGCACATCTTCGCGGCTGGCAAAATGGCTTTGCTTCGCCATGTTGGCGTAGAGCGCCAGATCGGACTGCCGCGTCTGCTGCAGCATAAATTCACGCAGCGGCTGTACGCCCTTTTGCAGCGCGGTTTCCATGCTGATTTGGCTGGCGGAGAGCGGCTGCCAGGCTTCATCGTAGATACGATTGAACACCGGCGACATCACATAAAAAGTGAGAAACAGCGCCAGCCCGAGTAGCACCTGATTGGGCGGTGCCGACTGGGTACCGAGCGCGTTGCGCAGCAGGCCGAGCACGATAATGATGCGGGTAAAACCGGTCATCAGCAGCAGCATCGCCGGCAGGAAGGTGATGCCGCTCAGCAGCACCAGCGTTTCCACCGGCAGCGACCAGCTCTGCTCGCCGGCGCGCGTCAGCACCAGATCGCCATTCGCCGCCAGCAGCGGGCGCGAGGCCAGGAGTAAACTTAACGCCAGCGCGCGCGTGCCCCAGCGTGTCACGCCTTGCGCCCTTTCAGCAGGTCACCGAGCGTGCTGCGAAAATCCGCCGCGGTGCGCGACGGCTGCACCTCTGCCTGTGGTTTGTCAAAGCTGGCGAGGCAGCTGATCTGACCGGCGCTGACGCCAATCAGCAGCTGACGGTCGTGCATCTCCACCACCAGCAGCCTTTCGCGCTGGCCGACGGTATGGCGTTCTGTAATCTGCAACGTGGCGCTGGCCTGCGGCAGACGGCGCAGCGCACCGCTGCGGCGCAAAATCCAGCCTGCGCCGATGATCAGCAGTACGATCAGCGCCAGCGTGCCGCCCACCTGCATAATTAAATTACCCGCCAGAGGTTCACTCGCGTTCATCAGCGGCTCAGCCTGTTCATGCGTTCGGATGGCGTGATGATCTCGGTGATGCGGATGCCGAAATTATCGGACACCACCACCACTTCGCCCTGTGCGATCAGATAGCCATTAATTAAAATATCCAGCGGTTCCCCCGCCAGCCCTTCCAGCGTTACCACCGAGCCCTGACTCAGGCGCAGCAGCTCTTTAATGGTCATTTTGGTGCGCCCCAGCTCCACGGTCATTTTGACCGGAATATCGTGGATCAGCTGGAGCTCATCGGAAACGGTCGCGCTGCTTTTGCCTGCCGGCGCGTCGGCCAACGCCTGCTCGTTCATCGCCGCCGCCCAGAGATCGTCGGCGGAGAGGTCAGCGCCAGGCACATTGAGGCTGTCATTCATGGGACGGTTATCCTTTCTTCAAAACGGTAAAACGCGAGTTCAGCATCTGTTCGATCTGCAGCGCATAGTGCTGTTCGATGCAGCCATAGCGGGCGCTGAACACCGGCACGTTATCCACGCTGGCCTCGACGCTGTTGCGGCGTTCAAACGGAATCACATCGCCCACCTGCATATTCATCACGGCCGACAGGCGGGTCGGAATCTCCGCCATGTTCACCACCAGCTCCAGCGCCGATTCCCGCACCTGCGAGGCCAGCAGCGTGCGCCACTGCGCATCTTCCATCACCGAGTTATCCAGCGGCGGGTTGGTGAGCAATTCGCGCAGCGGCTCAATCATGCTGAACGGAATACAAATATCGAAGCTGCCGTGCAGGGACCCAATTTCCACATGGAACGGCGTGGTCACCACAATATCGTTGGGTGAAGAGGTGATATTGGTGAACTTGACCTGCATTTCGGTACGAATATATTCGGTTTTGATATTAAACAGCGTACTCCACGCACTCTCATAACCGCTCAGCGCCATATTCAGCAGGCGTGAAATCACCCGCTGTTCGGTCGGGGTGAATTCCCGGCCGTCGGCTTTGGTGGGAAAACGCCCATCGCCGCCGAACAGATTATCCACCGCCATAAACACCAGGCTGGGTGAAAAGACAAACAGCGCCGAGCCGCGCAGCGGATGCAAATGCACCAGATTAAGATTGGTCGGCACCGGCAGGTTACGCGCAAATTCCAGATAAGGCTGTAAAGTGATTGCGCCGACGGTAATATCGAGGCTGCGCCGCAGCAGATTAAATAATCCCATGCGAAACTGGCGGGCAAAGCGCTCGTTAATCATCTCCAGCGACTGTAAACGTTCGCGGATTACCCGACGCTGTTTATTGGGATCGTACGGCTTAATGCCATCGTCGCGGGTCTGGGCAGCGCGGTCATCGTCCTCACTGCCGCCGCCGTTGAGCAGACGGTCAATTTCAGCCTGAGAGAGCAAACTGTCAGACATGGACATTACCGGATAATAAATTCATTTAATAAAATATCGCTGACCTGTAACTGCTGGCCGGATGTAATGGGCTGCGCCAGCGACTGCGCAATACTGTTTAACAGCGACTGTTTGCCTTCGGCGCTGACCAGCTGGTCGGCACTGTGCTGGGTCAGTAATAAATTAATGCGGCTGCGAATCTCCGGCAGCACTTTTTCCGCCAGGCTTTTGGACTCTTTATTTTCCACCCGCATGGTCAGGCCTATATATATCACCCGATTATCATTTGGCGTAACCGGCTTCAGGCTTACGGTAAAGGTTTTCAGCGGCACATACAGCGGTTCGGCGGGCGGAAGATTTTTTTCCGCCGGCGCGCGATTATTTTGTCCGGCCAGCGTGCCGCTAAGCTGTTTAAATTCCACCAGCAAATAACCCGCCATGCCACAGGCAGCCAGCGCCGCAATCAGCGCAATAATCATGACGGGCGAGCTTTTACGGCCGGCTGCCGGCGTTTTAGGGTTAACCATGAATAAAAGTGCCTTTTGAAATAGCGGTCAGAATATGAATCAGTGCGGCCGCTATTGTATTACAGCGACCGTCGCGGCTTATACCGGGATAAAATTTCATTCCTGAGCGCTATTCGCCGTTTGATAACGCCGCTAGACGAAGGTGCTGATTGCGCCTGTCGCGACGCGATTAACGCTCAGCGTCGCGGACGTTACCCCGGCGCTGTCCGCGTCACCGTCGGACGGGCGCGCGGAATCTGGCGAAGCGGTGGTGTGCCGCTGTGACTGCTGCTCAAAGTTGCCGGTGCTGACGCTGCTCTCACCGAGCTGAATACCGCTCTCCGCCAGCGCATGGCGCAGCTGCGGCAACGTCGCCTCCAGCGCGGCGCGTACCTGCGGATGATCGCTGAGCACCAGCAGTTGCGCCTGATCCTGCTGCAATCGCAGCGACACCTGCACGGTACCGAGGTCTTCCGGGTGCAGCTTCAGCTCGGCGCGGTGGACGCCCTGCTGCACCATCACCTTCAGCTGCTGGCCGATGGCCTGCTGCCAGGGTTCGCTGCCCGGCGCATCCTGCAGCTGAGCACGCAGCACCGGTTCCGCCGCAGGCGCACTGTCACTGGTGGCGCGCGCCGCGCCGGGCAGCGCCGTCAGCGCAGGCGCGCTGTCCGGGCTGCCCATGTCGCGCAGCGGCACTGCGTCACGGGTGTCAGTTACCGTCATCGGGTCAGGCGACCACGGCGTCGTGGGCGGTGCTGGCGTACTGTCTGCTGCCAGCGGGTGTGCGGCTGCGCTGTCAGGATTCATATCCGGCGTCGCGCGCGTCGCCACCGGCAGTCGCATGCTCTGTGGCGCCGACACTGACGCTTCGGTGGTCGCTGGCGTCGGGTGTTCGGTGACGGCTGAGGCCACAGGCAGCTGCGCTACCAGCTGTTGCAGTACGCTGGCATCCAGCTGGGCTGGTACTGGCAGCGGTGCGTCTTCCGCTTCGGCACCCTCTTCCGCGATGCGCGCAGGCGTTAAAGACGACGCGACTTCAGGCAGCGCCTGCGGCAACACTGTCGTCTCCGGGCTGCCCAGCCGTTGCGTCAGGAGGGCGGAAAACGCCGCATCAGGCGTTTTGCCGGTTGTGCCGCGACCGGCCAGATTACCCGGCGTCAGCAGCGTAAGCAGCGGCATCACAGGCATGTTTCACCGCCTTTATTGCCGGCGCGCTGGGCAAACTCATCCATCAGTTTCTGCTCCTGCCGCTGCAGCCGCTGCGCCTCACGTTGCGTCGCGCGCGCCTGCAGGGTTTCATAAGCGTTAAGGCGCCGTTTTTCCTGGCTCCACAGCACGCGGCTCTGGCTTACCCGATGCTGGCAGTGGGTCACCTGCTGCACCTGCTGCCCCACCACCTGGTTAAGCGAATGGATAAACGACTGGTGATTGATCAGATCGGCGATACACATGCCGGCACCGGTAACCTGCTGCTGCAGCGCCTGCTGGTATTCGCGTTCGTAGGTCTCCAGCTGGGTTAATTGCTGCGTCGCCTGCTGCCAGTGCTGCTGCGCTTCGCCCAGCGCCTGCACCCGCTGCTGCACTTTTTTCTCCGCCTGCTCACGCAGAAAATCCATCGGATTGAGCGTACTCATGGTGTTACCTCATCATGCACCGGAAGGTCCGGGAAAAGCTGGTCAAGCTGCGCGCGGGCGCTGGCCAGATCGCAGCGCTGATCGATACCCTGATGCAGCAGCGCTTCCATCTGCGGATAGAGCGCAATGGTCTGGTCGAGCAGCGCATCGCTGCCGCTGACGTAAGCGCCGACGCTTACCAGGTCGCGATTACGCTGCCAGCTGGACAGCATCTGCTTAAAGCGCCGCACCTGCTGAAAACGCTGCGGCGAAATCAGGTCGGTCATCGCGCGGCTGATTGACGCTTCAATATCAATCGCCGGATAGTGGCCGGCCTCCGCCAGCCGCCGCGACAGCACGATATGGCCGTCGAGAATGGCGCGCGCCGAGTCGGCGATCGGGTCCTGCTGATCGTCGCCCTCGGTCAGCACGGTATAGAACGCGGTGATCGATCCGCCGCCTGCCAGACCGTTACCGGTGCGCTCCACCAGCGCTGGCAAACGGGCAAACACCGACGGCGGATAGCCTTTGGTGGCTGGCGGTTCGCCGATGGCCAGCGCAATCTCGCGCTGCGCCATGGCATAGCGCGTCAGGGAATCCATGATCAGCAGCACGTTGAGGCCGCGATCGCGAAAATCTTCGGCGATGCGCGTGGCGTAGGTGGCACCCTGCATACGCAGAATCGGCGACACGTCGGCCGGCGCGGCGATCACCACCGCACGCTGACGACCGTCGGCACCGAGAATATTTTCGATGAAGTCTTTGACTTCGCGGCCGCGCTCGCCGATCAGCCCGACCACGATCACATCAGCGGTGGTAAAACGCGCCATCATGCCGAGCAGCACGCTTTTCCCGACGCCGGAGCCGGCAAACAGCCCCATGCGCTGGCCGCGCCCGACGGTAAGCAGCGCGTTAATGGCGCAGACGCCGACATCGAGTACGGTCTTAATCGGGTCGCGCAGCAGCGGATTGAACGGCGGCGTATAGAGTGCGCCGCGCGGCGCATCCCGTGGCGCAGGCAAGCCGTCGAGCGGCTGACCGCTGGCATCCAGCACCCGGCCCAGCAGCGCCGGGCCCAGCGGCAGCTGTTTGCCGTCAAACGCGCTGGTGCCGTTCTCCGCTGGCCACAGCGCGGCACCCGGCACGATGCCGTCCACCTGCTCCAGCGGCATCAGGTAAAGCAGTTTTTCTTTAAAGCCCACCACCTCACAGGCGACGCTTTCAGTGCCGCTGGCGCTGCGGCGTTCAACCTGGCACACTGCGCCAATCGGCAGTTGCAGGCCGACCGCTTCCATCACCAGCCCGGTAGCACGCGTCAGCCGGCCGCACTGGCGCACCGGGGTGAGCTGCTGCAGCTGCGCCTCGCGCCGGTCCAGCACCTCCAGCCACTGGCTAATGTACGCACTCATGGCACCAGATCCTCACGGCTTAACTGACACAGCGCCTGCCAGCGCCGCTCCAGCGTGGCATCCAGTTCGCCTTCGGCCCAGGTAAGGCGACAGCCCCCCGGCAACATGCTGTCGTCCGTGCGGATCTCCCAGCGCAGCGCCTGGCACGACGCGGCAAGGTACTCCTGCACCCACGGCAAATCCTGCGGATGGATCGCCAGCACGGCATCCTGCTGCAGCCAGCGATCTTCCTGTAAATAGCGGCGCAGCTGGTCGCTCAGCAATGCCGGATTGGCTACCAGACTGTCGCCGACAATCTGGCGCGCCGCCGCCAGCGCGTGCTGCAGCAGGCGGGCCGGAATCAGTTTGTTGATCTGTTCCAGCGTGGCCTGAAAACTGGCCAGCAGCGCGCGCGCCTGCTCGCCCTGCGCCTGCAGATCCGCCTGCGCCTTTGCCAGCCCCTGCGCGTAACCGGCTTGCTGCCCCTCGAGGAAACCGGCCTCATAGCCCTGCGCGTGACCCTCTTCGCGCCCGCGCCGCTGACCGTCACTCAGGCCCTGCTGCTGCGCCTGCTGCCGCAGCTGGCGCAGCTCGGCTTCAAGATGTTCAGTGGCGGGCGCATCGGCGGGAGGCTGCAGCGGCGCGCTCACGCTCTCCGGCGTCAGATCCGCCAGCAGATTGTCCGGCTGCCAGCGCGTCCACGTCGCTCTATCAGACGTAGGCATCGTCGTTGCCTCCCAGCATGATTTCGCCTGACTCGGCGAGGCGGCGCACAATCAGCAGAATATTTTTCTGCTCGGCTTCCACTTTCGACATGCGCACCGGCCCGCGTGATTTGAGGTCGTCGCGCATGATATCGGACTGACGTTTCGACATATTGCGGAAGAACTTCTCGCGCAGCGGCGCGTCGGCGCCTTTCAGCGCGACAATCAGCGATTCGTGATCCACTTCCTGCACGATGCGCTGGATGCTGCGGTCTTCCACGTCCACCAGATTTTCGAACAGGAACATTTCGTCGATGATTTTCTGTGCCAGCTCCTGGTCGAAGTCGCGCACCGCATCGATCGCCGCCTCTTCCTGCTGGGCTTTCATCAGGTTCAGAATCTCCGCCGCCGGGCGCACGCCGCCCAGCTTGCTGCGCTTCAGGCTCTGGCCGTGCAGCAGGTTGTTGAGCACTTCGGTCAGCTCCTGCAGCGCCGCCGGCTGCACGCCGCCAAAGGTGGCGATACGCAGCATGATGTCATTGCGCGCGCGTTCATCGAACTTGCTCAGCACATCGGCCGCCTGGCTGCGGTTGAGGTGCACCAGAATGGTGGCGATGATTTGCGGATGTTCGTCGCGGATCAGCTCCCATACGCCCTGCGGCTCCATGATATTGAGGGTTTCGATGCCGTTACCGCTGTCGGACGAGTCGAGGATGTCATCCAGCAGGCTGGAGGCGCGTTCGACACCCAGCGCTTTGATCAGCACGTTGCGCAGATATTCGCTGGTGTTGAGGCTCAGCGCCGCGTATTCGCTCGACTCCTGGCTGAATTCGCGCAGCACCTGCGCGATCTGCTCATGAGTAAACCCGCCGAGATTGAGCATCGCGCTGCTGATCTGCTTCACCTCATGGGTATTGAGATATTTAAAGACGTTGGCCGCCAGTTCGTCACCGAGGGTGAGCATCACAATGGCGCTTTTTTCTGAGGCATTCATGACGGGGTGCGTTCCTTATTCATCCACTGGCGGATCACCAGCGCGATCACGCGCGGCTCCTGCTGCGCCAGATCGCGCAGCTGCTGAGCGGTAATTTCGGTCTCGACGCGCTGCGCGCTTTTCTGCTGTTCGTCGCGTTCAGCCCGCCGCTGCGCGGCATGCTCCTGCTCATGGCGCGCTTGCTGTTCCAGCGCCAGCCGCTGCTGCTGCACATCGTGATGACGCTGCAGAGCGGGCTGCACCGCTTTCCGCCACAGCAGCCACGCCACCAGCGCCACCAGCAGATAACGTCCGGCTGAGATCAGCAGATTGATCAACGCCGGCTCCTGCCACAGCGGTACGCGCTGTGCGTCATCCTGCTCGCTGAACGGGGAGTTCACGATATTGACGCTGTCGCCGCGCGTTGCCGAGAAGCCCATCGCTTCTTTCACCAGCGCGGTAATCTGCGCCACCTGCGCGTCGCTCAGCGCCACGCTCTCTGCCTCACCGTTTTTGGCCGGCAGAAAGTTCACCACTACCGCCGCCGACAGCCGCTCAATGCGCGCGGCGTTGCTGCGCGTATGGGTCAAGGTGCGGTCGAGTTCAAAGTTGGTGGTATCGTCGTGGCGATTGTTGTACGGCTGCGCCGGCAGCACGGTGGCGGTGCTGCTGCTCTCTTTTTTGTCGCCGCTTTTATTCTCTTTTGCCGGTGGATTGTTGATTGGCAGACTGACCGGCGGCGGCGGCTGGTTACTTAACGCGCCCGGTACGCCGCCCACCGGCTGGCCATTGCCCTGCTCGGCACGGCTGCTCTGACGGCTGCGGATCGCCATTTTTTCCGGTGCGCTGTTCGGCTGATACTGCTCGTTGGTCTGCTCATGCGTGGTGAAATCCAGCTGGGCGGTCACCTGCGCGCGCACGTTGCTGCTGCCCACCAGCGGGGCCAGAATGGTCTGGATGCGCTGCTGATAGTCGGCTTCGATCGCCTGCGTGAACTGACGCTGCGAGGTCTGCACCGCCTCGCTGCCGCTCTGCGTCAGCAGCTTGCCGCGCTGATCGACCACCGTCACCTGCTCAACGTTGAGCGCCGGCACTGCACTGGCAATCAAATGGGTGATGGCGCTGACCTGGCTATCGTCCAGCGTGCGGCCATTGTTCAGATGCACCGTGACGGCGGCAGACGGCGGCGTTTGCTCATGCAGAAACAGCGACGGTTTAGGGATCGCCAGGTGCACGCGCGCGCTGCGCACCGGCCCCAGCGCTTCGATGGTGCGCGCCAGTTCGCCCTCCAGCGCGCGCTGGAAATTCACCTGCTCGCTGAACTGGCTGATGCCAAACTTCTCCTGATCCAGCAGCTCAAAGCCGACCGCGCCACCTTTGGGCAGGCCGAGCTGCGCCAGTTTAAGACGCACTTCATGCACCTGCGCTTCCGGCACCATGATCGCCCCGCCTTCACGGCTGAACTGGTAAGGCACGTTCATCTTGCTCAGCTCGCTGATAATCGCGCCGCCGTCCTCATCGCTGACCTGGCTGAACACCACGTGATACTGCGGGGCCTGCGCCCAGAAAAAGGTCGCCATGGTGAGCGTTATCGCCAGCGCCACGCTGAACGCCAGCACCAGTTTCGGGCTGGTACGCAGGCGGGCCAGCAGCGCGCTAATGGCAGGAGGTGTATGTGCTTTTATATTGGCATTCATGCCGAAACCCTGTGTAAAACAACGCAAACCATTGCGGTATTGCGTAACAGCACCACAATTCAGCGTAAGTCCGGTGAAGGGAAATAATCTGGTGCCTATTATGGTTTAAGCGCGTGTTTTTTTAAGCAGTAATAAGCTGAAACTTCTGTCGGCTTATCGCATTTTTCCCATTCGACAACGCGGTGTTAGGATTTTATCGTCAAATAAAAGGTTTATTTCCGGCATACAGGAATTAAAGGCATGTCCTTTTCAGCAATGCAATCGGTAGTCAGTCAAATTCAAAGCCAGGCAGCACAGCTGGCTGAACCGTCGCGTCGCGCGCCGGACGCGCCCGCCAGCGGTGTGCCGGCCTTTGGCGACGCGCTCGCCAGCAGCCTGCAGCAGCTTAATCATTTACAGGTTGAGGCAAAGCAGCAGAGTCAGCGCTTTATGCTGGGCGATGCCGGTGTGGAATTAAACGATGTGATGATCAGCGGGCAAAAAGCCGCGATGGCATTAACCTTTGGTATACAAATGCGCAATAAGATGGTCAGCGCTTACCAGGAAATAATGAATATGGCGGTGTAATTCACCGTCATTATTTCGCCAGTAATGTCACCCAGGCACGCTTATTCATTCTCCACTTTTAACGCAGCAGCTTATTAGCCGAGGCTGATATTCTCCGCCTGCGGATAGGTTTTTCATGACCGATATAAATACCCTGAAACCCAGTCCGGTTCAGCATCAGGTTAAGACCGCACTGACCGACCGGGAACTGTCTAAGATTAGCGCGCTGATTTACCAGCGCGCTGGCATTGTGCTGAGCCCGCAGAAGCGTGACATGGTGTATAACCGGCTGTCGCGGCGACTGCGCGAGCTGCGTCTCGCCTCTTTCACCGCCTATACCGACCGGCTGGAAGCGGACAGCCACAGCGACGAGTGGCAGGTGTTTATTAATGCGCTGACCACCAACCTGACCTCCTTTTTCCGTGAAGCCTACCATTTTCCGCTGCTGGCCGAGCACGCCCGCCAGCGCGGCAGCAGCTACAACGTGTGGTGTACCGCGGCGTCCACCGGCGAAGAGCCCTGCTCCATCGCCATGACACTGGACGGCGTGCTGGGCCGTCCGCTGGCCGGGCCGCGCGTGTGGGCCACCGATATCGACACCGAAGTCCTGCAGCGCGCCCAGGCGGGCATTTACCGTCTCGCCGATATCCACAGTCTGACCGCGGAGCAAAAAAAGCGTTATCTGCTGCGCGGTACCGGCATCAATGCGCAACAGGTGAAGATACGCCAGGAGCTGCTGAGCCAGATTCACTATCAGCCGCTTAATCTGCTGAGCGCGCAGTGGGAGATTCCCGGCCCGTTCGACGCCATCTTCTGCCGCAACGTGATGATCTATTTTGATCAGCCGACGCAGGAAACGCTGATGCGGCGCTTCGCCACCCTGCTGAAACCGGGGGGTTTGCTGTTTGCCGGCCACTCCGAACATTTTAACCAGCTCAACGGCCCGTTCCGCCTGCGCGGTCAGTCGGTGTATTGCCTCGCCGGAGCGCGCGGATGAACAAAATCAAAGTGTTGTGCGTGGATGACTCCACGCTGATTCGCAACCTGATGACGCGCATCGTCGACCAGCAGCCGGACATGGAGATGGTGGCCACCGCCGCCAATCCGCTGATCGCCCGCGAGCTAATCAAGCAGTACAACCCGGATGTGCTGACGCTCGACGTTGAGATGCCGCACATGAACGGACTGGAGTTTCTGCAGCGCCTGATGCGCCTGCGCCCCATGCCGGTGATCATGATCTCCTCGCTCACCACGCAGGGGTCAGAAACCACGCTGACGGCACTGGAACTCGGTGCAGTCGATTTTATCGCCAAGCCGGAACTGCGCCAGCCGGGAAGCATGGCGCTGTACAGCGAGCTGGTGTGCGAGAAAATCCGCGCGGCCGCTCAGGTGCGGCTGCGCCGCCAGGAATCGCTGCCGCCCGCCGCGCCGGTGACCATGCCGTCACGCGCCGCGCGCGACACGCTGTTTGCCATTGGCTCCTCCACCGGCGGCACTGAAGCGCTGCGCCGCGTGCTGACCACCCTGCCCGCCGACTGCCCCGGCATCGTCATCGCCCAGCACATGCCGCCCGGTTTTACCCGCTCGTTTGCCCAGCGGCTCAACCTGCTGTGCCACATCACGGTGAAAGAGGCCGAGGATGGCGAAACGGTGCGGCCGGGCCATGCCTACATCGCACCGGGTGATTATCACCTGACGCTGGCGCGCAGCAACGGCCACTATCAGCTTGCCCTGAATCAGCAGCCGGCGATCAACCGCCATCGCCCGTCGGTGGATGTGCTGTTTCACTCGGTGGCCAGCGTGGCTGGCAAACGCGCCGTCGGTGCCATTCTTACCGGCATGGGATCGGACGGCGCGCGCGGCCTGCTGGCGATGCGTCAGGCCGGCGCCTGGACGCTGGCACAGAGTGAAAAAACCTGCGTGGTGTTCGGCATGCCGCGCGAAGCAATTGCCCTTAATGCTGCCTGCGAAGTCGTTGACCTGCCGCAGATTGGACAACAGCTGCTTAACCGTGCCGGCGCTGTGCCGCAGGCGCGATAACCCGTTAATTGATTAAGAGGAATGATTTCATGGCCAACCCCCACCTGCGTTTTTTAGTGGTAGATGATTTTGCCACCATGCGCCGCATTGTGCGCAACCTGCTGCAGGAGCTGGGCTACAGCAATATTGACGAGGCGGAAGATGGCCAGGATGCGCTGAACAAGCTGCGCGGCGGCAATATCGATTTCGTCATCACCGACTGGAACATGCCCAACCTCGACGGTCTGGAGCTGCTGACCGCTATCCGTAACGACGCCGCCATGCGCACCATGCCGGTGCTGATGGTGACCGCCGAAGCCAAGAAAGAGAACATCATCGCCGCCGCGCAGGCCGGTGCCAGCGGTTACGTGGTGAAACCGTTCACCGCCGCCACGCTCGAGGAAAAACTCGGCAAAATCTTCGAAAAACTTGGGTGGTAACGATGGAAGGGGCACAAAACAAAGAAGCCACCGATAACTTCAAAGAGATTTTTTCCCGTATCGGACAACTGACGCGCCAGCTGCGCGACAGCGTGGCCAACCTCGGTCTCGATCGCGCCATCATGGAGGTGGCCGAAGCGATTCCGGACACGCGCGAGCGTCTCAACTATGTGGTGGGCAAAACCTCGCAGGCGGCGGATCGCGCGCTGACCAGCGTCGAGATCGCCCGCCCGCTGCAGGTCGAGCTCGGCGAGCGTGCCAGCGCCCTGACCGCGCGCTGGGATGCCTGGTTTGACGAGCCGCAGCCGCTGTCGCAGGCGCGCGAACTGGTGATCGACACCCGCGCGTTTCTCGCCGCTACGCCGGAAATTACCCGGCAAACCAACGAGCAGCTGATGGCGATCATGATGGCGCAGGATTTCCAGGATCTCACCGGTCAGGTGATTCAGAACATGATGACGCTGATTGAGAGCGTTGAGAACGAACTGATTCAGGTGCTGATTGAGAACATGCCGGAGATTCTGCCGAGCGCCATGCTGCACAACACCAGCCTGAAGAATGGCCCGCAGATCGATCAGTCACGCGCCGGCGTCGTGGCGACCCAGGAGCAGGTGGATGACCTGCTGGATTCCCTCGGGTTTTAAGCGTCCGGATTGAAACATGGCAGACGAGAGCGACGTCGAAAAAACCGAAGACCCCACGCCCCAGCGGCTGGCAAAGGCACGGGAAGAAGGACAGATCCCGCGTTCGCGCGAGCTGACCTCGGTGCTGTTGCTGCTGGTGGGCTGGGGCTTGTTGCTGTTGGGTGGCGAGCGGCTGGCGCATCAGCTGCTGGCGCTGTTACAGCAGGGTTTGCAGATTGAGCGCGCCAGTGCGTTCGACCCGCAGCAGATGCTGCTGCAGGCTGGTGCGCTACTTAAGCTGGCGCTGCTGGCCATGCTGCCGCTGGCGGCCGGTCTGTTGCTCACCGCCCTGTGCGCCCCGGCCCTGCTCGGCGGCGTAACGCTGAGCGCGAAAGCCATCAGGCTGGATGTCACCCGCCTGTCGCCGCTGAAAGGCCTGAAGCGCATGCTGTCGGCGCAAACGCTGAGCGAACTGCTGAAAGGCGTGCTGAAAGTGACGCTGGCGGCGGTGGCCTGCGGCGTGTTTCTGCTGGCCAACAAAAACGCCTTTATCCATTTGCTGTGGCAGCCGCTCGGCAGCGGCGTGCACGACGGCCTGCGCCTGCTGTCGCGCTGCCTGCTGCTGGTGGTGCTGGCCGCGCTGCCGATGGTCGGCTACGACATCTTCTGGCAGCTAATCAGCCACCTGAAAAAGCTGCGCATGAGCCGCCAGGAGATTCGCGACGAATTCAAACAGAGCGAAGGCGACCCGCACGTGAAAGGACGCATTCGCCAGATCCAGCGCAACGCCGCGCGCAGCCGCATGATGGCCGATGTGCCGAAAGCCGACGTAATCGTCAACAACCCGACGCACTATTCGGTGGCCCTCGCCTACAGCGAAGACAAGATGGCCGCGCCGGTGGTGCTGGCAAAAGGCGCGGGCGAGATTGCGCTGCGCATCCGCGAAGCAGCCAGCGCACATGCCATCCCGATGCTGGAAGCGCCACCGCTGGCGCGGGCGCTCTATCGCCACTGCGAAATCGGTGAAGCCATCCCCGCCAGTCTGTATACCGCCGTGGCGGAAGTGCTGGCCTGGGTCTATAGCCTGCGCCGCTGGCGTAAAGGCTACGGCCTGGCGCCGCAAACCCCTGCTAATCTTCCGGTGCCCGCGGCGCTGGATTTTGCCCGTGAGAACCCTGAGTGATGTCCAGTTTAACCACCAAACTTCGCCTGCCCAATCTGCGCCAGACGCAGTGGCAGATCCTCGCCGGTCCGGTGCTGATCATGACCATCATGGCGATGATGATTCTGCCGTTGCCGCCGTTTGTGCTGGATCTGCTGTTTACCTTTAACATCGTGCTGTCACTGATGATTCTGCTGGTGGCGATGTTCACCCAGAACACGCTGGATTTTTCCGCCTTCCCCACCGTGCTGCTGTTTTCCACGCTGCTGCGGCTGGCGCTGAATATCGCCTCGACGCGCGTGATTCTGATGAACGGCCATACCGGCGACAGTGCGGCCGGTCAGGTAGTGGAAGCGTTCGGCCACTTTCTGGTGGGCGGCAATTTTGCCATCGGCATTATCGTGTTCGTCATTCTGATCATCATTAACTTTATGGTGATCACCAAAGGCGCCGGACGTATTGCCGAAGTCGGCGCGCGCTTTGTGCTGGACGGCATGCCCGGCAAGCAGATGGCGATTGATGCCGACCTGAACGCCGGCATTATCGGCGAAGAGGAGGCGCGCCGCCGTCGCCAGGACGTCACGCAGGAGTCGGATTTTTACGGTTCGATGGACGGTGCCAGCAAATTTGTGCGCGGCGACGCCATCGCCGGGCTGCTGATCATGGCCATCAATATTCTCGGCGGGCTGGTGATTGGCGTCGGCCAGCACGACATGAGCTTCGGCGATGCCGCCACGACTTATACCCTGCTGACCATCGGCGACGGCCTGGTGGCGCAGATCCCCGGGCTGATCATCTCTACCGCAGCCGGCGTGATTGTGACGCGCGTGGCCAGCGAGCAGGATGTCGGCGAACAGATGGTCAGCCAGCTGTTCCGCAATCCGCGCGTAATGGTGCTGGCGGCCGGGGTAATTGGCCTGCTGGGAATGATTCCCGGCATGCCGAACCTGGTGTTTCTGCTGTTTACCGCCGCGCTGCTGGCGCTGGCGTGGTGGCTGCGCGGCAAAGAGGGCCAGCCGGATGCAGCCGCCCAGGATAAAGCGCAGCGCGCCGCCGAGGCGAAAAGTGCCGAGGCCGCGCAGGTGAGTGAAGCCTCCTGGTCGGATGTGGAGATCGAAGATACGCTGGCGCTGGAGGTCGGCTACCGGCTGATCCCGATGGTCGACAGTGACCAGCAGGGCCAGCTGCTGACGCGTATTCGCGGCATCCGCAAGAAATTTGCCCAGGAACGCGGTTTTCTGCCGCCGTCGGTGCACGTGAAGGACAACCTCGATTTACCGCCGACGCACTACCGCATTCTGCTCAAAGGCGTTGAAATTGGCCGCAGCGAAAGCTTCCCGGATCGCTGGATGGCGATCGATCCCGGCTGCGCCGAAGGTGACATCGCCGGGACGCCGTGCCAGGAACCGGCGTTTGGTCTGCCGGCGGTATGGATTGATGAAGTGATGCGCGAGCAGGCGCAGACGCTTGGCTACACC
Organism: Pantoea sp. ICBG 828; assembly: GCF_002928355.1. Lineage (NCBI taxonomy): Bacteria > Pseudomonadati > Pseudomonadota > Gammaproteobacteria > Enterobacterales > Erwiniaceae > Pantoea > Pantoea sp. ICBG 828. The sequence goes on along the minus strand of NZ_POWN01000006.1, from coordinate 157,588 downwards.
GTGGTCGATCCCAGTTCGGTGATCGCCACTCACCTTAACCAGCTGATCGCCACCCACGTCGAGGAGCTGTTTGGCCGACAGGAGGCGCAACAGCTGCTGGACCGCCTGACCAAAGAGATGCCAAAGCTGGTTGAGGATCTGATCCCCGGTGTGATCTCACTCACCACCTTCCATAAAGTGCTGCAGAATCTGCTGACCGAACAGCTGTCGATTCGCGACATGCGCACCATCATCGACACGCTGGCTGAATTTGCGCCGCAGCTGAGCGATGCCGACGACTTAACTGCCCAGGTGCGGGTGCGGCTCGGCCGCGCCATTACCCAGCAGTGGTTCCCGGGGAATGATGAACTGCAGGTGATTGGCCTGGATCTCAATCTTGAGCGCCTGCTGATTCAGGCTACGCAGAACGGCAGCCCGATTGAGCCCGGCATCACGGAAAAGCTGATCAAACATACGGAGAAAGCCATCCTGCAACAGGAAGCGATTGGGGCACCGCCGGTGCTGCTGGTGAATCAGCCGCTGCGTCTGATGCTGTCGCGCTTTTTGCGCCGCGTGTTTCCGCAGCTGGCGGTACTGGCCAGCCAGGAGATCAGCAGTAACCGCAGCGTGCGCATGACCTATCTGATTGGCGGTCCGGAGTGAAAAAGCGCGCCCTGCTGCTGCTGATCAGCGCGCTGCCGTTCGGCGCGCAGGCCGCCGGGTCGTGGCAGGCCACGCGGGCGGGTGGTCAGCTGCAGGTCGGCGGTCAGCTGCTGACCACGCCCGAACTGCGCGCACCGCGCGCGCTGCCGCCTGCGGCTAGCGTCACGCAGCTCAGCTGGCGGATTACGCTACTGCGCGCGGCACCGCCGGGACTGGGTATTAAGCTGTGCAGCGTGGATCGCTGTCTCAGGCTGGAGGGATTACAGGGCACGCTGCGGCCCGGTGCGCACTTTGCGGCGGCCGGTCCGTTTCGCTTTGTTTATAGCGTGGCCACTAAGGGCGCGCTGTTACCGCAGGTGCAGATCGTCAGTAATCAGCTGACGGTGAATTATCGTTAAGGAGCAAGACGCTTTATCAGCCGCTTTAAACGGCAGATAAAACGCCCTGCGCGTTAGTGCATGCGTGTGGGCAACAGGCTGGCATACGCCTGGGTACACTGTTTGCCGCGTCCCAGCGTCACCATCTCCTGCTTCAGCGTCGTCAGCCGCTGGCTCAGCGCCTGCATCATCTCGTTTTCATTATCCAGCAGCGTTTGCAGAATCTGCTTCAGCTCTTCACGCTCGCACGCTTCCAGCGCCGGCTGGTGCTGCATCAGCTGATTGAGCTGCACCACATAATTTTCTGCCAGCCGGGAGAAGTCCTGCCAGCTGCCCTGACGCGCCATCTCCAGCAGCGACAGGTTCAGTAAAAAAATCTGTTCATATTCAGATGTCAGTCGGGAATTAGCCATGGCGGGTCGCTTTTACCTTGGGTTCAATCTCTTTCCAGGTGCGGGAAAGCGTGGCGATAACGTCAATCGCGGCGGGCAGTTCTGCCGCTGAATGGGTAAGATTGGCTTTCAGCAGGGTGCGCGAGACATAGTCGTACAGGCTCTCCAGCTGCTGTGCGATTTCACCACCGACCTCATGATCCAGCGCCGGGCGCAGACCGTTATCGATGATATTGATGGCGCGCGACAGCATTTCGCCGCGCCGCGCCACGTTGCCTTTCTCAAAGTAGATGCGCGCGCGCTGCATGGCGTTGAGCGCGCCATCCAGCAGCATGGTAATCAGCTGATGCGGTGACGCGCCCGCCAGCTGGGTTTCCAGATCCAGTCGCGCATAGCTGTGCCGTCCGGCCGGTGAATACATAATGACTCCGTTATCTGACCGACGGCGCTGTGCGCCGCCGCGGAAGCTATCACAGGGTGGCAATCACCGAGGAGAGCTGGTTACTCATGCTGTTCATCTGCGCCATGGTCTTTTCCAGCGCGATAAACTGCTGCCGATAGCGCTCGACGTTTTTGTCGATCAGCGCCTGGGTACGATCAATCTGCTCCTGCATGCGCTTGACCTGCTCATCCAGCCCATCAGTGGCCAGCTTGATCGCGCCTTTATCCTTTGAGGTGCCATCGCCGAGGTACTGATCGAAGATGGCGTTGAGCTGGCCGGCGATGCCGGTTTTTTCGCCCCGCCCCATGAACATTTCGCCGATCGCTTCGGGATGATCGGCCACTGCCGCATCGAGTTTTTTCTCGTCGAGGCGCATTTCGCCGCTGGCGGTGTCGATAGTGATGCCAATATCGGCCAGCGACGACACATCTGCCGTGCCCTCACCCACCACGCCGTTAATCGAGGTGCGGATTTCACTCATCATGCCGCGCAGCATGATGTCACCCATCAGCACGCCGTTGCTGCCGCCGCCGTCTTTTTTCGCGCCGTCCTGGTCAAACTTGCTGGCAGTGCCCACCAGTTTTTGCAGCGCGTTGTACTGCTCGACGAAGCTCTTCAGCGTGGTTTTGATGGCGCTGTTATCTTTGGTCAGGGTGAGCTGTTCGCCTTCCGTCTGATCTTTGGATTTGGCCTTGAGCTCCAGCGTCACGCCATCGATGATGTCGGAGATATTGTTGCTGGAGCGGGTGTATTTGATGCCGTCGACGCTCAGTTCGGCATTTTTCGCCGCGACTTTCTCTTCGATGGTGCCAATGTTTGGGTCGGTATTGAGCAGGCCATCCAGCTTATCGTCGCCGGTCACCGCAACTGACATCCTGCCGTCTTCTCCGGATTTCTTCGCGGTGAGCACCAGCTGGTAGCCATAATCGGTGCGCTGCACCGAGGCCGTGACGTCGCCATCGGCCTTGTTGATTTTTTTGGCGATCTGCTCCAGCGAAGTTTCATCTTTGCTCAGCTCGATATCCAGCTTTTCACCGTCACCGGTGGTGATGGTCAGGGTGCGTGTTGCCTCATCACCGCCCAGCAGCTGATCCTTTTTCTCCTGTCCCGCCGTCGCCAGTTTGTGCGCGGCGGCCAGCTCGTGGACCACCACTTTATGAGTATTGGCGCTGGCGCCTTTCCCGAGGGTCACGGTGAAGGCGTCGTTTTTGCCCGGCGTCAGCGTGCTGAAGCCGTTATCGGTCAATCCCTTTACGCTGTCTTTTAATTTATCCAGCGCGCTGCTGATTTGCCCCCACGCGGATATTTTGCCCTGATAATTGGTTTGCAGAGTGGCGTAAGGTTTTAATCGGGTCAGCTCTGCCTGCTGGATCTGTTCCAGCATTGCGCCGGTATCAATGCCGGAGCCGATACCGAGCGATGAGAAGCCTGCCATATGATTCTCCCTATAATCGAGGTGTGCAGCAATTCGCTGTGTCTATTAAGGACATCGGGGATTGCGCCAATAAGTTTAATTTTTTCCCTTTCGCCTGGACATAAAAATTCACCGCCGCCGCAGAGTCGCGCGCTTATCCGGCTATTAATTTCTCACCACCAAAAACAAAGCGCTTAATTAGCGCCAGAAGTGCGCGCATTTCCCGGCTTTGATACAGCGTGCAATTTTTTGCTGAAAAAATATTTTAGGGAATTCATCCGGCACCGATGGAATAGGTAAGCGTCAGCGCGACGCATTGTATTTTCTCAGCACGTTGTGGTTATTTTAATTCAATAAGGAAACATCATGGCCCAGGTCATTAATACCAACGCACTCAGCATGGTTGCTCAGAACAACCTGAACAAATCTCAGGGCTCTCTGGGCACCGCGATCCAGCGCCTCTCTTCCGGCCTGCGTATTAACAGCGCCAAAGACGATGCCGCCGGTCAGGCCATCAGCAACCGTTTCACCGCCAGCATCACCGGTCTGTCACAGGCATCACGTAACGCCAACGACGGTATCTCCATCGCGCAGACCACCGAAGGTGCGCTGAATGAGGTGAACGATAACCTGCAGAATATCCGTCGTCTGGCGCTGCAGGCGCAGAACGGCACCAACTCTGAGTCTGACCGTAAGTCAATCCAGGAAGAGATCAGCTCGCGCCTGTCAGAAATCAACCGTATCTCTGAGCAGACCGAATTCAACGGCGTGAAAGTGCTGGGCGAAGATCAGTCTCTGAAGTTCCAGGTAGGCAAAAACGATGGCGAAACCATCGAGATCAACCTGAGCAAAATGAACACCGAAACCCTGGGCCTGGACAAGCTGGATATCTCGAATATTTCTAATTCGACCAAACTGGCGGCGGGTACCACGCTGAAAGGCAAAGCGGGCGCTGACGACGTGGAAGTGAAGCTGGATGACGCCACGCTGAAAGCGGCGAAAGATGCAGCCTTCACCGCCACCGGCTCAGGTGATATCTATAAATACACCGACGATGCGGGTAAAGATGTATTTGTGGCGATTGGTAAAGATGATAAAGGCGCTGATGTGGCCACTGTCATGACGCCAACGTTTGATGCCGCGGGCACCGTGACCTTCGCGAAAGGCGCCGATGCAACTGAAGAGCAAATTCAGCTGGCTGCACCAAGCACGCTGAAAGATCTGGATGACGCGCTGGCACAGGTTGATACCCTGCGCTCACACCTGGGTGCGACTCAGAACCGTTTTGCCTCGGTGATCACCAACCTCGACAGCACCGTGACGAACCTGGCGGAATCCCGTTCACGTATTCTGGATGCGGACTTCGCTTCAGAAGTTTCCACCATGAACCGCGCCAACATCCTGCAGCAGGCAGGTACCTCAGTGCTGGCGCAGGCCAACCAGGTACCGCAGAACGTGCTGTCTCTGCTGCGTTAATCACTGACCTGCCTGACGGTGCGCATGAATGCGCACCCTACAAAAAACACGGCCAGCCGCCGTTGGGTCGCCATTCTGGTGATCACCAAAAACACGGCAATCCGCCGTTGGGTCGCCATTTATGGCGACCATCAATAAACACCGTAATCCCCTGTAGGGTCGCCATTTATGGCGACCGTCAATACACAACGCAATCCCCTGTAGGCTCGCCATCTATGGTGACCGTCAATACACAACGCAATCCTCTGTAGGCTCGCCATCTATGGTGACCGTCAATACACACCGCAATCCCCTAATAAACACCGCAATACGCTGTAGGATCGCCATTTATGGCGACCGTCAAACACCCGTCTGACCGGCTTAAAAAATGCTGCCCGCGATAATCCGCCGGCAACATTATTTTATGCCGCAAACTGCACGGAATGATGGGGGAGCGACTACCCGTGCGGTTGCAAGGGCGCCGCAGCGCTGAGGTTTTTACGTCACGCCAGGAGATTCCCGCAGGACGCGGGAATCAGGCCGGGCCGGTCAGGATGACCGATACCGGCCGGTCCGTCCGGCGTGGCGGGAAAACCGCAGGTACCGCGCAGCGGCGCGAGGAGTTGCCCGGCAAGCGCACGGGTAGCCGATCCCGACACGCAATACGCCAGACATAAAAAAAGCCGCACCGTACTATCACGATGCGGCATCAGGGTCAGAACAAACAACTCAGGCCTGCGCGTTTTCTGCCAGGCGCGCAATAATCTGCATCTCTTCGCTATTTAACAGCTTCTCGATATCCACCAGAATCAGCATGCGCTCATTAAGCAAACCGAGACCCAGCAAATATTTGGTCGACAGCGTGGCAGAGAAATCCGGTGCCGGACGAATCTGCTCATCATTTAACGCCAGCACGTCCGACACGCCATCAACCACAATGCCGACAATACGCTCGTGCAAATTCAGCACGATGATCACCGTATCCTGATTAATATCCGCCGCACCGAGCTGGAATTTCACCCGCAGATCGACAATCGGCACAATCACACCGCGCAGATTAGTCACGCCAGTAATAAACTCCGGTGCGTTAGGAATGCGCGTGACGCGATCGTAACCGCGAATCTCCTGCACCTTTAAAATTTCAATACCGTACTCTTCATTGCCGAGGGTAAAAATCAGATATTCGTGACCCATCTTATTATCGACCACCAGCTTATCTGTACCGACCAGATTCATTGCGTGCTCCCGCATTCATTTTTCATTCAGGCTTAACCGTGTTTGTGTTCGAGTTTCTGACTTTTTGCCAGCGTCGACAGACCGACGACATCGAGGATTAGCGCCACGCTGCCGTCGCCGAGAATGGTGGCGGCGGAAACACCCGGCACTTTGCGATAGTTCATTTCCAGGTTCTTCACCACCACCTGATGCTGGCCAATCAGCTGGTCCACCAGCAGCGCATAGCGGCAGCCGGCGCTCTGCACTATCACCGCAATCTTGTCGCGCGTCTGGCGCGGCGCACCGGGGATCGCAAACACCTGCTTCAGCTCAATCAGCGTCAGGTACTCACCGCGCACCTGCAGCAGCTGCTCATCGCCCGCCAGGCGGTTGAGCATGCTGTCAGACGGACGCAGTGACTCCATCACGCTGCTGAGCGGCAGCACATAGACTTCATCGCCAACCATCACCGACATACCGTCGAGGATCGCCAGCGTCAGCGGCAAAATAATGCGGATGGTGGTACCGCGATCGGCTTCGGAATGTACCTCGACGTGCCCGCCCATCGCCAGAATGTTACGGCGCACCACGTCCATGCCGACGCCGCGTCCGGAGACATCGGTCACTTGCTCGGCGGTCGAGAAGCCGGCGGCAAAAATCAGCATCCACACCTCTTCATCGCTGGCGTTATCACTGATGCTTAACCCCTGCTTGTGGGCGCGCGCCAGGATCTTCTCGCGGTTCAGCCCGGCGCCGTCATCGGTCACCTCAATGACGATATTGCCGCCGTGATGCTCCGCCGACAGCGTCAGGTTGCCTTTCGCCGGTTTACCCTTCTGCACGCGCACCTCAACCGGCTCGATGCCGTGATCGAGGCTGTTACGCACCAGATGCGTGAGCGGATCGATGATGCGTTCAATCAGGCTTTTATCCAGCTCGGCAGAACCGCCCTTCAGCGTCAGCTCAATCTCTTTCTGCAGCTTGCCGCCGAGGTCGTGCACCAGACGCGGAAAACGGCTGAACACGTACTCCATCGGCATCATGCGCACCGACATCACCGACTCCTGCAGATCGCGCGCGTTGCGCTCCAGCTGGCCGATACTGCTGAGTAGCGCATGATGATGCGCCGGATCGAGCACCCCGGACAGCTGCGACAGCATCGCCTGGGTAATGATCAGCTCGCCGACCTGATTGATGATTTGATCGACCTTCTCCACCGCGACGCGAATACTGCCCGATTCCGCTGCAGCGGCGCGCGGTGCGGCTGTTGCCTGGCGCGCGCTGACCGTCTCCGCCACCGCGCTGGCCGGCGCGCTCAGCACCGGAGCAACCGGTTCCGCTTTCACGCTGACGCTGATTTGTCCGGCGTCCAGCACAAAGCACAGCACCGCGCTGATCTCCTCCGCCGACGCCGTGCTGCGCAATTCAACCTGCAACTGCGTGTCACTACTCGCCTGCTGCACCACCGCACCGAGGTGCGCCAGCTCTTCCAGCAGCAGCGCCTGTTCGTGTTGCGCCACCTCGCGCAGCGTCACCATCAGCGTCTGCTCATCAGCGCCGGACGGAACCACAACCGCGACCGGCTGCGGCTCAACCACTTCGGCCGGCGGCTGTTTATCCGCCAGCGCAATCTGGCGCAGCGCTTCGCAGATGGCGTGAAAACTGGCCTGATCGGGTTGTTGCGAGGCTTTATACGCATCGAGCTGACTTTGCATAATGTCTTTGCTTTCCAGAAACAGATTGATGATGTTGCTGGTGAGCGACAGCTTGCCCTGCCGCGCGTCATCCAGCAGGTTTTCCATAATGTGCGTGGTTTCCTGCAACACGATAAAACCAAAGGTGCCGGCGCCGCCCTTGATGGAGTGCGCGGCACGGAAAATCGCGTTAAGCATCTCTTTGTCAGGCGCCGCCACGTCGAGCCGCAGCAGATGTTGTTCCATATCTGCCAGCAGCTCGTCGGCTTCTTCAAAGAAGGTTTGGTAAAAATCACTGACGTCCATTCGGGGTAACCTGTTTACTGTTCAGAGGCGGGCATGGGTTGCGGTGAAATCGCGGGTGATAGCGTGCGCAGCGTGGCAGCGACCTGCGGATCTACCGCAGCCGCGCTGTCTTCCGCCACGATGGCGCGCGCTTTGAGCGCGCTGAGCACCAGCAGGCTGATGCGCCGGTTGGTCGGATCATCCGGCGGCAGATCGCTCAGGCTCAGCATGCTGGCGCTGCCAATCACGCGTAAAAATTTCTGACTGGCCAGGCCGGCGGCTACCATCACCCGGCGCGAGGCGTTGGCGCGATCGCTGGAGAGCTCCCAGTTGCTGTAACCGGCCTCGCCGCCGCTGTAGGGCAGTGAATCGGTATGACCGGTCACGCTAATCTGGTTGGGAATGGCATTCAGCACCGGCACAATCGCCTGCAGAATGCCGCGCATCCAGGGTTCAACCTGCGCCTGGCCAATGCGAAACATCGGCCGATCGCGGGTATCGACAATCTGAATCAGCAGGCCATCCGTCGTCAGCGAGAGACGTAAGTTGGAGGTATAGGGCGTCAGGCGCGGGTCCTGCTGCATCAGCGCCTGCAGCTGCTCAAGGCTGTGCTGCAGCGCCTGCTGTTGTTGCTGCTGATCAATCTGCTCCAGCTTATAACGCAGCGCCTCGCCCTCCTGCTTCATCGGATCCTCGCCGCCGCCGGGGATGGCACTGCTGCTCAGGCTGGCTTTGTCGCCGTGCGACAGCGCCACTTTCAGCGGCGTCTTGAAATAGTCGGCGATGCCCTGACGCTGCTCCGGCGTCGCGGTGGAGAGCAGCCACATCACCATAAAAAACGCCATCACCACCGTCATAAAGTCGGCGTAGGCGATTTTCCAGGAGCCACCGTGATGGGCGTGTTTCTTCGGTTTGCGCTTGCGCACCACAATGATGGGAGGCGGGGAATTCATGATTTCTCTTCCGCACTGCCGCTATCGTTAAACTTCACCTGCTGGACATGTTCTTCCAGCTCGACAAAATCCGGACGCTCGGTGGAGAACAGCGTCTTGCGGCCAAACTCGACGGCGATTTGCGGCGCATAGCCGTTCAGGCTGGAGAGCAGCATCACCTTAATACACTGCAGCATTTTGATGTGCTCGGCGCTCTTCTGCCGCAGCAGTGAAGCCAGCGGCAGGATAAAACCGTAGGCCAGCAGAATGCCGAGGAAGGTACCGACCATGGCGTGCGCAATCAGGATGCCCAGCTCAGCCGCCGGACGATCCGCCGCAGCCAGCGCGTTGACCACGCCCATGACCGCCGCCACGATGCCAAACGCCGGAAAGGCGTCGCCGATGCTGTTAAGGCTGTGCGCCGGCACTTCATGCTCGTGCTCCAGCGTTTCAATCTCGACGTCCATCAGCGCTTCGATCTCAAAGGCATTCATGTTGCCGCTCACCATCAGGCGCAGATAATCGACCAGAAAATTCAGCAGCGTTTTGTCGGCCAGCAGGCGCGGATAGGCGGAAAAGATCTGACTGTTGGCCGGATCTTCGATGTCTTTTTCCAGCGCCATTAATCCGCCGCGCCGGCTTTTGCTCAGCAGCAGGAACATCATCGCCATCAAATCCATGTAGATGGCTTTGTTATAGCGTGAGCCGCGCAGCAGCGAGGGAACGGCTTTAAGCACCGCTTTCAGCGCCTTGCCATTGTTGCCAACGATAAAGGCACCGACACCGGCACCGCCGATAATTAACAGCTCGGTGGGCTGATACAGCGCGCCGAGCTGGCCACCGGTCAGGGCAAAGCCGCCAAACACCGTGAGCAGAACCACCAGATAACCGAGAAGAACTAACACGTGACTTCCTTCAAAGTAACTGCCGCGCCGCCGGGATTAGCCGGCGTGCCATTGCAGGGCGGCAAACGGCGCGCTGCACTGGTTGTGCACCACGTCAGGATATTTTTTTACCGCACGTGACGGCGGAGAACACAGGCTGCAAACAAAGGGATCGCGCGCGCTGTCTTTGGTCACCACAAAGCCGCCGCCGCAGCAGTCGCACTGCTTGTACTGGATAATGCCGCAGTCAATGAAACGCAGCAGCGTCCAGGCGCGGGTCAGCCCCAGCACCTGTTTTTCCCCGGGCGTGGCCGGACACTGTTCGAGATAAAGACGGTAGGCTTTTAACGTGGCCTCAATCGGCCGGAAATGTTCGGTTTTTTGCAGATAGAGGTAAATATTGTAAAACATCGACGAATGAATATTCTGTTCCCACGCCATAAACCAGTCTTCGGAGAAGGGCAGCATGCCTTTCGGCGGCGGCTCGCCGCGCAGTTCTTTATAGAGTTTCAGTAAACGACGACGGCTCAGCTGGGTTTCACTCTCCAGCACCTGCATGCGTGCACCCAGTGAAATCAGCTCCATGGCAATATTCACTTCACGCACTTCATTAAGAATACTTTTCTCGTTCATGACGATTGCCTTATTGTGCCGCGGCACTGGTTTCACTCAGTGAGTTCAGTAAATTGGTCGACAGAATAATACCGGTGTGAATCTGCTGCAGCGCTTCAATACGCGAATCTTTGGTCAGGTTATCAATCACCACATCATCATCGACCCGCAGGCGGCAAATAAGCTGATTGGTAGAAGCCAGTTTAATCAGCTTGGGCAGCGGCAGATTTTTCAGCATATCGATGGTAGCGTCATTCAGGCCGAGGCGAAAACCTGCTGCGACTTTGTCCTGACGAATCAGTTGTTGTGCCAGTAATAAATAGGAAAGATTAATATCGTGGATGCTTTGAATATGTTCGTTATCGTGAGTCATGACGATTTCCTGACAGGCCAGGTGATTAATCCGGCGCTAAGGTCTTATTCCAGGCATTCAGATGCAGTGCGTCCTGAGCAGAATAATGCTCACGGTGAAAACGTGCTCTGACATGTAAATGCGTTATGCCGATGATTCGAAGAAACGTTACAAACATCCCAATTTAATAACATTTCACGTTGCGCAAACCCCATCGTACCGTATTCGTACTGTGACAGCGGCTGAATGATGCAGTTATAAAATGAATCGGTTCAGCTGAATGTCTGAGCAAATGGTAGCGCATCGATTCTGTCAAAAACAAGAAATAAGACAAACCTTAAATACCGCTCTAACCTTATGATTACCAAGCTTAATGTAAGATTAATTTGTCAAAGATAGCATTATTAAAGCATTAATCCCGGCTGCAAAATGGCGCCCTAACTCTTTAGGATTAATCGGGGAAAAGGTCTTTTCTTACCCGATTACCGCGCCTCGCGGGCATCCAGTCTGGCGCGTAAACGCTTGATAGCCTGGCTGTGCAACTGGCTCACCCGCGTTTCAGTGAGATCCAGCAGCGATGCGACCTCACGCATATTCAGTTCCTGCTGATAATAGAGGCTCAGCAACAGCTGCTCGCGCTGCGGCAGGAATTTAATTTCCGCACTGATACGCGCCGCCATATTCTGCTGCAGCAGGCCATGCAGTGGATTGAGCTGCTCGTGCTCGGCTTCCGGCTTTTCAAAGGCATCGGCAAACTCTTCCTGCAGTTCGTCCAGCGAATAGATCTGGCTGAGATTGGTATCATGCAGCATGGCGTGATATTCCTGCAGGCTGATACCCATTTCCCGCGCAATCTCTTTTTCTTCCGCCGCGGCCCCGGTTTGTTGTTCCAGCCGCTGAATGACCGCGGCCATTTCTCTGGCATGGGTGCGTACACGGCGCGGCACCCAGTCACGCTCGCGTAATTCATCCATCAGCGCCCAGCGCACGCGCTGAATAATATAGGCACTTATTGCCACGCCTTTTTTCGGATCGAAGCTGTCAATGGCGGATAAAAAACCCAGCGAGCCGGCCTGAATTAAATCGTCGAGTTCCACGCTGGCCGGCAGGCGCACCTGCAAACGCAGCGCTTCCTGACGGACTAAATGTCCGTAACGCTTCCACAGGTCATTTTTATTTTCAACGCCACTGGAGGTGTAAATACCGTTCACAATGTCTGATTCTCCTGTAAACCGGAGAGCCATTATTGCGGAGAGGCGCAATATTACAAAGCGTGATAAGGCGTTATAATATTGCGCATTCCGCTGCTTTATCGGGGCGGGAATAACATAGTTAGCAGGAATAAATTAAAATGTTTCCCACTCGGCTTCCTGATGTTTTACCGGACGCAGCGCCGGCAGCGGTTTGCTGGCGCTAAACGCCGCTGGCTGATTATCCAGCGCAAACTGGCTGACAATATTCTCCAGCGTTTCCGACTGGCTCTCCAGATTGCTGGCCGCCGCCGCCGCCTCTTCCACCAGCGTGGCGTTCTGCTGCGTCACCAGATCCATCTCATTCACGGCCTGGGCGATCTGATTGATACCGGCGCTCTGCTCGTCTGACGCAAGGGTGATTTCACCCATGATATCGGTGACCTGGCTGACCGAACTGACGATGTCGCGCATCACCGAGCTGGCATTGCTGACCTGCAGCGTACCGGTCTCCATTATTGCCACGGTGTTGACGATAAGCTCATTGATCTCTTTCGCCGCGTCGGCACTGCGGCGCGCCAGGTTACGCACCTCTTCCGCTACCACCGCAAAGCCGCGTCCCTGCTCACCGGCCCGCGCCGCTTCCACCGCGGCGTTAAGCGACAGGATGTTAGTCTGGTTGGCGATGCTGTCAATCACGCCGTTGATGTCAGCGATCTGGCGCGAGCTCTTGCTGATCTGCTGCATGATCTCTTCCAGTCGCGTCATCACTTCGCCGCCGCTGCGCGCGTTTTTGCTGGCGCTGTCGGCCAGCTGACGCGCGTTATGCGCGTTATCAGCATTCTGGCGCACGGTGGTTTTGATCTCTTCCATGCTGGCGGCAGTCTGCTGCAGCGCCGAGGCCTGCTCTTCGGTGCGCGACGAGAGGTTATTGTTGCCGTTGGCGATCTCCTGCGCATTGGCGTAAATGCGCCCTACCCCTTCACGGATACCGGAGACGGTACTGATTAATGACAGGCGCATCGCCTCCAGCTCTTTCAGCATCAGGCCCAGCTCGTTTTCATTACCGGCGTCGATGCGCTGCGTCAGATCGCCCTGTGCGATGCGCTGAATAGAAACGGTTGTTTCCGCCATGCGCGTCACCAGCACGCGCTTCACCCAGATGCGCGCCAGCAGCAGCAGCAGCGCCGAGATCAGCAGCATCACGATGGCCATGCCGACCATCTGACGATAATCACCTTCAGCCGTTTCGATCAGCTGGCGGTTGTAGCGATCATTAATTTCACTGTACTGCGCCAGTCTTTCACGCATCAGATTACGGTTGTCGATTTCATGACGCAGCCCCTCAATCACGCTGAGCGGATTATCCAGCGAGTTGAGGTTGTTCTGCGCAATCGCCATCACCAGATCAAACTGCTTATCCAGCGCATTGGCTGCAGCCTGCTCTTCGTCACTGTTAAACGGCGTGCCGATGTAGGTATCCATGCCGCGACGCGCCAGTACCAGGCGTTCACGTACCTGCTCAACCGCCTGCTGGCTGACCGGCCGCTCGAGCGCCTTCTGCAACAGCATGCTGTGGATCTGCGCCAGCGAGCCGTTGAGGTTGAACATCGCGTCCTGCATCGCGTTATTGTTGACGGTCGAGACCTGCGCCTCTTCGAAGTTGGCTTTGTTGGAGACCGCTTTCAGCACGCTGAACGCCAGCGCCACTACCAGCATGGCGGTGAAAAAGGCAATGATACTGGTGATCGCGGTAGCAATTTTGAGATTCTTAAACATAGTGTCCTCTGACGCCGCTCCGGCGTCTGGTGAAAGATGAAGCCTTAGCGCGTCATGTTGAACAGCGACATTTTTTGCATGCTCTGAAACACCATCATCGAGGCGTTCAGCGAGAATTCTGACATTTTCGACTGGCCAATCAGACCGATCAGAGTGTCGTAATCCGAGCCCACGGTCTGCTCCAGCCGCGCGGTAAGATCCAGCTGCTGGGTGGCCGCCGACTGATCCAGCGCGTCCAGCTGCTGCAGTCGGGTACCGACTTCCGCCTGCAGCTTGCCGAGGTTATCGATGCCTTTGCGCACCGAGCCGCTGACCTCCTCCAGCGTGCTGCGCAGCGCGCTGCGGTCCGCGTCATCGTTAACCGGCTGTTTCAGTGCTGCGATAGCTTTATCCAGCTGCTGCAACAGATCGTCGGCGCTGCCACTCATAAACAGCTCGCGCCCGGTATGGCCCAGCGCCATCTCCACGTTGTCCGCCACCTGGCCTGACAGCGCAGTGTCGCCGCCGCGATAGTTGCCGCTGTCGTCAAACGGTGCCTGACCGGTTTTGTAGCCGGCAAAGATCGGATTCCCCTGGCCGTCGCGCGCGTTGCCCAGATCGCGCAGGCTGTTGCGAATGCCTTCCAGTTCGGTGGCCAGCGCGGCGCGGTCGGCATCTGACACGCCATCGTTGCCCGCCTGCACCAGTTTTTCCGTCAGGTTTTTGGTCAGCACGTTGCCGATGGAACCCAGCGTGTGGTCCTCCAGCTCCAGCGCCGCGCGCGCCGACTGGCGGGCGCTGTCGAAACGGCCGATTTGCGCCAGCGCGTCCTGTAACAGCACCGCCTGCGCCGCCGCGGCCGGATCGTCCGACGGCGTCAGCACGCTTTTATTGCTGGCCAGCCGGTTGTAGATCTCGTTACCGGCGCTGACGCCGCGCGAAAAGCTGTTGAGATTGTTTTGATACTGGAAAAGTGTGCTCAGACGCATTTCCGCCTCCCTTAAATGATTGCGCTTCAGCACAGGCTTAACAGCGCGTCAAACAATGTGTTCGCGGTTTGCAACACCTGACTGTTGGCCTGGTAGTACTGGGTGTACATCTGCAGGCTGATGTACTCTTCGTTGAGATCGACGCCGGCGATCGCCTGCTGCTCCATCGCCGCCGCTTCCAGCGCTTTGGCGCTCTGGGTGGCATCGCTTTCTGCTGCCGAGGCGGTGGCGCCGACGCGCCCGACGAGGCTGGAATAGGCTTCGCTCAGCGTTGCTTTGCCCACCAGCGCTTCGGTCTGGATCGCCAGCATTTTTTTGAGGTTTTCATTGTTGGTTTTGTCGTCGGCATCGGCGGATCCCGAGGCGGCAATGCCGTCACCGTTGCTCAGCGCCACCTGCAGGCGCGCCGCCACGTTATCCAGCGGGTTGAGGCTAAAGCTGTCGCCCGGACTGGCCCCCGGCGTCACGCTGATGCTCAGGCCGTCAAACTGCAGCGCCCCGGTATTGGCATCCACCGTGTGCGGCACCACGCGGCCATCGCGGCTTTTCACCTGCCAGTCACCGCTGTCGGTCATGCTCAGGGTGTAGCCGCCGGTTTGCACCTGGCTGATATCGCTGAAGCCGACGTCCAGCGTGGCGCTGCCGCGGTTGTTGCGGTTGGCCTGCGCCACCGGCTGCGGAATGGTGAAGATATCGCCGCCGGGCTTGCCCGCCGCGTCGTAACCGTCACGGTTCACCGTGTTGAAACGCTGCGCCATCTGCAGCGCCAGCTGGTTCAGTTCATCACGCGCCTGCAGCAGATCGTTATTGCGGAAGGTAAACAGGCCGCCGAGTTTGCCGTGCGACAACTTGCTCTCATCCAGCCGCTGCTCGTTACCGGCGGAATCGCGGTACATCACCACGGTTTTCAGCGGATCTTCCGCCGACGGCGCGGTCGACAGCGTATAAGCGCTGTGGCCGTTGACCAGCGGGAAGCCGTTTTCCAGCGTGACGTCGACCCGCCCGGTAGCGCTGTTTTCACTGACGCGAATCCCCACCTGGCCGCTGAGTTTATTCAGCAGGCCGTCGCGCAGGTCGAGCAGGTCGGCCGGCAGATTGCCGGTCTGGCCGTGAATCTTGCCAATCTCTTCATTCAGGCTGGCCAGCTGACGCGTGACGTCGTTGATGTCGGTGACACTCTGTTCAATCTGGCTGTTACTGCTTTTCTGCAGGCCGTTCAGCGCCTGGCCCTGAGTGTTAAGCTGCGAGGTCAGCGCGGTGAATTGCAGATAAGCCGCCTGGCGCGCCGACGCGCTGGAGGCATCGCCATTCAGCGTCTCCAGCCCTTTAAACAGATTATTCAGGGAAACCGAGAAGTTAGCGCTGTCGTCACCGAACAGCTTGTCAATCTGGCTGAGCTGCGACAGCCGGCCGTCATGCTGCATAAAGCTGCTGTTGGCGTCGCGCAGCTGCTGATTGGCAAACCCGCTGTAAGCGCGTTCGATGCCGTTGATCTGCGTGCCGTAACCAAAAAAACCGTTGGCGGTGGTACGGCCACCGGCTTCGCCGAACTGCGCGCTCTGGCGGCTGTAGCCGGGGGTCATGGCATTGCTCAGGTTATTGCCGACAACGTGCAGTGCCGTCTGCGCGGCGCCCAGACCATTTCTGGCCAGATACATCAGATTCATGGTTTCCCCGTACAATCGGTCAAATTGAGACAAATCCCTACTCAACCCATCGGTGATTACAGAAATTTCTGAAATAAAAAATCAGAACAGCGTTGAGAGATCGGTTTGATAAGCGCTGACGCTGGCGCTCACCGTGCTTTTTACCCGCTGCATAATGCTGATCAGTTTGCTGGCGTAGTGCGGATCGGTGGCGTAGCCGCTGTGCTGCAACGCCTGCGCCGCCTGCTCGCCGCTGGCGGCGTCGGTGACCGCCCGGTAGCGCGGGTTGTCAGCGATGAAGCGCGCGTAATCGCTCAGCGCCTCGCTGAAAGAGTCATAGACGCGGAACGCGGCGCGGGTTTTGGTCGCGACGCCATCGATAAACTCGGTGGTGGTGATGTCGGTGGTTTTGCCCTGCCAGTCGGGAGAGGCTTTGATGCCAAACAGGTTGTAGCTGCGCTCGCCGCTGGCGGTGCGGATTTCGCCCCGGCCCCAGCCGGACTCCAGCGCCGCCTGAGCAATAATCAGATGGTGATCGATGCCGGTACGCTGTGCCACCGCCAGCGCCGGCTGCATCAGCTGACGGATAAAGTCGTGGCGATCGCCGCCCGGCGCGCTGTTGAGCGGTGCCACCAGCGCGGGCAGCAAGGTCACCGCCGGTTGCGCCGGCTGTGGCGCCAGGCTGTGACTCAGGCGCTGCATCACCTCCGGCACACGGGTGCCTGCAGTCTGCTTCACCGTCTGCGGTAGCTCGCCCATCTGCTTTAGCATCATCTGCGCCAGCCCCAGCTCGCCGCGTCCCGCCACCTGCTGCGCCAGCTGCTGATCGTACAGGGAGGTCATCATGTCGCCCGCCTGGCTCTGCAGCAAACCGCCGCCGAAGCTGGCCTGACGCATGCTTTTCAGCATCACCTGCACAAACAGACCTTCCATTTCCCGCGCGGCGCTCTGCATCGCTCCGCGACCGTCGGTGCGCATCTGGCCTTTCAGCGCACTCAGCCCCTGCACATCAAACGCGGCGTAACGGTGTGGCGCGGTCATCAGTTGGTCTCCAGCCGGGCGCGCAGGCAGCCGGCGTTTTTCATTGACTGCAGAATTGACATCAGGTCATTCGGCGTCGCGCCGAGACGGTTTAAGGCGCGCACCACGTTGTTCAAATCGGTGCTGGTATTAACCTGCTGCAGCGAACCGCCCTGCTCGCGCACTGAGATTTCGGTGTTATTGGTCACCACGGTTTCGCCGCCGGCGAAGGGCGTATCGGGCTGACTGACTTCGCGGTTATTGAACACTTCTACCGTGAGATCGCCCTGCGCCACCGCGCAGGCATCCAGCGTGACGTGCCGGTTCATCACTACCGTACCGGTGCGCGAATTGACGATGACTCTGGCATCCATCACCGCCACCCGCAGCGGCAGGTTCTGCACCTCGGCGAGGAAACGCACTTTGGCCGCCGGTGTGGCAGGTACATACAGCCGCACGCTGCGCGCGTCTTCGGCCTGTGCCGCGCCGCTAAAGCGACGGTTAATGACGTCACTGACCTGCTGCGCCACGCTGAAATCTTCCTCGTGCAGCTGCAGGCGCAGCTCGCCCTGGCCGGCAAAATCCAGCGGCACTTCGCGTTCGACCGTCGCGCCGTTGTCAATACGCGCGCCGTTGAGCTGATTGACCTGTACCCGGTTACCGCCGCTCTGTGCGCCGGCACCGCTCACCAGCAGGTTGCCCTGCGCCAGCGCGTAAATCTGGTTGTCGGCACCTTTCAGTGGCGTCATCAGCAGCGTGCCGCCGCGCAGGCTCTTTGCATTGCCGAGCGATGAAACCACTACGTCGATCTTCTCACCGCTGCGCGCAAACGGCGGCAGCTCAGCGGTCACCATCACCGCCGCGATGTTTTTCAGCTGCATATTGACGCCGGGCGGCACGGTAATGCCGAGCTGCGACAGCATGTTATTCAGGCTCTGACCGGTGAACGGTGCCTGCATGGTCTGGTCGCCGGTGCCATCCAGACCGACCACTAAGCCATAGCCCATCAGCGCATTACTGCGCACGCCCTGAATGCTGGCGATATCACGAATGCGTTCGGCGTGAACTGTGGCGCTGCACAGCAGCATCAGCAGCAGACAGCGCATCAGAAAGGTGTTCATTGGTCGGTGCCTATAGCGGAGAGAGAGAAAGGAACAGCCGCTGCAACCAGCCCATCTGCTGCGCCTCATTGATGTAGCCGTTGCCGACGTACTCAATACGCGCGTCCGCCACCTGAGTGGACGGCACGGTGTTGCCGCTGCTGATGGTGCGCGGATTCACCACGCCGGAGAAACGGATAAATTCAGTGCCCTGATTGATGGCAATCTGCTTTTCGCCCACCACGCGCAGGTTACCGTTGGCCAGCAGTTCGGTAACGGTGACGGTGAGCGTGCCGCTGAAAGTGTTACGCGCCGCCGCGCCACCTTTGCCGCTGAAATCATTTTTGCCGCTCATCTCCGCCCGGGCGCGATCGCCGCCCAGCAAACCGCTCAGTGCGTGCGGCACCGCATCAAATCCCAGCCCGGCGCTGCCGTTACGGTTGGCGCTGGCGGAAGAACTCTTGCTGGCGCTGACGTTCTCCTGCAACAGGATGGTCAGCGTATCGCCGACGTTGCGCGGCCGGCGATCTTCAAACATCGGCTGATAGCCGTAATTCATCGCCTGGCCGGTCTGGAAAATAGCGCCATTGGTGACACTGACCGGTGTGACCACCGGCGCCGCCGAGGTCGCGCCCTGCACCAACGGCGCGTGCGGCATCACGCTGCAGCCGCTGAGTACCAGACACAGCGCCAGCGCGACGGAAAAAGTTGTTGAGTACGGTTTCATAGCGGATCGTCAGGCGGCCGCGCGCTGCGGCCAGCACATTAAAGTTGCGTCAGGCGTTGCAGCATCTGGTCTGAAGTGGAGACCGCTTTGCTGTTGACCTCGTAGGCGCGCTGCGTCTGGATCATGTTCACCAGCTCTTCAGCGACGTTGACGTTCGATCCCTCGATATAGCCCTGTTTCAGCTTGCCCGCGCCGTTCAGACCAGGCGTCGACTCATTCGGCGCACCGGAAGACTGGGTTTCGCGATACAGGTTTTCGCCGATGCTCTCCAGTCCGGCATCGTTGGTGAAGGTCACCAGCGAGATCTGCCCGACCACCACCGGTGCGGTCTGGCCCGGCACCGTGACGCTGACCATGCCGTCTACGCCAATGGTGAGCTTGTCCGCTTCGGCCGGCAGCGTAATGCCCGGCATCAGCGTGTAGCCGCTGGCGGTGACCATCTGACCATTCTGATCCTGCTGGAACGAGCCGTCGCGGGTGTAAGCCAGCGTGCCATCCGGCATCTGCACCTGGAAAAAGCCCTGACCTTCAATCGCCACTTCGTGGGCGTTATTGGTCTGGCTCAGGTTGCCCTGACTGTGAATGCGCTGCGTCGCCACCGGACGCACGCCGGTGCCAAGCTGCAGGCCGGTCGGGATGGTGGTCTGCTCGGAAGACTGCGCGCCAGGCTGGCGCAGCGTCTGATAATGCAGATCCTCAAACATCGCCCGCTGGCGCTTAAAGGCGGTGGTCGAGACGTTGGCCAGGTTATTGGAGATCACGTCCATGTTGGTTTGCTGGGCTTCGAGGCCGGTTTTCGCAATCCATAACGAGCGAATCATCAGTTGACTCCCGGAAGCGCGGTTTAGCCCGCGCTCAGTAATTGGTTAGCGGCGCGCGCGTTTTCATCCACGCTGCCGATCAGTTTCATGTTCATGTCGAAGCCGCGCGCGGTGGCGATCATCTCGACCATCGCCTGTGCCGGGCTGACGTTGCTGCCCTCCAGCGCGCCGCTGGTCAGCCGCAGCGCCGCATCGGCCGGCAGTTCGCCGCTATCCGCGAGAAACAGGCCGTCATCGCTGCGGCGCAGGCTGTTGATTGGCGCACTGACCAGTTTGAGCCGGCCTGCCGGCGTCAGCACATTGGCCTGATCGCCCGCGCCGCGGGCGGTGACGGTGCCATCGGCAGCGACGGTCAGCGTGGCCTGCGGCGGCACCGTTAGCGGTCCGCCGTCACCCAGCAGCGCCAGACCGGCAATGCGCAGCTGCCCTTCGCTGTCGACCTCAATGCTGCCGTTGCGGGTGTAGGCTTCGCTGCCGTCCGCACGCTGCACCGCCAGCCAGCCTTCGGCCGGCAGCACCACATCCAGCTCGCGGCCGGTTTGCTGCACCGGCCCCTGCTGGCTGGCATGCCACGGCGTGGTGGCGGTAGCCAGCGTGCGTGTCAGCACACCGTGACCGGTGACCGGCACCGCGCGCGTGGCGCTGAGCTGGGCGCGGAAGCCCGGCGTGCTGCTGTTGGCCAGATTGCCGGCGGTAACCGACTGGCGATCCATGGCGGCACTGGCGGCCCCCATGGCGGTATAAATCGCGCGATCCATAGCCGCCCTTACCGCAGCGTCGAGAGCGTCTGCAGCAGCTCAGACTGGGTTTTGATGGTTTGCGAGTTGGACTGGTAGTTACGCTGGTAGACGATCATGTTGACCATCTCTTTGCCCAAATCGACGTTGGACGCCTCCAGCACGCTGCCGTGCAGCTTGCCGAGGTTGCCGGTACCGGAGAGACCGTTGGTGGCCTGGCCCGATTCCGGCGTTGCCGACCAGGTGTTATTGCCCTGCGACGCCAGTCCGCCCGGATTGGTGAAATTCGACAGCACCACCTGACCAATCAGCTGCTGCTGGCCGTTGCTGTAGGAGGCGATGATCTGGCCGTTATCGCCGACGGTGTAGCCATTCTGTTTGCCTGGCTCATAGCCGTCAGTTTTTGCCGGCTCCATCGCGGTGTCGCTGGCCTGCTGCGTCATGCCGCTCAGATCCAGTTTGAAGTTAAGCGGATCGCCGCCCTTAAAGGCCGCGCCAATGATGTCCACTTCCGCCGGCGTGGTGGTCAGCTCCCCTGCGCTGTTGAACTGCAGCGTAGTTTCCTGGAACTCGGGGTTGCCGGGCGCTGAGGTATCGCGGGTTTTCACTGTCCACTGGTTGTCGGCGGTTTTGATGTAATAAACATCCACGGTGTGCTTGTTGCCGAGGCTGTCGTAGGCTTCCACCACGCTGGCGAAGTTGTAGGTGCTGGCATCGCTGGCGTCGAAGTCGGCCAGCACTTTGTTGTCGTCGCTGGAGTTGAGGTTGCCCTGCAGGCTACCGCTGGTGGAGGCTTTGGCCGGCATCTGCGTATCCGGGATCTGGATCGGTCCGAGCGGCGAGCCCGGCTGAATGCTGGGTGGCGTGCCGGTGGCCTGATAGCCAGTCAGGTACAGGCCGTTGTTGGTGATAAAGCCGTCGGCGTCTTTGGTGAACTCACCGTTGCGGCTGTAGAAAATTTTGCCCGCGGCATCGGTCAGGCGAAAAAAGCCGTTGCCCTGAATGCCCATCGACAGATTGCTGTTGCCCTGGCTGAGAATGCCGTCGCCGAAGTTCTGGTTGACGCCCAGCACCTGCACGCCCATGCCGACCTGCGAACCGGCAAACACATCGCCGAAGGTGATCGAACCCGATTTAAAGCCGACGGTTTGTGAGTTGGCAATATTGTTGCCGACCACATCCAGCGCCTGCGAGGCGGCATTCAGACCGCTTAAACCCTGAGAAAAGCCCATAATGAATAACTCGTATAATCGCGAAAGAAATTAAAGAATTTGCACGATGTCGCCAATGCCTACCGCGCCATCTTTGCCCAGCTGAATTAATGCGCCGGTCGGGGTAAAAGAAACGCCCTCTACTTTGGCTTTTTTCAGCGACTGAATTTCCGGTGCGTCCCCTTCGGTGGTAGACGCGGAATAGGTCACGCTATATTCGCCGTCAGCCGGCGGAGTGGCGGGCTGGAAGTTGGTTAAATCGTCCAGCGTATATTTATTGACGCCGGCTTTGACATTTTTCAGTTCGGCGGTATAGGTATTGCCATTGGCATCCTGCAGATTCACTTTTACCGTTTCGGCATCGCTGCCCAGCGCAAAAGCAAAGTCATGATTTGCGTCATCGCCGAATCCGACGCGGGTGTCGCCTTCGATATAGACGTCGCGTCCGACCCACTCCGCCACATTTAACTGCTGCATGCTGCCCACTAACATGCCGACGCTCTCCAGCGTGCTGTTTAATTTCTCGACGCCGGCGGCGGTATTAAACTGCGCCAGTTGTGAAGTCAGCTGGTTATTATCCATCGGATTAGTGGGATCCTGGTTTTGCATTTGCGCCACCAGCAGCGTCATAAAGCTTTGCGTCAAATCATCCGCGCTGGTGCCGCCGCGCGTCCCGTTGACATTGTTATTTCCGTTCATCACCGGATTGACGGCCATCTTCGTTCCTTACTGACCGATAGTCAGGGTTTTTAACAGCAGGGACTTTGCCGAATTCATCACTTCAACGTTGGCCTGATAACTGCGCGAGGCGGCAATACTGTTCACCATTTCATTGACCACGTTGACGTTCGGCATGTGCACATAACCGGCGTCGTCGGCCAGCGGGTGGTCCGGCTCGTAGTGCAGCCGGTCCGGCGTGCTGTCTTCCAGCACCTCCGTCACCTCCACGCCGCCAGTCTGCTGGCCGGCCTGCGGTTTGACGCGAAACACTACGCTGCGCGCGCGGTAGGCTTCGCCGTCGGGTCCGGCGATACTGTCGGCATTGGCGATATTACTGGCGCTAACGTTAATGCGTTTGCTTTGCGCCGACATGGCGCTACCGGTGATATCAAAAATAGAGAAAATTGACATGGAACAAATTATCCTTGCAGCACGCTCATCATTTTTTTAATTTCCCCGTTGAGAAAGGTCAGCGATGACTGATATTTCACATTGTTGTCGGCGAATTGCACGCGTTCACGATCCATGTCTACGGTATTACCGTCGGCGCTGGGTTGATCCGGCACGCGGTATAAGAGTCTGGCATCCGGCAGCACGCTGGTCTGCGCGGCAATATGTCCTTTCGCGGTGATCGCCAGCGTCAGGCTGCTGTTATTTACGCTATCCGCCTGTAGGCGCGCCTTTAATTGTTGCGTAAAATCAATATCACGCGCCTGATAGCCGGGCGTATCGGCATTGGCGATATTACCCGCCAGGATTTGCTGCCGTTGATTGAGTAAACCCAGCGCCTGCTGTTGAAAATGCAGCGCATTACTTAGCTTATCCAGCATCGCTCACCTTTCCGCCGTTAAAAATTGACGCGTGCATTCTAGTGGCCCCGCTAACAATTTTTATACTGCGAAGAAATCGCACAAATATCCGCAATTAGCCGGATAACTTTTCCCGCTACGCCAGCCGCGTGTAAAGCAGTTAATCAACCGCAGAAGTGCGACCATATTCCGCCATTCATTAAGCGGCGGTTGCTTTATACTGGCGTCCTCTTTTTTCAGGTTATTTCGCGATGAATGCGTTTCCTTCACCACCTCTGGCGCTGACGGTGGCGCTGCTGTGCTGCGCCCCGCTGGTTTCAGCACAAAGCACGCTGGAAAACCAGCTCAGCGCCTGGGTGCAGCAGCATCAGCCGATTGCCGCAGACGTGGCGGTACACCAGCAGGTACGGCTGCTGTCGCGCGGTAAGGCGCTGGATACGCTGTGCGCCGCGCCGCAGTTCAGCGCAGCCGGCCAGCCGGCGCGGATGGTGGGTAACCGCACGCTGACCGCACAGTGCGGCAGCCGGCGCTATTTTCTGCAGGTTGAGGTCAGCGCCACCGGCAGCTGGTATGTGGCGCAGCGCACGCTGGCTCCGGGGGAAACGCTGCGCGCGGACGATCTGCGCCGCGTCTCCGGCGATCTCGCCGCGCTGCCGCCCGGCGCGCTGTTACGGCAGCAGGCGCTAATCGGTCAGGTCACGCTGCGCGCGCTGGCTGCGGGACAGGTTCTGACCCAGGGCCAGCTGCGCCGCAGCTGGCGTATACGTCAGGGAGAAGAGGTCGATATCGTGGCGCAGGGCCAGGGCTTTCGCCTGCGCAGCAAAGGCAAGGCGCTGAATAACGCGGCGATCGGCCAGACGCTGGCGGTGAAAACCGCCGCCGGTCAGCGCTTGCAGGGCGTGGTGAGTGCGGACGGAAAAATTTTACTCAGCCTGCCGTAATAAATTTTAGATTTTTTCGTTTGTCCCGATAGAAACAGTAAAGCCGCGAAAAAACAGGACCTATCTATGAGCATTGACAGAACGCAAACCACGTCGCCGGTGCAGAGCATCAGCACGCTGGCCGACCTGCGCACCGCACCGTCAGCGCGCGAGCGTGCCGAACCCCGCAGCGTGCGCAGCAGTGACGATCACGTCAGCCTGAGCAGCTACGCCCGGCAGGCCACCGCAGATGACAGCCGCGATATCAACAGCGCCCGTCTGGATGCGCTGCGTGCCGCGCTGAATGACGGCAGCTATACCCTTGATACCGACCAGATCGCTGCCGCGCTGGTCGATGAAATGTTTAACGGATAAGTACGATGACGACCACCGGGGACACCCTGAGCAGCGTGCTGCAGCAGATGCAGACCGCACTGGCCGAACTGGCGCTGGTATTAAAAGAGGAAGTGGCGCAGCTTAACCGCAGCCAGATCAATCCGGTCTCGCTGCAATTACTCACCGACAGCAAAAGTCAGCTGCTGGCGACGCTACAGCACTATGACGACTGCCGCCGTGCCGGTGAACAGGCTGAGGGTGTCGCGGCGCCTTACGCAACCGACAGCGCGCTGGCGGCGCAGTGGCGCAAGGTGCTTGAACAGGTGCACGCTAACAACCAGCATAACCAGCGTGTCCATCAGCTGCTGGAGATGCACCGCAGCAAAACGCAGCAGCTCAATCAGCTGGTGCAACAGGCCGGTGCCGACCAGCGCCTGTACGGTGCTGCCGGAAGCGCCCCGTCTGATGGCCGCGGCCGGGTATTCAGCTCGCGCGCCTGATAGCCCTTGCTGCATTGACTTCTTTCGTGGCGCAGGTACATTTTACGCCATGAAAACCTTTCTGATTATTGTCCCGGACGGCGGCATGCTGTTCGAGGCGGCGGGTATCGCCGACATCCTGATGCACGCCAACCTGCACCTGCCGGTGGGCGTCGCTGGCGCACGCTATCGTATCAGCATTGCGACCACGCAGCCGCACCAGGTGATCCACGGCCAGTCCGGCCTCAATCTGCTCGCCGATCTCAAACTGGCTGAACTCGATCCGCGCGAACGCTGGGACACCATCATGATTACCGGCCGCGGTGATAACCCCGAAGAACGCAACATGGTGGTGGACTGGATTAAGCTGGCTGCCCCGCAGGCGCGCCGCGTGGTGTCGATTTGCGGGGCGGCAATGCTGCTGGCGGAGGCGGGATTGCTGGATGGCCGGCGCGCCACCAGCCACTGGCGTCTGCTGGACACGCTGCAGGCCAGCTATCCGCGCGTGCAGGTTGAAGGCGGCCCGCTGTATATTCAGGACGGCCCAATCTGGACCTCCGGCGGCGTCAGCTCCGGCTTCGATCTGACGCTGGCGCTGATAGAGGAAGATTTTGGTTTCAGCGTGGCGCGCGACATCGCACAGGATATGGTGATGTATCTGCGTCGTCCCGGCGGCCAGATGCAGTTCAGCCGCTTTCACCTGCAGTCCGTCAGCGAGTCGGGGCCGATTGCTCAGTTGCAGAGCTGGATCGCCGCCCATCTGGCGGAAGACCTGTCGGTGGAGAAACTGGCGGCCCAGGTGGCGATGAGCCCGCGTAACTTTACCCGCGTGTTCAGCCGCGAAACCGGCGTTTCACCGGCGCGCTATGTGGCTGAAGCGCGGCTGGCGGCGGCGCGCGAACGGCTGGAGCAGACGCGCGAGACGCTGGAACGCATCGCCATCGCCACCGGCTTTGGCAGCAGTATCAACCTGCGGCGCAGCTTCGAGCGCCAGCTGCATCTCACGCCCAACGAATATCGCCAGCGCTTTCACAGCCGCAAAATGGCGTAAAGTGATCCTTTTTTGTCGTTTACGCCAGCGCGCCTCCGGCCTAAAGTGACTGCAGTAACTTCACTAAGGAGTCAGTCATGATCAAGGTAGGCATTAACGGTTTTGGCCGTATCGGACGTAACGTATTCCGCGCCGCGCTGGGCAGCAGCGACATCGATATTGTGGCGATTAACGATCTCACCGACAGCAAAACGCTGGCGCATCTGCTGAAGCACGACTCCCTGCTGGGTCGGCTGCCGGCAGAAGTCAGCGCTGGCGACGGCGAGCTGCGCATTGATGGCAAACCAGTGCGGGTGTTCAGCGAGCGCGATCCGGCCAATATTCGCTGGCGTGAAGTGGGCGTGGATATCGTCATCGAAGCCACCGGCTTTTTTACCGAGCGTGACAAGGCCGCGGTGCATATCACGCACGGCGGCGCCAAACGCGTGATCATCTCTGCGCCGGGCAAAAATGATGATTTGACGATTGTGATGGGCGTCAACGACCAGCGCTACGATCCGCAACAGCACTTTGTAGTGAGCAACGGCAGCTGTACCACTAACGGCCTGGCGCCCGCCGCGCAGGTGCTGCATCAGGCGTTTGGTATTGAGCACGGTCTGATGAACACCACCCATGCCTATACCAACAGCCAGGCGCTGCATGACCAGCCAGAGAAAGATCTGCGCGGCGCGCGTGCGGCGGCGCTGTCGATTGTGCCCTACTCCAGCGGCGCAGCTAAAGCGCTCGGCCGGGTGATTCCGGAACTGGAAGGCCGCTTAACCGGTTACTCGCTGCGCGTGCCGGTGCCGGTGGTGTCGGTGGTGGATCTGACGGTGACGCTGAAACGCGACGTGACGGCCGAAGAGGTGAATGACGCCTTTAAAGCCGCTGCTGCTGCGGGTCCGCTGCAGGGTATCCTCGGCTACAGCGATGAGCCGCTGGTCTCCAGCGATTATCAGGGCGATGCGCGCTCATCGATTATCGACGGCTTATCGACGCTGGTGATTGGTGGCAACCTGGTGAAGATCCTTGCCTGGTACGATAACGAATGGGGCTTCTCCAACCGTCTGGTTGACCTCGCACGCCTGATGGCACAGCGCGGTCTGTAACCTCCCCGGCGGCGTGCGCCCGACCTGCGCGCGCCGCGCTAATGCGCCAGATAGAAGATCAGATGCATTCCCGGTGCCTGCTCAATTTGCAGTGAGGTAAAGGTGTATGTCTGCATCCTCCCTTCGACATCAATCAGGGTTTTATTGCCCGCGCCGATTTTCCCCACATCATGGTCATTCCACAGCGTGCGAAACCCAGCACTGCGCGCCAGCAAATCCTCGATCACCACCTCGAATTCCTGCGCCTGATTGCTGGCGGCATAACCGGCGCGAAACGCCGACAGCGTATGGCGCGCCGCCTCTTCCCAGCCATGAATGCGCTGCTGGTAGGCTTCACTGATGAACATTAGCTTGAGCGAGTTGCGATCCGCCGGAGGCAGGGCCGCCCAGTCGACAATCAGCGACTGCGCTGCCGGATTCCAGTAGACAATATCCATGTTGGCGCGGCGCACAAACGCCGGATGTGGGTCCAGCGCATCCACCATCGCCCTCACCTCAGGCGGCAATTCATGACTGAAAGGTTGCGAATGTGCGTTACCAAACACCAGCGCTTCAAGATACTCCTGCTCGGTGACCGAGAGTTGTAGCACTTTGCCGATACGCTGCAGCGCGGCGGGCGAAATACTAATGTCGCGGCCCTGCTCGAGCCAGGTGTACCAGCTGACGCTGACCGCCGCCAGCTGTGCCACTTCTTCGCGCCGCAGTCCGCTGACGCGCCGGTTTTGCCGGCTGAAGCCATAGATCTGCGGATCAATACGCGCGCGCTGGCGGGTAAGGAAGTTTTTCACATCTTCACCACGCGATTTTACGGCCTGGGTATGACCTGTAGTCATAGGATAAACCACCCCATTTTTCACTGACTGATTGACATTTACTATCACCGGACAGAGTAAGGTATCTCAGCGGAGTAAAGCAAAGTATGTCAGCAGATTCAGTTTCCGCCGGACGGCAAGCAGTCCGGCACACCCGGGTGAGCCTGATCACCATGCTCACCGGCATAGTGACCCTGATTGTGGTAATGGGTATCGGCCGCTTTTCACTCACGCCGCAGATCCCGCTGATGATCGCCAACGGTCACCTGACGCTCTCCAGCGCTGGCGTGCTGGCGGCGATGAATTATATCGGCTATCTGCTGGGCGCACTGCACGTGAGCCGGATCACTGCCCATCACGCGCGCTACCTGAAGGCCGGTTTGCTGGCCACCGCGCTGGTGACCCTGCTCTCCGGCTTTAGTCATGCCTGGGTGCTGCAGTGCCTGTTCCGTGTGGTGGCGGGTATCGGTGGTGCCTGGGCCCTGATTATCGTCACCTCCTGGACGCAGATGGTGCTGGCACAGCAGCAGGCCCCGCGCATGTCCGCCGCGGTATTTGCCGGCCCGGGAGCTGGCATCACCCTGAGCGGCGTGCTGGCGTGGCTTATCACCCGGTTACACCTGAATGACGATCGCGCCTGGCAACTCTACGGCGTGGTCGCGCTGGCTGGTGTGCTGCTGGTGTGGCGCGCGCTGCCCGCGTCGCTCCCAGCCCGGCAGCGGGAAAGTGCGTCGGCGGCTCCGGGTCACGAGGTGAAACGGCTATGGCTGGCCTATACGCTGGCCGGTTTCGGCTACATTTTGCCCGCGACGTTTCTGTCACAAATGGCGCATAGCCTGTTTGCTCAGGGTCAGCTGGCAGCGCTTTTCTGGCCGCTGTTTGGACTTTGCGCAGTGGCTGGTGTGGTGCTAATTATGCTGTTTTCAGCGCGCCTGAATACGCGCCTCAGCCTGGCGTGGATTATGATCCTGCAGGGGCTGGGCGTGGCCAGCGGCGTGCTCATCCCGGGCGTGAACGGGCTGCTGATCTCAACGGTGATAGTCGGGCTGGGGTTTCTTTCGATTATGCAGCTGTCGATGCAGCTGGCGCGCGCCGTCTCCAATATCAGCGTGGCAAAAACCGTGGCGATATTGACGTCAGG
Organism: Pantoea sp. ICBG 828; assembly: GCF_002928355.1. Taxonomy (NCBI): domain Bacteria; kingdom Pseudomonadati; phylum Pseudomonadota; class Gammaproteobacteria; order Enterobacterales; family Erwiniaceae; genus Pantoea; species Pantoea sp. ICBG 828. The sequence goes on along the minus strand of NZ_POWN01000006.1, from coordinate 128,337 downwards.
CTATGCCACTGGCCAGCTGATCGGGCCGCTGATATCCGCCGCCAGCGTGCAGATTTTTGCTTCCCTGCACCCCGCGCTGCTGCTGGCCGCTGGCGGACTGGTGCTGGGCGGGCTGCTGGTGCTGCGCATCCGCCCGCACTGACGCGCTTACTTCAGCGCCATCGCCTGCTTCAGCGTGAAGAACAGGTCGGTCTGATCGGTGAGGCCGACCACATTCGCCGCGTGTGGACCGTAGGCCGCGGTGCGCAGCTGGGTGCCGGTGTGATCCTGGGAATCCTCTTCCGAGTTACCGTAGCTGATGGTCATCACCGCGCCATCTTTGGTGTTGAGCGCCTGAGTCAGACCCGGCGCTTTAGTGCCGTTTTCGACGATCTGGCTGCTGTGCGCGTGATCGGCGGTTACCACCACCAGCGTATCGCCGTGCTCGCGCGCATACGCCAGCGCCACCTGCACCGCCTCATCTAAATCGACGGTTTCACCAATCTGACCGCACGGGTTTGCGGCGTGATCCTGCTTATCGATCGATGCGCCTTCCACCTGCAGGAAGAAACCTTTACTGTTGTGGCTGAGCAGGTCGATGGCTTTTTGCGTCATCTGCGCCAGGGTTGGCATTGATGCCGGACGATCTTTGTTGACCTCACAGGTCACCACCGGTTTATCCAGATTACCGTGATAGCTGGCTTTTGGCCCCTGCCAGCGCACCGGCATGTTGCCCTCCGAGAACAGCCCCAGCAGTGGCGTCTGTTGATTAGCCTGCTGTACCGCATTCAGCGCGGCGAGATTATCGACCAGCTGGAATCCCCGTACTTCGGCCTGCTCGCGCAGGGTTTTACCCTGGTAGTCGCCCGCTTTAGCTCGCTCAGCGAAGGATTTGGCGCCGCCGCCCAGCGTGACGTCGGGACGGGTTTGCAGCAGCTGCTCGCTGATCGATCCTTTCCCGCCCTGCTCCAGCGCGTTACCCGGACACAGCTCAGTGGTTTTTTCCGGGCCGTAGCATTTGCGCGAGGTAACGTGCGCCATCAGCGCGGCCGGCGTGGCATCCTGCAGTTCTGCGGTGGAGACGTTGCCGGTGGCTTTGCCGGCTGCTTTGGCCAGCTCAAGCAGCGTGACCTGATCTGTGCCGTTGACATCGACGCCAATCGCGCCGTTATAAGTTTTCGTGCCGGTGGCCCAGGCGGTGGCCGACGCGGCAGAATCCGTTACGTAGTTTGGCTTGTGCGTTTTCTTGTCCAGCGAGTAATGGGTGTACTGGCCGGTGAGCGGCAGCGCATCAATACCGGGAAAGAAGCCGCCGGCCCCCATCGCCTGATTGCGCGCCGCGGTGATTTCGGAATCGCCCATGCCATCGCCAATCAGCAGGATGACATTCTTCGCCGTGCTATTGCTCAATGAGGCTTTCAGCGCCTCGGTCTGGTCACCGCTCAGGCGACGCGCGCCGCCGTGTTGGGTAATATCGCCAATGGCGGCGCGTTGATAGCTGGCGCTCTCTGCCAGCGCGGACGTGGTGGTGAGTGAAGCCAGCAGAGAGAGCGTGAAAAGAGGTAAGCGTTTCATTTATCAGCATCCTTATCCGTAGATATAACCAAATGTTTCCGCCGACAAGTCTGCGACAGTGCGGTGACACTTTTGTGTCAGTTAAGGAATATTTTGATGACAAAGCCGGCAAAGTGGAGAGGCTTAAGGCAATCTGCGCAGAGGTTAAGCGAATAGAAAAAAAGGAGAAAATAGCCCTTGACCCTTATCGCTGAACTCCCTATAGTAGCGCCCCGTTGACCCAGTGCGGTCAGCAAACAAAATGTGGTGAGGTGTCCGAGTGGCTGAAGGAGCACGCCTGGAAAGTGTGTATACGGCAACGTATCGGGGGTTCGAATCCCCCCCTCACCGCCATCATTCAGAGAAGAGCCTGTACGCAAGTACGGGCTTTTTTCTTTTATATTCTCCAGACGTGGGGGGGATGAGAATCCCCGATTGGGGGTTCGACAACTGGCGCATGCCAGTTGGACAGCGGAGCCTGCGACGCTGCCCGCAGGGTGAGCGAAGCTCATCAATCCCCCCCTCACCGCCATCATTCAGAGAAGAGCCTGTACGCAAGTACGGGCTTTTTTCATTTATATTCTCCACGCGTGGGGGGATGAGAATCCCCGATGGGGGTTCGACAACTGGCGCATGCCAGTTGGACAGCGGAGCCTGCGACGCTGCCCGCAGGGTGAGCGAAGCGACAAAACGGCAGGATAGCCGTTTTGCATGGCTGCAAGCCACCCGGAGGGCGAGGCACAGGGATGTGCCGGGTGACATCAATCCCCCCTCACCGCCATCATTTATATAAAAGTGCCCGTTTAACAGCTGGGTGTTTTTATTTGTCTGTTCTCCAGGTGCTTTTGTGCCACAGGACGCATAATCGAAAGATCCCCTTTCGCTGCAATATCGCGTGGGCAGCGGACCGTGTACTCTTAGCGGAAATTCTGCAGGGTATCCTTTTCATCCACTGATGATGTCTTTGAATTAAGAGGGAATGCGCTATGACCAGACTGAAAAAGCACCGGCCATGTTCCGGCCACTCTTTTCGCTGTTTAATGAGACGGACGAACGCTCACTTGACGGGAGAGCGTTGATATGGCCGTTCAGTCAAACGTATCCCATATTCTTACCGAACTCGCGCACAACGCCCGGCAGATAGACGAGAGCCAGGCGCAGGCATTGATCGCACATATTCGCAGCGCGAAACACATTTTCCTGCAGGGCGCCGGGCGCAGCGGCATTGCTATCCGCGCGTTCGCTAACCGCCTGTTGCATCTGGGTTTCTCTGTCAGCATGGTGGGTGAAATCTCGTCACCCCACTCCAGACCTGGCGATTTATTGATTATTGGTTCTGGCAGTGGCGAAACCGCGAGCCTGAAAGCGCTGGCGCTGAACGCCGTTGAGCGCGGTGTCGATGTGGCGCTGATTACCCTGAAAGCAGATTCAGGCATCGGCAGACTGGCCAAATGCGTGTTGGTGTTACCCGGCAACGTTAAAACCGATAACGCACGCAGCGCCGGACGATTCTCGCAGCCAATGGGCTCGGCCTTTGAGCAGCTTTGCTTCATCACCTGTGACGCCATGGTGCTTGAAATCATGCATCAGTGCGGTGAAACCAGCGAGAGCATGTTCAGCCGCCATGCGGATTTCGAATAACAGCATAACGCTTTTCCCGAACGTCGCTGATTTATACGCGGCAAATCTGACACCGAAACCCTGTGTGGTGATACGGTATCGCCGCTGATACGGGTGTACAGGTTAGATAATTTATTCTGTTTATATTTAAGCGTAATTGATTTCCCTGGTGCTGGACTCAGTTATTGATGTGGATAAGGCCACGCATGATCGAGGCCGGTTGATGACAGGATGCCCGTGACGGCCAGCCAGGCGATCACCAGCGCGAAGACAATAATTGCTGTAATTTCAATTGATTTAATCAAATAACGCTTAGCCATAAATACCCCTTCTCAGTTCAGGTGTTTGTACACGCTTCTCTGAAGATAAGATGTTACCGGTAAAGCGCAAGCGTTGATCACATCATGAAACATAAAGCACAGCTTATTGATTATTTGCGGCGCGAAAATTTAGCATAGCCGTTTGCCCGTCTGCTGGCATCCTGGTGCATCCGGGTTTTTCGTGGGGTGAGTGATGTGATCATTCAGACGCCGCGTGCACCGGGCTGAGCACATCCGTTGCCGCTAACCCATTTTTGTGACGCACAATATCCGCCATGATTGCCAGCGCGATTTCCGCCGGGGTTTTGCTGCCGATATCCAGCCCAACCGGAGCGTGGATGCGCTGCAACTGCGCCGGCGTCAGCTCCGCAATCGCGCTCAGGCGCGCTTTGCGTTTTGCGCTGTTACGCTGCGAGCCCATCGCACCGAGATAAAATGCCGGCAGATTGACCGCTTCCATCATGGTGAGATCATCAATACGCGCATCATGCGTCAGCGAGAGGATCGCCGTGGCGGCATGACAGCCCTCGCGTTCCAGATAAACCGCCGGAAACTGCTGCACCAGTTTGACGTCCGGTGCCAGTTCGGCCGCCATATTGCTCAGCACCTCTTCACGGTGTTCACAGACAATGGTTTCGAATCCCAGCGCCAGCGCGAAGTTGGCACAGTAAACGGCGACGCTGGAGAGTCCGGCAAGGATCAGGCGCGGCGCGGCACTCAGGGTCAGAACGATTTCGCTGTCAGTGACCTGGGTACGGGTGCGCCGGGTATAAGGCGCCGGTTCGAGCGCGTGACACGGCTGCGGCAGCGTCAGGCGTTTGGTGATGGCTCGCGCGCCGGTCAGCGCATCCTCCAGCTGCTGTAAGTAGCCCAGCGTGGCGGCACCGGCAGGCAACCGTTCGACCAGAATATCCAATACGCCGCCGCACGGCAGCGCGCGGTCAGGCATGTCGCCCCCCTCACCGTAGCGCACCCGTTGACTGGCGGCAGAGAACGCCTGCTGCTGAACGCGGGTGATAAAATTCTCCTCGACGCAGCCGCCGGAAAGGGAACCGCTGTAGCGCCCATCGGCGCGAATCACCATCATCGCGCCCGGCGGGCGCGGCGATGATCCGTACGTGCTGAGCACGGTACACAGCCACACCGGCTGCGCTTCCGCCCACTGCTGCGCCATCCTTACCACCTGCACATCAAGAGAGTGCATGACTTTCTCCGCTCATCGTTTCCGCCCTTTTTCGTCCCGTAAGCATAGCAATGAAAAACCCGGCCGCAGCCGGGTTGAGATTAGCTATTTTTTCAAGGTTAACTGTAAGCATGCAGCGTGCGCTGGCACAGTGCCGAGCGAACGCAGTCGTCTTTACCGAAACGCACCACGCCAATCATCTCATCCTCTTCGAAGCGCGCCAGCGCATCGGCAAGGCCAGATTTGACGCTGGCGGGCAGGTCGCACTGGGTGACATCACCGTTGACAATCACGGTGACGTTTTCGCCCAGGCGGGTCAGGAACATCTTCATCTGCGCAGCGGTGACGTTTTGCGCCTCATCCAGAATCACCACCGCATTCTCAAAGGTACGTCCGCGCATATAAGCGAAGGGCGCAATCTCTACCTTGGCGATTTCGGGTCGCAGGCAGTACTGCATAAAGGAAGCGCCGAGACGTTTAACCAGAACGTCGTAAACCGGTCGGAAATAGGGAGCGAATTTCTCGGAGATGTCTCCTGGCAGGAAACCGAGATCTTCATCCGCCTGTAAAACCGGGCGCGTCACAATGATCCTTTCGATGTCCTTATTGATCAGGGCCTCGGCTGCTTTCGCAGCGCTGATCCAGGTTTTACCGCAGCCGGCTTCACCGGTCGCGAATATCAGCTGTTTCGTTTCTATGGCGTTAAGATAGTGCGCCTGAGCATCGTTTCTGGCCTCAATTGGTGACCGGTCACGCACATCGCGCGCCATGCCAATTGCATCCAGCCCACCCATCTGCACCAGCGAAGTGACCGATTCTTCTTCACGCTGACGATGACTGCGAGAGTCACTGCGAAGCACTCGGCGGGCTTCACGACGCGCTTTGATCACTGCTTTCTGTCTTCCCATAGTGGCACCTTACAGTTGGTTTCATTTATCGCGGCGGATCACCCGCGGCGATGATTTGAACGCTTTAGAGGTTTTGTTGGCTTCCTTGTAAGCCGTATCGAGCCAGTGAGAAAAGTGTGCAACAACGCCGAAACGCTGCCGCGCACCGGTAAACATCGGAAAAGAATTCGAAGGCGATAAAAGAAAAGTGAAGAGGATTCTCACGCGGGAGGCAATCCCCCGCAGCGTACTGCGCTAGCTGAAGTGTATTTAACTGTCCGTATAAGGACCGGGCCATGCGCGAACTCCAGTGGACTTAGCCACACAACTGACGACGCTATGACTAAAGTTCATCATATTTCCGCCGATTTGCAACACTATTTTTACTTTACGGCAAAGAAAACCCGCGTGGCGCTGCATCAGCCCGGTGCGCTTAAATTAAATTAATATTAATATTCAGTAAGATAGGTAATTCAGCACTTAACAAACTGTTTCAGAAAATTCGGACATTACAGCGAGACAGGAGAAATTTAAGGCGGGCTTAACAGCAGCGCCTGGCACCGCAAACGGCGGACAAGCGCTGTATATTAATTAATCAGGCTTCGAGCAACGGCTGCCCCAGATAATGATTTTTGTCCGCCACACCGGGCAAGACAAAAAAGTATCCGCCGCCGATGGGACGAATATATTCTTCCAGCGCTTCGCCGTTCAGCCGTTTCTGCACGGTAATAAAGCCTTTGCTTAAATCGTGCTGATAACAGACGAACAGCAGCCCCATATCCAGCTGCCCTGCCCCGGTAATCCCCGAGGAATAGCTGTAGCCGCGCCGCAGCATCAGGCTGCTGTCGGTTTGCGGCGTGCGCGGATTGGCGAGCCGGATATGCGCATCCAGCGCGATAATCTCGCCGTCCGGATCGCGGGCGTAATCCGGCACGTCGTGCTCGTGCTGCATGCCCAGCGGCGCGCCGGACAACTTCTCACGACCAAAAATGGTTTGCTGCTCGCCCAGCGGCGTGCGGTCCCACATTTCAACGTGAAAACGGATGATGCGCACCGCCTGATAGCTGCCGCCGTGCGTCCACGCCGGTTCCTGCTGTTCCGGTGTCACCCACAGCAGCTGGTCCATCAACTGCGCATTGTGGGTATCCGGATTGGCGGTGCCATCTTTGAAACCCAGCAGGTTGATCGGCGTTTCGCGCCCTTTGCTGCGTGCAGCGTGATCGGCGATGAAGCCGTCGCGCCGCCAGCGCACCGCCAGCAGATCCGGCGTGTGCTTGATGATATCGCGCAGCGCGTGAATCACCGTATCCTGGGTATTGGCGCAGATCTGAATCAGCAGGTCGCCATGACACTGTGCGGCGTCGAGCGAATCGTTGGGAAAGCGTGTCATCGTCTGCAGCTGGCTGGGCTTATGCGCGGCCAGCCCGAAGCGCTCGTCGAACAGTGAATGCCCCACCGACAGCGTCAGGGTCAGGTTATCGGGCGCAATGTCCGCACCCAGGATGCCGGAGTCGAGCGGCGGCAGCTGCGGATTGGGCACCGCCGGCGCCGGTCCGCCGTGGGTGAGAAAGGCAAAGCGCTGCGTCAGCAGCCGCAGCAGGCGTTCCAGTTCGGCTTTATCACCGGCCAGCACATCAAACGCCACCAGCATCATAGATGCCTGCTGCGGCGTCAGGATGCCGGCCTGATGAGCGCCGTAAAACGGTTGCGCCTGCTGGCGCGCGTCGGGTGCAACCGTGCCGGGTGAGAAACTCTCTGCCGCGCTGGCGGCATGGAACGGACAGCCGCCGCCCAGTGCCGCCGCGCCACCCAGCATGCCTAATCCCTGTAACAGACGACGACGCGACGGTTGCGCCGCGTCATTTTTTTTACTCATGATTAATCAAGACCTAAAGTGCCGCGCAGCAGGGAGAGATCTTCCGCCAGCGTGGTGATGGGCCCTTTCAGCGCATTACGGTCGCTGGTGGTCAGCTTTTCATAGGAGGCAAAACCGTCTTTGGTGCGGTATTTGCTGAGAATGCCATCCACCTTCTTAAAGTTCGCGTCCACTTTCGCCAGCAGCTGCGGATTGGCTTTTTGCAGCAGAGGACGCAGCAGATCAACGATTTTCTGTGCGCCGTCGATGTTGGCCTGAAAATCGGACAGATCGGTACGGCTGTAACGATCTTCCTCACCGGAGATTTTGCTGGACGCTACCTCTTCAATCAGGCCTGCCGCGCCACCGACCACTTTCGCTGGCGGGAAGGCCAGCTCGCTGACGCGGGTTTGCAGATCCTGCACATCCTTATACAGCTGGTCAGCGAACGCGTCCGCGCCTTTGGTGGTGTTGTCGGCGAACAGCAGTTTTTCCAGCCGGTGGAAGCCGGTAAATTTCGGATCTTCCGCTTTTTTCTCGAAGTCATCTTCACGCGCGTCAATACTGCCGTCGAGATCAGAGAACAGTTCGGCAATCGGCTCGATGCGCTCATAGTGCACACGCGTCGGCGCATACAGCGCTTTGGCTTTTTCCACGTCACCGGCTTTTACCGCGTCGGTAAAGGCTTTGGTGCCGGCCACCAGCGCGCTCACTTCTGCCATCACGTAGACTTTGTAATCGGCAATCGGCCCGACCAGCTGCAGCACGTCTGGCTTGCCATTGCTGGCGGTTTGGCTGTCACCGCTGACCACCAGCTTGCCTTTCGGATTGGTGAGCAGGCCGCAGGTCATGTCATATTCACCCGCTTCCAGGTTGGCGGTGAGCTTCTGGCTGAAGCCAGGCGCGATGTTTTCGCGCTCTTCCACCACCATCACGCCTTTGAGGATTTCCCACTCCAGCGCTTTCTGGCTGTTGTTTTTGATGATGAACTGGGTTTTACCGGCCTGCACGTTGAGCGACATCGGCTCGCACTGCTTGTCAGTGACCGTCACCGTGACCTGCGGTACGGCAGCGGCAGAAGCGGCACCGGACAGCGCCAGCATGGAGAGCAACAGCGCCTTACGGCGGAAGCGAATCGTCATAGTCATATCCCTGTTACATGAAGGTACAGGCGCACGCGCGCCTGCGAAAAGTTAGCGCACCGACCGTGCGGCGCTGGGTGCCGGACGCGCCGGGAAGAAAAACAGCAGCAGCGCCGGGATCAGGTAAATCAGCCATACCGCCACTTCGCTGACGCTCGGCGCTTCCTGATAACCCAGAATGCCTTCCAGCAGCGTGCCAAAGATCGAATGGGTAGAGAGCGTGTTGCTGAAGTCAAACGCGGTCGCCTGGAAGTGGTTCCACAGTCCCGCCTCGTGGAAGGCGCGGATCGCCCCCGCTGCCAGTCCGGCCGCCACAAGCAGGATGAACAGGCTGGTCCAGCGGAAGAAGTGCGCCATGTTAAGACGCACGCCGCCGTAGTAAATCAGCATGCCCAGCACGATGGCGGTCGCCAGACCCAGCACTGCGCCAATCGGTGGCGCATAGCCGACATCCTGGGTGAAGGCCGCCAGCAGAAAGAACACCGACTCCAGCCCTTCACGCGCCACGGCGAGAAACACCATCAGCACCAGCGGCAACCCGCTGCCGCCCGGCTTCTGCAGCGCCTGATCGACGGATTTTTCCAGCGTAGCTTTGATATTGCGCGACACCTTGCGCATCCAGAACACCATTGAGGTGAGGATCACCACGGCAATCACCGCCACGATGCCCTCGAACAGCTCCTGCTGTTTCTGCGGGAACTCACCGGTGGTTTCGTTGATGAAAATACCGAGCGCGAGGCACAGCGCCGCAGCAATAAACACGCCGGCCCACATCGCGGGGAACCACTGGCTGCGCTGGGTGCGTTTGAGATAGCTGGCAATCAGGCTGACGATGAGCGCTGCCTCGAGACCTTCGCGCAGCATAATGAGAAAGGGAACGAACATCACCAACCTCTTGAATGTTAAGGAGGGTAAACCTAAGGTAAAAATACGTAAAGTGCGAACGATATCGATTATCATTATCGCGGATGAAAATACAAGTCACCGCGCGAAATTAATTTTGCTTTTGCGGGTCAGGTAGAGATGCGGGAAAGTCAGGGCGGAGTGACAGATTGCGCGATAAATCGTGCGCAGAGGACGAGACATGAAAACTGCGGGGAGCACGGCACTCGCGCTCCCCGCTTTACTCAGACCATCACCGTTATTTGGTGTTGTATTCCGCTTCGGCGGCATCGAAACGCTGCTGCGCTTCAGCCGACGGTTCGCGGCCGGCCAGGCTCACCACGACAATCGCGATGCTGGCAAACAGGAAGCCCGGGATGATTTCATACAGGTTGAGCCAGGCGTACTGCTTCCAGATCAGCACCGTAACGGCCCCGATAATCATGCCGGCCAGCGCGCCGTTGCGCGTCATACGCTTCCAGCACACGCCGAACAGCACCACCGGACCGAATGCGGCACCAAAGCCTGCCCAGGCGTAGCTCACCAGCCCCAGCACGCGGTTCTCCGGGTTGGAGGCCAGCGCAATTGCCACCAGCGCAATCACCAGCACCATTAAACGGCCAACCCACACCAGCTCTTTCTGGCTGGCATTTTTACGCAGAAACCCTTTATACAGATCCTCAGTCAGCGCGCTCGAGCACACCAGCAGCTGACAGCTCAGGGTCGACATCACCGCCGCCAGAATGGCCGACAGCAGAATACCGGCGATCCACGGGTTGAACAGAATGCGCGCCAGCTCGATAAACACGCGCTCGCCGTTTTCGCTTACGCCCGCCGCCTGCTCCGGATGGTTCTGGAAATAGGCGATACCGAAGAAGCCCACCGCAACAGCACCGGCCAGGCACAGGATCATCCAGGCCATGCCGATGCGGCGCGCGGTGCGAATAGAACGGTGCGAGTCTGCGGCCATGAAGCGCGCCAGAATGTGCGGCTGGCCGAAGTAGCCGAGGCCCCAGCCGAGCAGTGAAATCACCGCCACGAAGTTCAGGCCCTTCAGCATATCGAGGTTTTCCAGGCTTTTCGCTTCAATCACCGCCAGCGAATCATCCAGTCCGCCGACGGCGATAATCACAATCACCGGCGTCAGAATCAGGGCAAAAATCATCAGGCTGGCCTGCACGGTATCGGTCCAGCTCACCGCAAGGAAGCCGCCCACCAGCGTATAAAGAATGGTTGCTGCCGCGCCGGCCCACAGTGCGGTTTCATAACTCATGCCGAAGGTGCTTTCAAACAGGCGCGCACCCGCCACGACGCCCGAGGCACAATAAATGGTGAAGAAGATCAGGATTACCAGTGCCGAGATGACGCGCAGAATTTTGCTGTGGTCTTCGAAGCGGCTGGTGAAAAAGTCCGGCAGGGTTAAGGCGTTATTGTGATGCTCGGTCTGCACGCGCAGGCGACCCGCAACAATTTTCCAGTTCAGCCACGCGCCAATCGTCAGGCCGATGGCAATCCAGCTCTCAGAGATCCCTGAGAGAAAAATCGCGCCCGGCAGTCCCATCAGCAGCCAGCCGCTCATGTCCGAGGCCCCGGCCGACAGCGCGGTCACCACACTGCCCAGGCTGCGACCGCCCAGAATATAGTCGTCAAAGTTTTTGGTTGAGCGGTACGCGATAAAACCAATCAACACCATCCCGAGGATGTAAATGATAAATGTCACCAGCATCGGTGTACTTACTGTCATCTGTCTCTCCACTTATTATTTGATCTCTTAAGAGAAATCTTTTTTCCTGCGTTACCGGAACGGGATAACGTCAGGGCTTTACCGCATCCAGAGAAAGCGATTTCTCATAAGGCGCGGTATCCTGCCGCAAAGGTGCGACGCGCACAATGCATTTAACACAGCTGTTACCTGGGTTTCACCTGACTTTGCATTTTTCATGCTCACAGGTTGCGCCTGTTCACATTTTAAGTTGCACCTGATGTCAGCCAGGATGCGTCCCGTTGCGGTGGGTTGCAACTCTGGCGAGATTCTTGCAGCAACTTCTGTGCCGCTTTTGCTGCGTTAACAAAAAAGCCGGTTAAAAACGTGCAACCGAGGTCACATTTAACACGGTTGCACAAAGTTGCAACATGAGTGATAGTGCAGCCCACGCTGAAGTTGATTCACACTTTGAGGACGAGGAAATCATGGGAACCACCACCATGGGGGTGAAGCTGGATGAAGCCACCCGCGATCGCATTAAACTGGCGGCGCAAAAGATTGACCGCACGCCGCACTGGCTGATCAAGCAGGCAATTTTTAACTATCTCGGCCAGCTGGAAGCGGGAGAAACGCTGGCGGAGATCCCGCTGCAGCTGAATGATGCCGCAGACGATGAGCGCGTGCCGGAAGAAAGTTTCCAGCCTTTCCTCGACTTCGCCGAACATATTTTGCCGCAGTCGGTCAGCCGCTCGGCCATCACCGCCGCGTGGCGTCGTCCGGAGACCGATGCGGTGCCGATGCTGCTGGAGCAGGCGCGTCTCCCTGCCCCGCTGGCAGAGAAAACCCACCAGCTGGCATACAGCCTGGCGGACAAGCTACGGCACCAAAAAGGGGCAACCGGACGCGCCGGTATGGTGCAAAGCCTGCTGCAGGAGTTCTCGCTCTCGTCTCAGGAAGGCGTAGCGCTGATGTGTCTGGCGGAAGCGCTGCTGCGTATTCCTGACAAGCCCACCCGCGATGCGCTGATCCGCGATAAAATCAGCAACGGCAACTGGCAGTCCCATCTGGGCCGCAGCCCGTCGATGTTCGTCAACGCCGCCACCTGGGGCCTGCTGTTTACCGGTCGTCTGGTCTCTACGCACAATGAAGCTAACCTGTCTAAATCGCTGAACCGCATCATCGGCAAGAGTGGCGAACCGCTGATCCGCAAAGGCGTGGATATGGCGATGCGCCTGATGGGCGAACAGTTCGTCACCGGCGAAACCATCGCCGAGGCGCTGGCCAACGCGCGCAAGCTGGAAGAGAAAGGCTTCCGCTATTCGTATGACATGCTGGGTGAAGCGGCACTCACCGCCAGCGATGCCAAAACCTATCTGATCTCCTATCAGCAGGCGATTCACGCCATAGGTAAAGCCTCCAACGGGCGCGGCATTTATGAAGGTCCGGGCATTTCCATCAAGCTGTCGGCGCTGCATCCGCGCTACAGCCGCGCGCAGTATGAGCGGGTGATGGAAGAGCTTTATCCGATCCTGAAATCGCTGACGCTGCTGGCGCGCTCGTATGACATCGGCATCAACATCGATGCCGAAGAAGCCGATCGCCTGGAGCTGTCGCTCGATCTGCTGGAAAAACTCTGTTTTGAGCCGGAGCTGGAAGGCTGGAACGGCATCGGTTTCGTGATTCAGGCTTATCAGAAGCGCTGTCCGTTTGTGATTGATGCGCTGGTGGATCTGGCGCAGCGCAGCCGCCGCCGTCTGATGATCCGTCTGGTGAAAGGCGCTTACTGGGATAGCGAAATCAAGCGCGCGCAGATGGAAGGCCTTGAAGGCTATCCGGTTTACACCCGCAAGGTATACACCGACATCTCCTACCTCGCCTGTGCGCGTAAACTGCTGGCGGTGCCTAACCTGATTTATCCTCAGTTTGCCACCCACAACGCCCACACCCTGGCGGCGATCTACCAGCTGGCGGGCAACAACTACTATCCTGGCCAGTACGAGTTCCAGTGCCTGCACGGCATGGGTGAACCGCTGTACGAGCAGGTGGTGGGCAAAGTGGCCGATGGCAAGCTGAACCGGCCGTGCCGGATTTATGCGCCGGTCGGTACCCACGAAACGCTGCTGGCCTACCTGGTGCGTCGCCTGCTGGAAAACGGCGCCAATACCTCGTTCGTCAACCGCATCGCTGACAACACGCTGCCGATTGACGAGCTGGTGGCCGATCCGGTGGCTGCGGTGGAGAAAATGGCTGTCGCAGAAGGCGCAACTGGCCTGCCGCATCCGAAGATTCCGCTGCCGCGCGATCTGTATGGCGACAAGCGTGTTAACTCTGCCGGTCTGGATCTGGCCAACGAACACCGCCTGGCGTCGCTCTCCAGCGCCCTGCTCTCCAGCGCCAGCCAGCCGTGGCAGGCTCAGCCGATCATTGATGGCGAGCTGGGCACCGGCAGCAGCCGCGCGGTGATCAACCCGGCCACGCCGGCGGATATCGTCGGTAGCGTGCGGGAAGCCACTCCTGAAGAGGTCTCCTGTGCGCTGGATGCCGCGGTGAATGCCGGACCGATCTGGTTCGCCACGCCGCCGCAGGAGCGCGCCGCGATCCTCGAACGTGCCGCCCAGACGATGGAAGATCAGATGCAGCAGCTGATTGGTTTGCTGGTGCGTGAGGCGGGTAAAACCTACAACAACGCCATTGCCGAAGTGCGCGAAGCGGTGGACTTCCTCTATTACTACGCCGGCATGGTGCGTGACGATTTCGATAACGAAACCCATCGCCCGCTCGGTCCGGTAGTGTGCATCAGCCCGTGGAACTTCCCGCTGGCGATCTTCACCGGCCAGATTGCCGCCGCCCTGGCGGCCGGCAACAGCGTGCTGGCGAAACCCGCCGAGCAGACGCCGCTGATTGCCGCGCAGGCGGTGCAGATCATGCTGGATGCCGGCGTACCGGCCGGCGTGCTGCAACTGCTGCCCGGCCAGGGCGAAACGGTGGGTGCGCAGCTGACCGGCGACGAGCGGGTGCGCGGCGTGATGTTCACCGGCTCAACCGCAGTCGCCACCCTGCTGCAGCGCAACCTGGCTGGCCGCCTCGATCCGCAGGGTCGCCCGACGCCGCTGATCGCCGAAACCGGCGGCATGAATGCCATGATCGTCGACTCTTCAGCGCTCACCGAACAGGTGGTGGTGGATATCGTGGCGTCCGCCTTTGACAGCGCCGGTCAGCGCTGCTCGGCGCTGCGTCTGCTGTGCATCCAGGACGATGTGGCTGACCACACGCTGAAGATGCTGCGTGGTGCCATGGCCGAATGCCGCATGGGCAATCCGGAGCGTCTGTCGACCGACGTCGGTCCGGTGATCGACGCTGAAGCCAAATCCAACATCGAGCGCCATATCCAGGCGATGCGCAATAAAGGCTTTACCGTGTATCAGGCGGTGCAGGAGCATCCGCAGGACAGCAAAGAGTGGCACAGCGGCACCTTTATCAAACCGACGCTGATTGAGCTCGATCAGGTCAGCGATCTGGATAAAGAGGTGTTCGGTCCGGTGCTGCACGTAGTGCGCTATGCGCGCAACAACCTGCCGCAGCTGATTGAGCAGATCAACGCCTCGGGCTATGGCCTGACGCTCGGCGTGCATACCCGAATCGATGAAACCATTGCGCAGGTAACAGCCGGGGCGAAAGTCGGCAACCTGTACGTTAACCGTAACATGGTGGGCGCGGTGGTCGGCGTGCAGCCGTTCGGCGGCGAAGGGCTGTCGGGCACCGGTCCGAAAGCCGGCGGTCCGCTCTATCTCTACCGCCTGCTGGCCCATCGTCCGGATGGCGCCCTGCGCATCACCTTTGATCGTCAGGATGCCGAACGGCCGGTGGACAGCAGCGTGCGCACCACGCTGCTGAGCGCGCATCAGGCATTGCAGAGCTGGGCACAGGATAAGCCGGAGCTGCTGGCGCTATGTCAGCGCTACGATGCACTGAGCCAGGCCGGGACCGTGCGACTGCTGCCGGGCCCGACCGGTGAGCGCAACACCTTTACGCTGCTGCCGCGCGATCGGGTGCTGTGTATCGCAGATAACCAGCAGGATGCGCTGATTCAGCTGGCGGCGGTCACCAGCGTCGGTAGCCAGGCACTGTGGCAGGATGACGAACTGCATCGGACCCTGCGCCAGTCGCTGCCGGCCGCGGTGCAGGCACGCATCACGCTGGCGAAAGATATGCTGGCGGCGGAGTTTGATGCGGTGATCTATCACGGCGATGCCGATCAGCTGCGCAGCCTGTGCGAACAGATTGCCGCCCGCGAAGGCGCGATTGTGTCAGTGCAGGGCTTTGCCCGCGGCGAGACCAATCTGCTGCTGGAACGTCTGCTGATTGAGCGCTCGCTGAGCGTCAATACCGCGGCCGCCGGCGGCAACGCCAGCCTGATGACCATTGGTTAAGTAAAGCAGGATCGCCATGGATGGCGTAATGGAGATCGGTGAAGGACACCGCAAGTTGCAATAAGGCCGTAGCGGCGCTATTCATTGTGCGAAGAATCGCGCCGCTACGAAACGTGCCCTCGTTTTTGTACCACTGTAAAACTTACCTGCGCACATCACGCCACCGACTTACTGCGTTTCAAACCAATCAGCGTCGGGAACACAAACAGCGACTGCCCCAGCCCGCGGTTGGTCAGCGACCACACCGCTACCGAACATAGCGAACAGATACCGACAATCGCCAGCGGATAGAAGCATGCCCACAGCAGCGCAAACCACGCCTGTTCAAACAGATGATGGCGCTGCGCAAACAGAATCGCTGACATGCCGAAGAACTCAATAAAAATGCGGTGGATAACGTAGATTTGTAGCGTGTTGCGGCCAATCCAGTTGAAGTAACGCATGCTGAAGTGCGCGTTGAGCCAGCGGCACGCCGCCACGCTCACCAGCACCGCGATGATGCACATGAACAGGCTCTTATCGAGGCCAAAAATCACGTGCAGGCCGGACAGCGCGGCCAGCGCGGCCCACGGCAGAAGGTTCTCGCGGCGCAGCTGACTCAGGCGCAACATCAGCGGGCTCCAGAACGCGCCCAGCAGGAAGAACAGGAAATACTGCGCCACGCTCTGCGGTCCCCAGTAGGGAATGATCTTCTCCACCGCCAGATAATTCAGCACCACCGCCGCCACCAGCAGCGCCACTTTGTGCTGGCGGAAGATTTTGGCGCACAGGAAGTAGATCGCCAGACCGTACAGGTACCACGAGGTACTCATCGCCAGGAAGGTCAGCTTAAGGAACTCCAGCAGCGAACCGGCGTAAGCCGCGTTGAGGTTCTGCGAGATACGCTGGCCGGTGATTTCAGTCGAAATGCCGACAATCGACCACCACTGAATAAAGCCCCACAGCACATAGAGATAGAACAGATTAGTAATGCGGCTGGTAAATACCTGTTTCCACGGCCGGTTGAGAATGCCGTTGGTGGCAAGCAGGCCGGAGACGAAGAAAAAGGCGGGCATACGCAACGGTGATAACACCGTATTAAACTGCACCCATATTTCCGCCGGGATCCAGCCGGCGCTGAGATATTTAACCGTGCCTTCAAAGCCGGGTAATACGGTGTGATACAGCACCACCAGCAATATGCACACCCCTTTCAGGGTATTCACCCATGCAATATCTTCTTTCCTGGCGTTATTCATATTTTTGACTCCTGCTGCGGTGTAGGTCTTAAAGGAGAAGAATGAAGAAACAGGCAGTGAAGCCTTTATGGTTATTCAACGATTATTCAACAAGCAGCAGGGGCTGACTCTAGCGAAACTCCTAAAACTTTTTCGCTGGTCCTGATATAACAATACTTTACAGTACCAGAGATAAATTGACCGCCCGGCGGGTTAGCCGTGAATAGCTGTTATTTAAGCCTTCATGGCATAAATTGACGGTGCGCCGCGCACGTAATGCCGCGTGGAAATTAAGAACATTCCGCAGCGGAGTAAACCAGCATTAATTATATCGCCGGGAAATAAATTTATTAATGCGTCAAAAAGGTAAGCGTGGTATTTAATATTTTGCTAGAGGAAAAATAATTCGGGCCAGCGAACCGGCCCGGAGAAATTATTGATTAAGAAACTTGTCGAGAAATTGCCGGGTGCGTGCCTGCTGCGGATTGCTGAACAGCGCTTTAGCCGGGCCCTGCTCCACAATGCGCCCCTGATCCATAAAGATGGCGCGATCGGCGACGTCACGCGCGAAGCTCATCTCATGCGTGACGATCACCATAGTGCGTTTCTCCTGCGCCAGCGCGCGGATGGTGCTGAGCACCTCGCCCACCAGTTCAGGATCCAGCGCCGAGGTTGGCTCATCGAACAGAATCACCTGCGGACGCATCGCCAGCGCCCGGGCAATTGCGACGCGCTGCTGCTGACCGCCGGAAAGCCGGCGTGGAAAACTCTCTTCCTTACCGTGCAGACCAACCTTCTCCAGCAGCGTGCGCGCGCGCGCAATGGCTTCCGCCTTCGCTTCGCCTTTGACGATCACCGGCCCTTCAATGATGTTCTCCAGCACCGAACGGTGCGGGAACAGATTGAAGTTCTGGAACACAAAGCCGACCTGCTGGCGCAGCTGCCGCACTTTATCCTTCTGCTTATGCAGGCCGAGGCTGGCGTCGATGCTGATGTCACCGACTTTGACCAGGCCGCTTTCCGGCACTTCCAGCAGATTAATACTGCGCAGCAGCGTGGTTTTGCCCGAGCCGCTCGGACCGATGATGGCCACCACTTCGCCGGGCGCGACATCGAGGTCGATACCGTGCAGCACCGTCTGGCCGTGAAACTGTTTCACCAGCTGACGGACTTCAATTGCACTCATCTTGCCTCCCGATCCTGACGATTGACGTGCGCTTCCAGCCGGTTTTGCAGCGCCGACAGCACCGTAGCCATCACCCAGTAAATCAGCGAGGCCGCCAGATACATGGTGAACACTTCCAGGGTGCGCGAAGTGATCAGCTGCGCCTGCCGGAACAGCTCCGGCACCTGAATGGTGGCCGCCAGCGAGGTATCTTTCACCAGGCTGATAAAGCTGTTACCGAGCGGCGGCAGCGCGGTGCGCGCCGCCTGCGGCAGAATAACGCGACGCAGCGTCTGCCACGGCGTCATGCCGATACTGGCGGCCGCTTCCCACTGACCGCGCTCAATAGCCGCAATCGCGCCACGCAGCGATTCCGAGGCATAGGCCGCGGTGTTGAGCGACAAACCAATCATCGCCGACGGAATCGGGTCGAGCTCAATGCCAAACTGCGGCAGACCGTAGTAGATCATAAACAGCTGGGCGATCAGCGGCGTGCCGCGAAAGATCGACACATAGAAACGCGCCAGCCAGTTGACCGGCCAGAAGCGTGACAGGCGCATCAGCGCCAGCACGAAGCCGAGTATCAGGCCGAAGAACATCCCGCCGATACTCAGCTGCAGCGTGAACAGCGCGCCTTTCAGCAGAAAAGGTGCTGAATCCAGCACCAGCTGTAAACTTTCCTGCATTATTTCGTGACGTCCGCGCCGAACCACTTCTCAGACAGCTTGCTCAGCGAGCCATCTTTCTGCATGTCGGCAATCGCACCATCAATCGCTTTCAGCAGCGATTCATTGCCTTTGCGCAGCGCCACGCCCGCTTCCAGACGGGAGAACGCCGGGCCAGCCACCGCCATGGTATTGCCGGTTTTTTTCACCAGATCCAGCGCGGCTAAGCGGTCGACCAAAATGGCATCAACGCGGCCTGAACGCAGATCCTGATATTTGGTTGGGTCATCATCATAGGTACGGATATCCACGCCTTTGACGTTGTCGCGCAGCCACTGCTCATAGTTAGAACCGAGACCCACGCCGACTTTCTTGCCGGACAGATCTTCCGGTTTGGTGATGGAGCCCGCGTTCTTCTTCAGCGTCAGCGCCTGCACGCCGGAGATGGTGTACGGCGTGGAGAAGTCATACTTCTTCTTGCGCTCGTCGGAGATGGTCACCTGGTTGATCACCACGTCGATACGTTTGGAATCCAGCGAGGCCAGCATACCGTCCCATTTGGTCGGTTTGAGATCCGCTTTCACGCCGAGGTGTTTTGCCAGCTCCTGGGCAAACTCGACTTCAAAACCGGTCAGCTTGCCGTTTTCATCCTGGAAGCTGAACGGCGGATAGGTGCCTTCCAGCCCGACGCGCAGCTCACCTTTGCTCTTGACCTGCGCCAGCAAATCTTCTGCCGCAAAGCTTTTTACGTTCACGCCCGCCACCAGTGCGACCGCCATCATTCCCATCACCAGCTGGCGACGAATCGGAGAGAAAGCCATGTTTACCCCATTATTGTGATGTGTTGTGTGCTTATGGTTAATTAACGCTCATTTTGGGCGCGGCGCTTTATCTCGCAATAAAGGGTGCCGCTCCGGCATGTGCTCTTTGTAATAACCGCTGGATTATAAACCTTTTTTTGCTGCTGTCTCATACCGAAGGATGATAAGCAAATAACGCCGGTGCGCCGCCGGTATGCACAAACAGCAGCGGCCCTTCCCGGCGGAAACGGTTCTGGCTGATGCCATCGATCAGACCCGCCATCGCTTTGCCGGTGTAGACCGGGTCGAGCATAATGCCCTCCAGCCGCGCCAGCAGGCGCACCGCTTCCATGCCTTCGTCATTGGGTTCGCCGTAGCGCGGCGCAAAATAGTCATCCCACAGGGTTACCGGCGCACGCGCTTCCAGCTCCAGCTGCTGTGCCAGCGCGCTGCGAATGCGCTCCACCACCGGCAGCTGCGCCTCAACCTTGCGCGACACCGTCACGCCCACCAGCTCGCTATTCGGTAATAGCTGTTCCAGACCGATCGCCAGCCCGGCATGCGTCCCGGCACTGCCCGACGCCACCACCACCGCAGCGAAATCCACCACGCCTTCGCTTTGATGGGCGATCTCCTGCGCGCATTCAACGTAGCCGAGCGCGCCAAGCGCATTCGAGCCGCCCACCGGCACAATGTAAGGCCGGAAGCCCTGCGCTTCCAGCCGTTCTGCCTGCTCTGCCAGCTGCTGCGGCGGATTGTGCAGCGCATCAACCATCACGACCTCGACATCCATCAGGTCCAGCAGCAGGCGGTTGCCGTTGCTCAGGTAGTTGGCGGCGTCGGTGCCAATCGGGTTCTCCAGCAGCGCCACGCACTTCAGGCCCAGACGCGCCGCCACGGCTGCCGTCTGGCGCACGTGGTTGGACTGGATCGCACCGGCGGTCAGCAGCACATCGGCGCCTTCACGCAGCGCATCGGCAGCGAGAAACTCTAGTTTACGCAGCTTGTTACCGCCCAGCGCCACCGGCGTGACGTCATCACGTTTAATAAAGATATCGCGTCCGAGGTAATCAGACAGGCGTGGCAAATGCTCTAATGGCGTCGGTGCGCCAAGCAGTTCAAGACGGGGAAACTGGTGCAGAAGATGTAAGGACAATGCAGCCTCCATTCGGGCAATGTGCAGTTATCCCTACAGTGTTGCAGAAGATGAGAAAAGTCGCATCCGGAATTGATCGCGACGCGCCCCGGTTGCTGGCATGCTCACCAGTAACCGGGGTTGAATCACCCTTAGCCGCGCTGCCAGCCTAAGAACTGGTCATATTTGCGCAGTGCAATACGGTAGTTATTGTTGCCCGCATCGGGCAGATCGTTTTGCAGACACTCATGCCAGCTGTTGCCCCGTAACCTTTCTGCCGGGAAATTTTTCGCTTTCAGCATGTCATCAAGACGACGCAGACGCACCACATATTCACGAATGGTACTGTGACTCATCTCGGTCTGCTCAAACAGATATTGTTTGAACGCCATGATATCGAAGTAATTCGGATGGGTATTACAAAAAATATCGCTGCAGAAACGGCACAGCGCCGTCAGTTCCGGCTGGAGTTTCATCCATACCTGATCGTCAATCATCTGGTCCATGCGTGCGATGGCCTCTTTATTGATGATCTGGCCGCGGAACACTAACGCCATACGGTCTAAAACTTTGCCACAGTGTGAACAGTTGCTTTGGCTGTGTTTGTAGTCTTTAAGGTAGCGACTTAACGGTCTGGCTTTAACTTTGGCTCCCATTGCTGAGTCCCCGGTTTTTTTATTTTTGGTTCCCCAGGAACTGAGTCTGTTAGCGCGCTCCCGTCAAACGGGCCCGCAGGCGTTTGATCGCCTGACTGTGCAACTGGCTGACGCGGGATTCCCCCACTTCCAGCACCGCGCCAATCTCTTTCAGGTTCAGTTCTTCCTGGTAGTACAGTGTGAGCACCAATTTTTCGCGTTCAGGCAACGCCTCAATCGCTTCAATCACGCGTTCACGCAGGTTTCCTTCCATTAACTGATGCAACGGGTTGGCTTCCTCATGCCCCTCCGTGACCAGTTCCGCACTGTCGCCGTGTTCTTCCCGATACTCGTCGTACGAGAAAAGCTGGCTGTTATTGGTATCCAGCAGAATCTGCCGGTACTCTTCCAGCGAAACATTCAACCGCTCAGCCACTTCCTGCTCGGTAGCCGCGCGCCCCAACGCTTGCTCTACCTGATGCATAGCGCCGGCCACCTCGCGCGCATTACGACGTACGCTGCGTGGTGCCCAGTCGCGGCTGCGCAGCTCATCCAGCATTGCGCCCCGGATACGCTGCACGGCGTAGGTGGTAAAGGCGGTGCCCTGCAGCGCGTCATAGCGCTCCACGGCATTCAGTAAGCCAATACCACCGGCCTGCAGCAGATCGTCAAGCTCAACGCTGGCTGGCAAACGCACCTGCAGGCGCAGCGCTTCATGCCGCACCAGAGGAACGTAGCGCTGCCAGAGCGAATGTTTATCCATCACGCCATCGGCGGTATAGAGATCGTTCACGTTGACTACCCTGCGTTAATAAAGTTATCGGCATGATTATCCAATTCTGTAGCGGTTTCGATTGGCAGAATAGGCAGGCAAAAGCGAGGTTATTTCAAATTTGTTATGGATGGCGGTGGATCGCACCGCCATTGTGCGCAGGTTCAGCGCAGATTACGCAGCCGCTGCCTTGTGCCAGGCGGGACGGCGTCCCACAGCGCACAGGTTTTGCCCTCAAGCGCCTGATAAAAAGGGCTAATGGACTCGTCGCATTCCAGCGCGGAATTAAACAGCACCTGACCGGTTTCTGCGTCAATGCTAATCATTTTGTTGATAAACAGCCGTTGCAGGTCGCTGCGCAGGAACAGGCCGTTGTCGACGCTGTTATCCGCCAGAAAGCCCTCTTCATTCTCCTGGGTGTCGATATGGCAGGCTTCCACCCACGGCCAGCTGTGGCGCTCGGTTAAACGCGTACCGGTAATAATGCAGGCACCATAGCGCGCTTTCACCGCCGCGCTGAACTCCGCCTGGCTGGCGCGCTGGAACACTTTTGCCTTGACGCGCCGCCCCACTTCAGTACCCGGCATCACCGCGCTGGGCATTTTCTGCTGCGGCGTGCTGAGCACCACTAAAAACTGGATCTTGCGCGAAAGCGGGAAACAGGGATGCGCCTGCGGATCGAACAGCTGCCAGTACTCATCCTCTTCGGTCTGACGCATCAGCACCAGCTTAAAACCGCGGCTGTTGAGCAGGTTTTGCGCTTCCGCCGAGCGGGGATCGAGCATCGCGTAGACCCGGGTTTCGCCGATCACTTTCCAGCGTCCGCTTTTACGCGCTTCATCGTTACGACGAAAATAGAGAAACGCCTGCTGGTTTTTAAGGTAATGCTCGAAGCGGCGCAGGTAGTTTTTGCGCTCGTTATCGTCGGAGACGAACAGCAGATCCTCCAGCGGACTGTTCAGCTCCTCCTGTGCAAACAGCGCGCGGATCACCAGATTGCGGTAGCTGGTTGACGGGCTGAGCAACCCGCGGGCGGTGAGCTCCTTCTCCTCCGGATGCTGCTGCGCATAGCGCAGCGCGATCTCATCGAAGGTCAGTTGCTCACCCGGTAACAAGTCATAATTGAAGCGCATAGACACCCCAGAAACAGGAAAAATAGAGCGTAAAAATTGGAATGATTCTGAAGAGGGTTATCGGCAGTTCTGACCCAGGCTGTAACAGGATGGTTACTTTTTTGAGGTTATGATGCGCAAGGGGAAATCGTCTGCCGCGCAAGAGCCCAATTTGATTTAGCTCAGCAGGAATGCCCACGCGCTGCTTTTCTCTCCTTCCGCTTATCCCCGGCAATGCCCGCTTTTTTATCGGTTATTCGCGCCATCAATTATTCCTGCGCGCTCGTATGCTCACAGCATGACTCTGTGGAGAGCAGAGACGCGTAATAAGGAAGGCAATGATGAAAGGTATAGTGCTGGCGGGCGGGACAGGTTCCCGTCTGCATCCTGTAACCTGCGGCGTATCGAAGCAGCTGTTACCGGTTTATGACAAACCGATGATTTACTATCCACTTTCGGTGCTGATGCTGGCAGGCATTCGTGACATCCTGGTGATTACTACCGCTGAAGATCTGGCGGGATTCCAGCGTTTGCTGGGCGACGGCAGCCATTTCGGCGTTAATCTGCAGTTCGCGGTGCAGCCATCGCCCGATGGCCTGGCCCAGGCGTTTATCATCGGTGAGTCTTTTATTGCCGGTGAGCGCTGCGCATTAGTGCTGGGCGATAACATTTTCTTTGGGCAAAGCTTTGGTAAAAAGCTCGAAGACGTGGTCGCGCGGCCGCAGGGCGCTACGGTATTTGGCTATCAGGTGATGGATCCCGAGCGCTTCGGCGTGGTGGAGTTTGATAAGCAATTCCGCGCGCTGTCCATTGAAGAAAAACCGCCACAGCCAAAATCGAACTATGCCGTCACCGGCCTCTATTTTTACGATAAAAACGTCTGCGCCATGGCGCGGGAAGTTCGCCCTTCTCCCCGCGGCGAGCTGGAAATTACCACCCTCAATCAGATGTATCTCGACGATGGGTTGCTCAACGTCGAAGTGCTGGGACGTGGCTTTGCCTGGCTCGACACTGGTACCCACGAGAGCTTACTCGAAGCGTCACACTTCATTCATACCATTGAAAAGCGCCAGGGCTTCAAAATTGCCTGTCTGGAAGAGATCGCCTGGCGCAAGCGCTGGATCGGCAGCGAATCGCTGCTGCAGCGCGCCGCCTATCTCGGCAAAACGCAGTATGGTCACTATCTGAAGATGCTGGTGGAGGAGTGAGATGGAGGTCATCACCACGAAAATTGCTGATGTCAAAATTATCCAGCCTAAAGTGTTTGGCGATGCCCGCGGCTTCTTCCTCGAAACCTTTGAGAAGCGGCGTTATCAGCAACTGCTGGATATCGACCTGGATTTTGTGCAGGACAACTACTCCCGTTCGGCGCGTAACGTGCTGCGCGGGCTGCATTTTCAGAAAACCCAGCCGCAAGGCAAACTGGTGCGCGTGGTACGCGGCGCGGTGTTTGACGTTGCCGTCGATATCCGTGCGGATTCGCCCACCTTTGGCCAATGGACCGGGCTGGAGCTGTCTGAAGAGAACAAAACCCAGCTGTGGATCCCGCCGGGTCTGGCACACGGTTTTGTGGTGCTCTCCGAGGTCGCCGACTTCGAATACAAATGTACTGATTACTACAACCCACAGGATGAAGCCTGCCTGATGTGGAATGACGCTGAAATTGCGGTGCAATGGCCGGTAGCGACGCCTCTGCTATCGGTAAAAGATCAACAAGGACTCTCCCTGCAGGAGTTAGTGCAATGCGCGTTTTGTTAACCGGTGCTTATGGCCAGCTTGGCCGTTGTTTACTGGATCGGGTGCCGGCAGAGTGGATCCTGCTGGCCTGTGGATCTGCCGAGTTAGATATTACCGACCGCCCGGCGGTGGAACGGGTGGTGAAGAAATTCCGTCCCGATGTGATCATCAATGCCGCCGCATATACCGCGGTCGACAAGGCTGAAACCGACCGTATCCGCGCCATGAAAGTCAACGCCATCGGCCCGGAAAATCTCGCCATCGCCGCTCACCAGCAGGGCGCCCGCTTGATTCATCTCTCCACCGATTACGTGTTTGATGGCAGTAAAAAAACGCCTTATACCGAAAGCGATCTGCCCTGCCCGATTAATTTCTACGGCCTGAGCAAATGGGAGGGTGAGAAACGCGTATTCTCCGTGCTGCCGGACGCCGTAGTGATTCGCACCTCATGGGTGTTCAGTGAGTACGGTGCAAACTTTGTCAAAACCATGTTGCGGCTGGCAGAAACCCGCAGCGAAATCAGCGTGGTGAACGATCAGTTCGGCTGCCCAACCTATGCCGGCGATCTGGCACAGGCGATTATCACCCTGGCATCCCGCGCGGAAGCCGCCGGCGTTTATCACTACTGTGGCGATGTGGCGGTAAGCTGGTGCGAATTCGCCCAGGCGATTTTTGTGGCCGCGCAGCGGGATGTGCTGGTGAAAGGGATTGGCAGCGCGCAATATCCGATGGCGGCGACAAGGCCGGCAAACAGCGTAATGGATACCGCGCGGATAGCGGCGCTGGGGGTTGAGGCATCGGACTGGCAAAACCGCGTGCAATCCGCCTGCTTAGCCGGTGATTCAGCCATCGTTCAGCCCGTTCCTGACATCACCGCCCTGCAATAAATATAAAACAAGGCGTCTCAGACGCCTTGTTATTATCCCACCAGAGGTAACGCGCGGCTCGTTAGCTTTTGCTCAGCCAGGCGGTGAATGATTTGCACAATATTGTCAACTTCGGCCAATGCTAAGCCAGGATAGACCGGCAAACATAACACGCGCTGAGACATTTGTTGTGCAATCGGTAAGGCCGCTTCATCAGCGCTAGGTAATCCACGATACATCGGGAAACTGGTGATCAGCGGATAGAAATAACGGCGGGCAATAATGTTGTGCTCACGCAGATGGGCATAAAGCTCATCACGACTCAGCGGAAAATCTTCCGTTACCATCACCGGCAAATAAGAATAATTCCATTCAACATCAGCCGGAATATGCGGCAGCGCAATGCCATCGATCTCCGCGAGCAAATCATAATAGTGCGCCTGAATACGCGCCCGCTCCGCTAATGCCTGGTCGATGTGCTTTAACTGCAGCAGGCCAAAGGCTGATTGCACCTCGTTCATTTTGCCGTTAATGCCGGTCGCCACAATGGTGGTTTCATCTGCAAAGCCAAAATTCTTCAGGTAATCGATGCGCTTTTTGGTTTTAGCATCCGGGCAAATAATTGCGCCACCTTCAATGGTATTGAAAACCTTCGTTGCGTGAAAACTTAAAATCGATAAGTCACCATAATTCAAAATGCTGTTGCCGTTTTTACGTACGCCAAAGGCGTGAGCCGCATCGTAAATGACTTTCAGCCCGTACAGGTCAGCGATGCGCTGAATATTCTCCACGTCGCACGGATTGCCGTAGCAGTGCACCGGCATAATGGCTGTGGTTCGCGGTGTAATGGCCTGCTCTATTTTGGAGGCATCGATATTACAGCTTATCGGGTCGATATCGACAAACACCGGGGTTAACCCATTCCACAACAGAGAATGCGAGGTGGCGACAAAAGAATAAGGTGTAGTGATGACTTCACCGGTAATACGCAGCGCCTGCAGCGCAGTCAGCAACGCCAGCGTGCCGTTGGTAAATAAGCAGAGATGCTCAACACCTAAATAGCGTGCCAGCTCCTGTTCAAGTTGCTGATGGAAGGGCCCGCCGTTGGTCAGGACTTTATTCTGCCAGATCTGTTCAAGGTAAGGCATGAACTCTTCCAGCGGTGGCATAAGTGGGCTGGTTACATACACAGGTTTATTATTCATAATCGTTCACCTCAGCAGAGTGCCTTTTCACACCAACTCACCTTTGAAGGTTGATAGCCGGGTCATTCCCTGCAGAACAGGTATTCGCCTCAGCCAGCGATGAGGCGGTGCATGACCGCAGAGTGTGGTGTTATCCAGATAGATTGAAACTGCATTGACCTGCTGCGGTGCAGCAGGTCAAAAATTAACGCTTCAGCGTCCAGGCTTGTGACCAGCTTTGCAGGTTCTCGCCTTCCAGCATCCAGTCCTGGCGAATTTCCTGCTGCAGCCTGGCGCCCATTTGGGCACTCGCTGCGGGGTCCAGCAGATGCATATTGATGGCGTCCACCCAGTCTTTGTGGCGGTTCTTCACGCGCGTGACGGTTAAATCACCGCGATAACACGCCACATCACTGCAAATCACCGGAATGCCGCAGGCACCATATTCCATCAGGCGCAGATTACTTTTACAGGTGTTGAAAAAGTTATCTTCGACAGGCGCTAACGCGAGGTCGAGATTAAGCGAAGCCAGTTTGGCCGGATAACGCTCAATTTCTACACCGTGGTGATATTCATGAATAAAAGGCCGCAGCTTTGGCGGGCACATGCCAAAAAACACCCATTCCACGTCATTAGCAAAATGTCGCACTACATCGACAATCATTTCCAGATCGCCGGTATGACTGGAGCCCCCGGCCCAGCCAACGCGTGGTTTTTTTCCCTGATTGCGCAGCGACTGCAGCTTGCCCCACCAGTCATGCGAAAGACGGTTTTTACGCACCACAATATCGTGGTGCATATCCGCGAACGCTTCGGCTAAGGGTTCGGTGGATACGACAAAGCGATCCATATAACTCAGGCTGCGCCGCATCAGTTTTTTAACATCGTTGCCAAACTGTGAGCGATGATGGTTTTTGAGCGGAATATTGGGCAGGTAGTCGTCGAGCTCATAAATTTTGAACGCCTGCGTATGCTTACTGACTTTCTCCAGCCATTCATGGAACTCCGCGTCAATCCGGCGCTGGAAAATCAGGCTATCGGGCGCGAAGCGATTGAGCTCGGCAACATTTATCAGCGTGGAGGAGAGTTTGCCATCCACCAGGCCGGCATCGCGCATCGCCTCATAGGGCTTGATGATGCGATAGTAACCACAACCGGCAAAATCAGCCATGAAAGGCATAACCACCGGCAATGGCCGCCACGAAAGCGGACGCCATGTCAGTTCGCTATCGGAGGACACGCTAAAGTTGATGTTATTGAGCGTCAGGTTGGGGTTATACGCCGGATCCTGGGTCACGATGGCCTGCCATTTCTGCAGCTGACGATCTTCCTCCTGGCTTCGACTCTGCGTGTCGATCGTCAGTTCAGGATTAACCTGCCGCAGCATACGCACGTACGGTGTCCAGACCGTCATCAACCCGGCTTCGCGCACGCGCAGACAGAAGTCGACATCGTCGAAATGCTGCAGCGTCTCATCCAGACCCTCAACGGCGCGAAACACCTCGGTACGCACCATCATCAGATCGCCTGACACCGCGCTGTAGTTCTGGTCGGCTTGCAAACGCGCCATGTGTCCCGCGGTTTCATGGCTCTCACCATAGAACGGCTCACCTACCAGGCCGTTAATCCCCAGCACATAACCGGCGTGGCGTACCTGACCATTTGCGTAGATTTGCCGGGCGCCAACAATAGCGACTTCCGGACGTTGGGCATGGTTAAGCAGGTTTTCCAGCCAGCTGTTATCAAGCATGGCCAAATCGCTACTCAGCAGCAGCAGGTAATCGCCTCTGGCCACAGCGGCGGCGGCATTGACCATTCTGGCGCGATGAAAACCGCCCTCAATCTGCAGTGTGCGAATGCGTGCCGGGTCGATCTCAGCGATACCGCGCAGCCATTCGTCCTGGGCGGCACTTCCGCCCTGAGCAGAAACCAGGAGCAATTCATAATTCTGTGAGGCGGTTTTTTCCATCAGCGAGGTGACGCAACTCACCAGATTCGCCAGGTGATTACTCACCAGGACGATGATGGAAACCGGGGCCGACTGCGGGTGACCATAATGCAGCTGATACACATTGTGTGGACTCAGGCTGACATCGGCCTGTGCGTAGCCGCGGTGCTGCAGGTGGGTGCGGATGAGGGCGCGCTCTTCATCCACCGGCTGTCGTAATGAGGCAGTCTGCACTAACGGCTCAGCCAGATGCCCAATCACATTAAAAGGCTGGCTTTCGATGGTGCGCAGAATCACGTCCAGTTCAAAACAGCCCGGCCAGTGCGTGGCAAACCCGCCAGTCTGTTGTAAAAATTCGCGGCGGAACAGCCAGTGGCAGGCCATTCTTGATGGGTTACTGAGCAGCAGGTCAAGGTTAAAGTCAGGGCGGAAGGATGCGCCAACCGGACGGCCATTGACCGGATACACCTCATCGGCATAAATCAACTGGCAATGACCGACCTCCGGCAGCACCGTTCCCAGCGCCTGCAAACCTGAGGTATACAACTGACTGCCGGCCCGTAATACTATCAGCCAGTCGAAATGACCCTCTTCGGTCAGCGTGTTGAGCGCAACGACTACCTGATTGTCGCGCACATCAATACGCTGCACAGAGGCCGGAATAAACGATTGATACGGTGCCGCCAGCACCACCGGCAGCAGGCTCAGACCGGCCACGGCGACATCCAGACTGGCCTGTGTCAGCAGCCACTCGGTGTCAGTCGCGTCGCGCACATCAATCACCACGGCAATACGTGCGACCGGCTGACTGGCAAGATGCTGAGTAATTAGCTGTTGTTCGATGGGCCGCAGCGTGCGTTGGCGGAACCATTCTGCAAAATGGCTCTCTACCCGCGCATTCTGCAGCGCCGTTGTCAGGTCAAACGGCTGGAAGTCCTGCTGGCTGCGCAGCGTGGCGTGACGAATCCAGCCCTGCGGCAGCTGCTCATCATACCAGCCCAGTTTTTTGATCTCTTCCGGAAAGCGCTGGTGAGACTGACTGGCTATATTGCCATCGAGGCGCGCTTCCTGACTGGTTTGCTCACGCGAGATACGAATCTGCGCCAGCACCTGCGGTAAATAGACCAGATGACCATGACGTAACAAGCGCAGGTAAATCACCAGATCGGCAATAAACGGTAGCCCTTCATCGATCAACGCATGCAGCTCGCGCGGCTCCTCCACCAGCTTGCGCAGCGCCGCGCTGCGCACTAATACGGCACTGGGTTCACCGATAAAGTTGTTCAGGAAATCAGCCTGCCAGCGGGCCATATCCTGACCATGAAAAATCGTGTCTTCTAATACCGGCGATACGCTGTAAATCTCGTCTGCCATCGCCTTACCGACGGAATCAATGCGATTACGTCTGGCTGTTGCCATCACCGCTTGCGGTACCTGCGACAGCGCCGCGACTAATTGCGACACGGCCTGCGGCAGAAGTACATCATCATCATAAAGGAATTTTACGTATTCGCCTTTGGCGCGACGTATTGCCTGACTGAGGTTAGCGATTTCGCCTAATGCGGGATGATGATGCTGGTAATAGATGGGAAATTTACTGTTTACCTGATACGCACTGACAATATCCTCGATTTTTGCATCAGGACAATCATCGCCAATGATGATTTCACAATGAGGGTAATCCTGTGCTAATGCACTTTTCAGCGCCAGTTCAAACCAGGTGGCTTTATAAGCAGGGATGATTATGCTTACCAGTGCGTTCGCGTTCATTGTCGGTTGTATCCTCAGCCTCGGCGATAACTCACGTCTGTGTGACGTCTCTTTCAGCTCAGAATACGCGGCGCGCCCGGAAACAATCGCGCCATTATCCAGTAAAAAAGCGGTTAATCCCGCCCATAAAAAAGGCCCCCAGTTGGGGGCCTGATCTGCGTATGAAAGAATTAACGCAGCAGAGACAGCATGGTCTGAGGCACCTGGTTGGCCTGCGCCAGCACCGAAGAACCCGCCTGCTGCAGGATCTGCGCGCGCGACATGTTCGACACTTCTGTCGCGTAGTCAGAATCCTGAATACGGCTGCGCGCAGCTGACAGGTTGTTCACGGTGTTGTTCAGGTTGGTGATGGTCGACTCAAAGCGGTTCTGTGAGGCACCCAGCAGGCTGCGCTGTGAGTCAACAGATTTGATGGCCGCATCGATGTCTGCCAGTGGTGTGGTACCAGAAGCTGCACCAGACGCGCCGCCGGTGACCGCGCCTTTCAGCACGTCAAAGCCAACTGCTTCAGTAGAGCGTGCGGTACCGTTAACGGTATCGCCTGAGGTCATCGCTCGGGTGTTCAGCGCGGTGCCGCTGGTGCCGGCTTTCGCCAGGTTATAACCATCGCTGGAGCTGATGGTGATGGCGATGGTTTCGCCATCTTTTGAACCCACCTGGAAGCTGTAGTCGGTAGAGCCGGAACCGGTGTTCAGCACTTTGATGCCGTTGAAGTCGGTCTGCGACGTTACGCGGTTGATCTCTTCCATACGCTGGTTAACTTCAGCCTGGATGGAATCGATGTCTGAGGCAGAGTTCGAGCTGTTCTGCGCCTGCACGGTCAGGTCACGCACACGCTGCAGGTTGTTGTTGATCTCGGACAGCGCGCCTTCAGCGGTCTGAGCCAGTGAGATACCGTCGTTGGCGTTACGGGCAGCAACGGTCAGACCGTTGATGTTAGAGGTGAAGCGGTTAGCAATCGCCTGACCTGCAGCGTCATCTTTTGCGCTGTTAATACGCAGACCAGAAGAGAGACGCTCAATAGCGGTACCCAGAGAAGCCTGAGACTTTGACAGGTTGTTCTGAGTCGTCAGCGACAATGTGTTGGTATTAATCACTGCCATAGCAAGTTTCCTTTATTAAGAGAGATAATTCAGCCCTTCAGGCCTGCGGTTCAACACCGTATTAAAGTTATCGACAGGCTGCGCAAAAACTTCACTCTTTTTAATATTGATTTTGTCGTCTTTGCAGACAAAAAATAGATGTTAATAATCAGAAAATTAGCAACGCGGCTGTGGCTACCCTCATCCGGAAATAAAAAAACGGAGCCAGCTGGCTCCGTTGAAGTCTGCGTGTTTGCGATTAACGCAGCAGAGACAGCATGGTCTGTGGCACCTGGTTGGCCTGCGCCAGCACAGAAGAACCTGCCTGCTGCAGGATCTGCGCGCGCGACATGTTTGATACTTCTGTCGCGTAGTCAGAATCCTGAATACGGCTGCGTGCAGCTGACAGGTTGTTCACGGTGTTGTTCAGGTTGGTGATGGTGGACTCAAAGCGGTTCTGTGAAGCACCCAGCAGGCTGCGCTGTGAATCGACGGCTTTGATAGCGGAGTCGATGTCTGCCAGAGGCGTGCTACCGGTAGCTGCACCAGACGCGCCGCCGGTGACTGCGCCTTTCAGCACGTCAAAACCAACGGCTTCAGTAGAGCGCGCGGTACCGTTAACGGTATCGCCTGAGGTCATCGCACGGGTGTTCAGATCCGTACCGCTGGTGCCGGCTTTCGCCAGGTTGAATTTGTCGCTTGAGCTCAGGGTGATGGCGATGGTTTCGCCATCTTTCGCACCCACCTGGAAGCTGTAGTCGGTAGAGCCGGAACCGGTGTTCAGCACTTTGATGCCGTTGAAGTCGGTCTGCGACGTTACGCGGTTGATCTCTTCCATACGCTGGTTAACTTCAGCCTGGATGGAGTCGATGTCTGAGGCCGAGTTCGAGCTGTTCTGCGCCTGTACGGTCAGGTCACGCACACGCTGCAGGTTGTTGTTGATCTCGGACAGCGCGCCTTCAGCGGTCTGAGCCAGTGAGATACCGTCGTTGGCGTTACGGGCAGCAACGGTCAGGCCGTTGATGTTAGAGGTGAAGCGGTTAGCAATCGCCTGACCTGCAGCATCATCTTTGGCGCTGTTAATACGCAGACCAGAAGAGAGACGCTCAATAGCGGTACCCAGAGAAGCCTGTGACTTGGACAGGTTATTCTGCGTGGTCAGCGACAAGGTGTTAGTGTTAATGACTGCCATGATGTTTATTCCTTAACTGATGATGAATTCAGGTCGAAAACCCGTGGCGTTCTCGCCGTCGCCAAAATTTATCGGCAGCCGCTGCGTAAGCTTTAATGATGATTTCATTAAAATTAAGCGGTAAGGAACGATCGAAGAAAATCTCAGCAGCAGAAATAAAAAAGGGCCCCATACGGGGCCCGGTCTGTGCGCGAGAGAATTAACGCAGCAGAGACAGCATGGTCTGTGGCACCTGGTTGGCCTGTGCCAGCACCGAAGAACCTGCCTGCTGCAGGATCTGCGCGCGCGACATGTTCGACACTTCTGTCGCGTAGTCAGAATCCTGAATACGGCTGCGCGCAGCTGACAGGTTGTTCACGGTGTTGTTCAGGTTGGTGATGGTGGACTCAAAGCGGTTCTGTGAAGCACCCAGCAGGCTGCGCTGTGAGTCAACAGATTTGATGGCCGCATCGATGTCTGCCAGTGGCGTGGTACCAGAAGCTGCACCAGATGCACCACCGGTCACTTTACCTTTGAGTACGTCAAAGCCAACAGCTTCAGTTGAACGCGCGGTACCGTTAACGGTATCGCCGGAAGCCATTGCACGGGTGTTCAGATCCGTACCGCTGGTGCCGGCTTTCGCCAGGTTGTAACCATCGCTGGCGCTGATGGTGATAGCGATGGTTTC
Organism: Pantoea sp. ICBG 828; assembly: GCF_002928355.1. NCBI lineage: Bacteria > Pseudomonadati > Pseudomonadota > Gammaproteobacteria > Enterobacterales > Erwiniaceae > Pantoea > Pantoea sp. ICBG 828. Next base: position 94,833 of record NZ_POWN01000006.1, on the reverse strand, counting down.
GCCGTCTTTTGAACCCACCTGGAAGCTGTAGTCGGTTGAGCCGGAACCGGTGTTCAGCACTTTGATGCCGTTGAAGTCGGTCTGCGACGTTACGCGGTTGATCTCTTCCATACGCTGGTTAACTTCAGCCTGGATGGAGTCGATGTCTGAAGCCGAGTTGGAGCTGTTCTGCGCCTGCACGGTCAGGTCACGCACACGCTGCAGGTTGTTGTTGATCTCGGACAGCGCGCCTTCAGCAGTCTGTGCCAGTGAGATACCGTCGTTGGCGTTACGGGCAGCAACGGTCAGGCCGTTGATGTTGGAGGTGAAGCGGTTAGCAATCGCCTGACCTGCAGCATCATCTTTGGCGCTGTTAATACGCAGACCAGAAGAGAGACGCTCAATAGCGGTACCCAGAGAAGCCTGTGACTTGGACAGGTTGTTTTGCGTGGTCAGCGACAATGTGTTGGTATTGATAACGGCCATGATAAATTCCTTGAGTCAATGAGTTGAGATTCTATCGGGCTTTTGGCCCGGGGCCATTCAGCTTGCTTTGGTTATCGTCGGTACCTGAGAAAACCTTAGCTATTTTTTTAAACCCCGAAAACAGGCCCTTATCCCTTCTTTATTTGCCTCATTGTTTTTTTATATTTTGTCTAATATTTTTCCGCTCACTGCCGATACCCTCCTCAGTGATTATCCACCTATAAAGGATTACAACATGGCAAGTGTAAGTAACCTCAATGCTGGTAATAGCCTGGGTTTGAGCGATCTGTATGACCAGCTTGAAACGGCAGAAAAAGCCAACCTGACGCCAATTACAAATCAGCAAACCTCTTATAAAGCCAAGCTGACAGCATGGGGCGTCGTGCAAACGGCACTGGCAAAAGTCCAGACAGCTGCCGCTGCGCTCAAAGACACATCTGCAATTGCCTCAACAAAAGTCAGCAGCACCAACACCGCGTTCACCGCCACGCTGGCCAATGATGCGGCGGCCGGTAACTTTTCGGTTGAAGTCACCCAACTGGCTAAAGCGCAGTCGCTGCTGTCGAAAAGCGCGACCAGTAAAGATGGCGATTTAGGCGATTCCAGCCTAGCCTCGCGCACCATCACCATTACGCAACCGGGTCAGAAAGACCCAATGACCATCACGCTGAGCAAAGATCAAACCAGCCTGACGGACATTAAAGATGCCATTAATAAACAGCAGGGCAGCGTTACCGCCAGTATTATCAAGTCCGATGACAATACCTATTATCTGGCCCTGACCTCGCGTGATACCGGCACCACCAACGAGATGACGGTTTCTACCGATGACAGCGCCCTGGCGCAGTACATTGGTTTTACCAAAGGTGGCAGCAGCAATGGTATGACGGAGCAGGTGGAAGCAGCCGATGCCAAACTGAGCATCAATGGCGTCGCCATCACCCGCAGCAGCAACACCATTACTGATGCGCCGGAAGGCGTCACGCTGAACCTGACTAAAACCAACACTGGCAGCCCGGAAACCTTATCCGTCACCAAGGATAATGCGCCGATGATCGCCGCGGTGCAGGCTTACGTTGACGCGTACAACTCGCTGCAGACCACCATCAGTAACCAGACCAAATACACCGCCGTGGATCAGGGCAGTACCTCGCAGGACTCCAGCAATGGCGATCTGTTAGGTGATGGCACGCTGCGTAACATTCAGACCAGCCTGCGCTCCAAGCTGTCCACCAGTGCCCAGAGCGGCGGCAGTATTTCTCTGCTGTCACAGATCGGCATTACCCAGGATGTGAATGGCAAGCTGACCGTCGACAGCACCAAACTGAACAAAGCGCTGGATGAAAAATCGGCGGATGTGGTCAGTTTCCTGTCCGGTGACGGCAAAACCACCGGCTTTGCGACGCAAACCAGTAACTATCTGGATCAGATTTTAGGCAGCAATGGCTCTGTACAGAACGCCACTGATGGCATCAATAAAACGCTGAAAAAACTGTCTGACGATTACGATCGGGTAAACGCACAGATTACCGCCACTATGGCGCGCTACAAGACCCAGTTCACGAACCTGAATACGCTGGTCTCATCCATGACCCAGACCCAGAACTATCTGACGCAGCAGTTCGCGAACATGAGCAGTTAACAGGAGTTAAATATGTACGCTAAATCGGGAACGCAGGCCTACGCACAGGTCGGTCTGGAAAGTGCCGTGTTAAGCGCCAGCCCACATCAGCTGGTGGTTTTATTGTTTGATGGCGCGCTCAGCGCCATGAAGAAAGCCACCATTCTGATGGATCAGGGCGACATTCCCGGTAAAGGCCAGGCGCTGTCGAAAGCCATTAATATCATTACTAATGGCTTACGCGCCGGGCTGAATCATGAAGCCGGTGGAGAGATTTCTGCCAATCTGGATAATCTTTACGAATACATGACCCGCCGTCTGCTGGAAGCCAACCTGCACAACGATCCGGCAGCGATTGCGGAAGTCGAGCGCTTGCTGAGCAACATTGCCGACGCGTGGAAACAAATTGGTCCTCACGCCGTTCAGGAAGCGTAACCATGACTTCAGATAACGACCTGCTGCAGGGGTATCAGCGTTTGCTCAGCCTGAGTAATCAGATGTTGAAACAGGCGCGCCAGGGGTACTGGGATGATTTAGTGGCCAATGAGGCAGTTTACGTGAGCAGCGTTACGCTCGTAGCGCGCGACCGTGATACCTCCGCCCTGCCTGCTGCGCTGCGTGTCCAGTTACGGCCTATGCTGAAGCAGGTGATGGACAATGAGCTTGAGATTAAGCAGTTGATGGCGACCCGCATGGAAGAACTGCGTTCGCTGGTCCAGCAAACCACGCAGCAACAGAAAGTCACCAACGCGTATGGTCGTTTTTCCAGTCAGGTGCTTTATCCCAGCGATTTATAATCCTCTCTGTCAGGGAGACGCTGTTCTCCCTGGATTCTTACCGCCCCCGCCATGCTAAGCGTTTAATTACCCCCTTAAACTGAGCCTTATTACCGCCTTGAATGATGGCAACTGTGGCACATTTAACGCAGACCTTTTCAGCCTTGCCGGCTGTATTCTCTCTTTATAAGGCAACGACATGCTCGATATCGCGGATTTAAAAGTTTTTTTTCAGGAGCCTGAAATACAGCAGCTCATCGATGACACCTGGGATAAGGTCGGTGATGCTCTGGCACAGGCGCAGGCAGAATTACCGGCAGAGCTGGCCATGGCGCGCCGTGAACTCTCTTTCCATAGCCATGTAAAATGCCTGGGTTATCTTTGCTGGTTACTCGAGCATAATAATGTGGCGGGTGACATCATTGAAATCGGCGTGTGGAAAGGGAAATCGACGGCTTTCATGAATGAAATTTGCCAGCATAAACGTCGCATTATCAGCATCGATCCCATGGAGCTGGCAAATCAGGAAAGTGAGCTGCGCTTTTATCACGAAAAGCTGTTTCCCCAGGTTAATCTCATCCGTGGCTACTCTGAATTAAGTATTGAGCGAGTGCAGGCCCTTAATCCGCGTACCGTATTACTGCATATTGACGGCGGACACGAAGGCCGCCATGTATTGCTCGATTTCCTGTTATATTCGCCCACCCTGGTGCAAGGCGGCTTTATCGTCTTTGACGATTATCGCGATCACCAGTATTCACCGCAGGTCGGTCCTGCTGTGGATTTATTACGCGCGGGTGGCTATTTTAATGGTTTCGATGTGATTGGCAGTTTGCCCGGCTTTGAAAACAGCTATTTATTGCAGAAGCGATAACCGTTCCAGCCTGATGAAATGTCCTCTCCCGCAGCCGGGAGAGGAAGAAAAGCATTTTAGCTCTGTCCTTTATTTCTCTGCCGTGACCGGCCTGAGAATCTGCGGCTCAATATCCTGAATCACCGCATCGCCAGGGCGCTTTGCCACTTCGTCCAGCGCCTGCTGGCACTCGACGGTTGGGCGATCCACTTTACGCAGCGTCAGGCCATCGTAGTGCAGTTCACCGTTCTCCAGCGAGAGCGGCATCACGCGCGCCTGACGGTTAACGTTAACCCAGTCATCATCCAGGCGTGTCAGCTTGCCTGGTTTGGCAATCACCCGCTGCCACTGGCGGCAGTCAAGGGTAGCGCCATCAGCGCTGACGATCAGGCTGGCCATGGCCTCGCTGCTGATCAGCTTGCTCTGCGGTCCCATTGTCTGCCAGTTACCCTGCAGCTCCAGCGGTGCCGGGGTTTTTACCGCTTCGTCATAACTGTTGATTTGCGCACAGCCGCTCAGCGCCAGCGCGGCCAGTACCATCCACTTTTTCATCTTCGGTCCCTACACTCGCATCAATGGCGGCTACGTTATAATGTTTTCCCGGCGTGACGCAAGGTATCTGCGGTGGAATCCCCCTTCTCTTTCTCCGGCGCCCTCAAGCTGTTCAACTCTTCGCCGATAACCTGATGTGAAGTCTAAAGCACCTGCACCCATAACAATATTGACGACTTACTCACCCTGGTTTCGGAGAACGCTGTTATGCGATTGACCCTTCGCGCACGTCTGGCTGCGATTGTCAGCCTGCTGTGCCTGTTACTGATTATTGCTGCCGTCTGGGGAATTATCGGCCTGCGCGCTGCCGATCAGCGCGCGCAGAATGCCTACCAGAACGAGCTGCTCCCGCTGCAATACTCTTCACGCCTGTACCGCATGGTGCAGGAGCAATCCGCTACCCTGTTCGATGCGCTGCGCTACTGGACCGACAGCAGTGAAGTGGAAAAACGCCTGGCGCGCATTGCGCAGTACGGTCAGCAAATCAACGCCGATCGCCATACCTGGCAGCAACTGGCGTTTGATGCGCAGACCAAACCGCTGAGCCAGCGCTTCCTGACCCATCTCGACGGCTGGCAGGGTGCGCTGCATGAAGCCGGTGAGCTGCTGAAAGGCGGTAACCCGTCCGCCGCACTGGTGGTCATCGAAACCCGCCTGCGCAGCGGCAGCCAGTTGCTGCAGCAGGACATTGACCAGCTGGATGCGCTGATGCGTCAGCATGCGCAGACGGCCTGGCAACAGGGCAACCGCGACTACCTGCTGGCACGCAATAGCCTGATCGCCATCCTGCTGTTGGGTCTGAGTCTGGCGCTGGTCTCCGGCTGGCTGCTGATCCGCTCGATTAACCGTTCCATCGCCCAGGCGCGCGAGCTGGCGGATGCCATTGCCGGCGGCGAGCTCAATCACCGTATCGGTACGGTAACGCGCGATGAGATGGGTGAACTGATGCAGGCGCTGCTGCGCATGGATGTGCGGCTGGCGGAGATCGTGCGCGAGGTGGGCGAAAGTGCCCATGCATTGAGCGATGCGGCACGCCAGATGGCGGATGGCAACGACGATCTGTCGGAGCGCACCCATGCGCAGGCCAGTTCGCTGGAGCAGACTGCGGCCAGTATGGAGCAGATGACCGCCACGGTGAAACACAACGCGGACAACGCCGCGCAGGCCAACGAGCTGGCAAGCGATGTGCGCCATCAGGCCGAGCGCGGCAGCGGTGTACTGCGCGACGCGGTGAGTGCGATGGAGGAGATTGAATCCTCCAGCAAGCGCATCGCGGATATCAACCGCGTAATTGATGAAATCGCCTTCCAGACCAACCTGCTGGCACTGAATGCGGCGGTGGAAGCGGCGCGCGCCGGGGAACAGGGACGCGGCTTCGCGGTGGTGGCGTCAGAGGTGCGACAGCTGGCGCAGCGTTCGGCCGGTGCCGCACAGGAGATCAAGGCGCTGATCGATGCCAGCGTGGGTAAAGTCGAAGCCGGCAGCGCGCTGGTGCAGCGCTCTGGCGAGATGCTCAACGACATCAACCACGGCGTGGCGCGCATGGTGGATATCGTTGGCGAGATCGCTGTGGCCAGCCGCCAGCAATCCAGCGGCATTGAGCAGGTGAACACCGCAGTAATCCAGATGGACGGTGCCACCCAGCAGAATGCATCGCTGGTGCAGCAGGCCAGCGCGGCCAGCCAGACGGTGAGCCAGCATGCCGGTTTGCTGGTGGAAAAAATGGCGTTCTTCCGCCTGCAGCAGCCATAAGGAGCCGCCATGAAGCGTAACATAATCGCGCTGCTGGCCGCGCTGCCGCTGCTCAGCCAGGCCGCCACCACGCTCAATATCGCCACCATTGCCAATGGTGACATGACTATCATGCAGCAGCTGTCGAGCCGTTACGAACAGCAGCATCCTGACGTGAAACTTCAGTGGCACGTGATGGATGATGGCGCCCTGCGCCAGGCGGTGCTGGCAGCCATGAACAGCGGTGACGCAAAATTTGATGTGATTACCGTGGGTACCTATGAAGCACCGCTGTGGGGTAAAAAAGGCTGGCTGGCGCCGCTCAACAACCTGCCGCCAGAGTATGACAGCGACGATCTGCTGACGCCGGTGCGCAAAGCACTGTCCTGGCAGCAAACGCTGTACGCGCTACCGTTTTACGGGGAAAGCAGCATGACCTATTACCGCAAAGATCTGTTTGCGGCGAAAGGGCTGACCATGCCGGACGATCCCGACTGGACCGACATCAAAAATTTTGCGGCGAAACTCACCGATCCTCAGCACGGTATCTATGGCCTGTGCCTGCGCGGCCAGCCCGGCTGGGGCGATAACGTGGCCCTGCTGACTACCATGGCCAACGCCTATGGCGCGCAGTGGTTTGACGATCGCTGGCAGCCGACGCTGAATTCGCCAGAGTGGCGTGAGGTATTGACCGATTATCTGGCGATGGTGAAACAGGACGGTCCTCCGGATACGGCCAGCAATAGCTTTGGCCAGATCCTGCGTCTTACCGCACAGGGAAAATGCGCGATGTGGATCGACAGTACCGTCGCCGCCGGGCTGCTGATTAACCCGCAGATCTCGCTGGTGGCGGACAAGCTGGCGTTTGCCCCGGCACCGGGCGGCATTACGCGCAACGGCTCGCACTGGCTGTGGTCGTGGGCGCTGGCGGTACCGGCTAACTCTCCGCAGCGCGCCGCCGCCGTCGACTTCATTAGCTGGGCGACCTCGCGGCAGTATATTCAGCAGGTTGCGGATACCGTCGGCTGGGGAGCGGTGCCACCCGGCAGCCGCAACTCCACCTACCAGCAGTCAAACTACCAGCGCCTGGCGCCTTACGCCGCTCAGGTGCGCAGCGCGATTGAATCCGCCACCGTCGATCAACCGACATTGAACACCGTACCTTACACCGGTGTGCAGTACGTCAGTATTGCTGGCTTTGATCAGATGGGTAACGCCGTCGGGCAGAATCTGGCGGCGCTGCTGCAGGGCAAGCTGACGGTGGACCAAACGCTGGAAAAAAATCAGCAGGACGTGACGCGCCTGCAAGCCGCGCAGCAGTAAACATTCGGGGTTCCTGACAAGTCGCCGTGTGCGGGTTACACTAACGCGCAATTTGACCGGCAGGAACCCCCGAATGAAAACCCCTGAAGAGTATTACGCCCTGGCCCGCAGCCTGTTTTTCACCGCCCACCCTGATTTTCAGTCAGCGCTGGATGAACTGAGTGAGAGTGATGCGCGCGCCGCCAATATGTCCCTGCGTGAACTGCGCGCGTGGCACGCCGAGCGCATCTATGCCGCGTTTCTGCGTCAGAAGAAGCTCGACGGCATGCTGTTCTCCATTCAGCTGGCGGAACCGGATAAAGCGGTTGCTGCGCAAGCGATTGAAACCTATCTGAAATCTCACGCGGAAGCGTTAGGTATGACGTGGGAAGAGTTCTGTATTAAGAACAAGTTATAAGCGATGCACTGATAAAAAGGCGATCGGAGAGAAATTTCCGGGGAAAAAGTTGTACAAGGTGGGAAAAGTTGTATAACTTAATACTCACGACGACTGTCGTCGATTGTCCTTGAACGAAAGGTGCTATTGCACCGCCTCTGGAGGTGTTGCTGGATTTCCACCTCCAGAGGTTCGATTTTTTGCGTGCACCCTCTGCTTTTGCCCGCTTTGTTCCCCTGTCGTTGCATCTTTACGCCGCGCTGTTTCACCCGTATGAAAATAATTGCCGCCCTGCCGCTTGTCACTGGTTTTATTTACAGTAATATGACGCTCCCACTTTGATTACTGGAATGCCCTGATGTTTGTGGAGCTGATTTACGACAAGCGCAACGTAGCCGGATTACCGGGCGCGCGCGAAATGATTTTGCAGGAGCTGGAGAAGCGCGTGCAGCGCGTCTTTCCGGATCTGGAGGTGCGGGTTAAGCCGATGGAGCGTAACGCCATCGAAACCGATATGAGTAAAAACGACAAGGCGACGATTGCGCGTATTGTTGAAGAGATGTTCGATGAAGCCGAGATGTGGCTGGTGGCCGATTAGGCCACCAGCAGCCGCGCTTAGCTTTCCTGCTCGCTGTGATTGATGGCGATTTCCAGATCCTGAATCGCCTGATCGATATCATCCAGCAGCTGTCCCTGCTTGTTGATCAGCGTATCAAAACGCGTGGCGTACTCTTTGTCCTTATACTCCCCGGCATCAAAGGCCAGCCAGTGGCTGGAAAGCGTCTCAGTGTTGGTTTGCGCATAGTGACGCATCTCTTTTAGCTGTGAGGTGACATCACGCAGGTAGTCAGTTTTGGTTTTGATTGCCTCTGTATCACTCATGCTATTTTCCTTTTTGCTGATAAAGCCAGTTAAAATAACGCCTGAGCAATTAAAGTTAGCAGATAATAGCGAAGCCGCCTGCAGAATTATCTTAACTTAGTCTCCATTCGTGGCTGATTGCGATGAATTGACGTCAGATTTAGCGCTTTTCTTCCGCTACAGACTGTTGCCTTCGCACCTATAATGGCACCCCAGCCCCGATCATCCGGAGAATGCACTGTGTCGACTGAACCTTTCAATCCTGGTTATTACACCGAACATGAGCTGAACAGTTTCGGCTTTAAACACGTCGGCAGACAGGTCATGGTGGCAAAAAACTGCACCATTATTGGCCTGCACAATATCACTCTTGGCGATCACGTGCGCATCGACGGATTCTCGACCCTCGTGGCTGCCGGCGATGGGTATCTGACGCTTGGCTCATACATTCATATTGGCGGTTACTGCGCCGTACTGGCGGGTGCCGGTGTGGAAATGGAGGATTTCTCGGGGCTTTCACAGGGCGTAAAAATCTACTCGAAAAGTGATGACTATAGTGGGGAATTCATGACCAATCCCACCGTGCCTGCCCACCTGACCGGCGTCACCTCGGGGAAAGTGGTGCTGGGCCGGCATGTCATCGTCGGTTCGCAATCCATTATTATGCCGGGCCTTACGCTGGCAGAGGGAACCGCAGTAGGCGCCAATTCACTGATAACGCGCGATACCGAAGCGTGGTCGATCTACTTCGGCTCGCCCGCTAAAAAGATTAATAGCCGGCAGCGAAACCCGCTGGAACTGGAAAAGCAGATCTCGCGACCGAACGGGTGATGAGGGCATCCCTGCCCGCCTGAATTACAGATACTTCTTCGCCAGCGCAATAAGTTCATCCTTCGCGGCGCTGCCCAGCTTCAGCACGCCCTGTTCAACAAAGCTGAAGGCCTGGACAAAGTCCTTCACCCCGGCGCTGATATCCTGCGCCACCGCATCGCTGGCGGCGGTCGCAGCAGCCGGCGCGTCGGGGACAGCAACCGGTGCGGCGGCCTGCGCGTTGCGCACACCAGGCGTGGCGGCCGCTGAGGCGCCTGCGCTGGCCGAGCCGTTCGCCAGCGTATCCTGCGTTGCCAGCTGCTGATCGAGATCGACCGGAGCATCCGCATGAAACGGTTGCTCAGCGCTGGCGGGCGCTGCCGGTTGCGCAGCTGGCGTTGCGGCTGCCGGCGGCGTTGCTGGCTGGGCAACGCTATCAGCTGCGCTGTTAGCGGCAGCCGGCGCGCTGGCCGTTTCGTTGGCAAAACTCTCCAGCGGTGACAATTCCTGTTGCGCCGCAGCGCTGGTTGGGTTGATGACAGTTTGATCGCTCATAATTTTCTCCTTATTGCTAAATAAAGACCGCAGTTGCTGCAAACGGACTGCGATCCGCTCGGTAATTCGCATCAGGTCCTCCTTAGCGCCGCGGCTGTGGCGCGGTTTGCTGCCCGGCCGGCGGCGTGGAGGGCGTTGTGGTATGGCTGGCGCTGCGCGGCGGCTGGGCATCCAGCTTTTTCTGCAGCTCAACCAGCTGGCTGGTCAGTTCGGCGACCTTTGCTTCGCGTCGATCGGAGATCGCCCGGTACTGCTGGCGAATCTCCTCCACGCGCCGGTTGGCGTCGTTATTGACGTAAAGAAACAGAATGGTCATCGCCACACACAGCAGCGATAACAGCATCAGCAGGCCACCCAGCATCAGATGACGGCGGTGGCTTCGCACCAGCAGTTCACTGTTTATCTGCACCATCGCGGTTCTCCTCCAGAGTGGTGATCAATTGATTAATCTGGCTGCGAAACTTATCGCTGTGCTCGGCTTCGGTGGTCGCCAGCAGGATACCGAGTGCGTTCTTGATCAAACGCAGATCGGTCTCCAGCGATGAGATACGCCGCAGGTTTTTGTCGTGACGGATACGCAGTTCATCGTTTTCCTGGCGCATCAGCGCATGGCTCTCCTTGAGAAGCAGCACCTGCTCTTTGTAGCTGGTGATGATCTCGCCGCCCGCGCGATTGCTGGTGACGATTGACGCGATCCCCGCCATCAGGGGTTTCCAGAACACCGCTGCCGCGCCACCGCCAAGCAGCAGTGCGCCTACGCTGGTGACCAAACTACTCTCCATGCCCTACCTCTCTCACCTGGCGAGGGTTAGCCGGACACCCCGCTGACCTCCCTCGCCAGTATCACGGCCAGCGGCATATTTAAGTTTACTTTAAATAATGATTTTAAGTATACTTAAGTCAAGCCTGGAGGAGTTGTCAAGATGATGAAAAAAGAATCTGGTGGTGAGCGCATTCGCCAGCGCCGTAAGGCACTGAAATTAACGCAGCAGGCACTGGCCAATGGCATTGGCGTGTCACACGTTGCGGTTTCGCAGTGGGAGAAAGAAGAGACGGTGCCGCGTGGTGAGCATCTGCTGCGGCTGGCGGAGTTGCTGCAGTGTAGCGCGGCGTGGATTATTGATGGCGACGGCCAGCCGTTTGCAAGTACGCACGCTTCCCCCGCTCTCACTGCCGTGCCGCTGGTCACGCTGGTGCAGGCCGCGGACTGGCTGAATGAGCAGCGACTGCAGTGGCAGCAGCAGGCTGTTCGCTTTCTTTACAGTGACGAAGCGCTGAGCGACGGTGCGCTGGCGGTAACGCTGGAAGATGACGCCATGAACCCGGCGTATCGCGCCGGCGACCGGTTGATTTTTGATCCGCAACGCGTGCCCCAGCCGGGCGATGTGGTGCTGGCGCGGGTTGACGACGTCGCGATGGTGCGAATTATTCGGATGCACGACGAGCAAATTTTCTCGTTACGGCCGCTGAACGAAGATTTTCCCGTGCAGCAGAGTCAGAAAAGTACGCTGGAACTGATTGGCACGCTGGTGGAAATGCGGCGGCGCGGCAGCCGCTGAAGCAGCAAAAAACCCGCCACGCGGCGGGTCAAATCCAACAAAAGACTACGGCAAAAATCACAACGTGTCGGTGAGATGATCAACGACCACCCTCCCCTGGAGATCGGTTTGCGTTATACGGTAACTGACGCGATAAGAGCGACGGTTACTCAGTTTATCGAACAGCGCCACGCTGCCCTTGTGCTCACCGTTGGCACCGACGATATGCCATTCGGTGACATCTTCCTGTCCCCGGTTATGCAGGCGTAACAAGCTCTGCTCAACTAAACGATCGCTTTCATCAATCTTCAAATAATCACGCAACATCTTTATCACCTCCGGTTAACCCGGCTAACGATACGCTTTTCATTTATCCTTTCAATCGAATTTATTTATCGTTAACCTCGCTGGCCAGCGGTTGAGTTAAAATTCCACCTGACGTGCCCCGCCAGCCGCTTCGGTTAAGTGGAATTTAATAAAATAGTTAACGATTACGCGTCTCAGCGCTGGACAGATCCTGCCGTCTGGCTGTTAATGTAAGGCAAAATAACGATAGCGCCGGACAATCTCATGCTGACTACCATCCTTTACCGCAGCCACCTCTATGATCACGTTCCCATCAAAACGCTGGAGGATATGGTCGGCAAAGCCAATAAGAAAAACGAAGTTTCAGATGTCACCGGCATTCTGTTGTTTGATGGACGACATTTCTTCCAGCTGCTTGAAGGACCCGATCAGGCCGTTCAGGGCATTTACGACCGTATCTGCCGCGACGCCCGTCATCACAATCTGGTTGAGCTGATGCATGACTTCGCGCCAGCCCGGCGCTTTGGTAACGTCGGAATGGAGCTGTTTGACCTGCGCGAGCACGACAAATCCAGCGTACTGCAGGCGGTGCTGGATAAAGGCACTTCGCGTTACCAGCTCACCTATGACGACCGTGCACTGCAGTTCCTGCGCACCTTCGTTGAGGCGCGGGAAAAAGAGAACTATTTCGAGATCCCGCCGGCGAATACCTGGGAATTTATTACTGATGCGGAAAGCCAGCGTCAGCTGGAGAGTCTGCAACACTATGTACAGGATTGCCGGTTTGCGTTTCAGCCGATTGTTGATCCCTTCTCGCGGCGTATTACGGCCTATGAAGCGCTGATTCGCACGCCGGACGGCGGTTCACCGCAGGAGTACTTCTCTGCGTTTGGCGGCGATGCGATTTACCACGCCGATATTCAGTCCAAGAGTCTGGCCTTCAACCTGGCGAAAAATCTCGGCCTCGGCGAGCAGACGCTGACCATCAATCTGCTGCCGATGTCGCTGGTCACCGTCCCGAATGCGGTGGATTTCCTGCTACAGGAAATCGCGGCCAACGGTCTGGTACCGGAGCAGATCGTGGTGGAAGTGACGGAGAATGAAATCATCTCGCGTGCTGAAGAATTTACGGCAGAAGTAAGAAAACTTAAGGCGGCCGGTATCAGCCTGGCGCTGGATGACTTTGGTGCCGGGTTTGCGGGGTTGTCGCTGCTGTCTAAGTTCCAGCCGGATAAGATCAAAATCGATCGGGAAATCATCAGTGACGTGCACAAAAGCGGCCCAAAACAGGCGATTGTGCATGCCATTATTAAGTGCTGCGCTTCGCTGGAGATCGCGGTGATTGCTGAAGGCGTGGAGAAAGCAGAGGAGTGGATGTGGCTGGAAGCGGTCGGTGTCAGTCAATTCCAGGGCTATCTGTTTGCCCGCCCACAGTTTAATGGTTTCCCGGCAGTAGCCTGGCCGGAGATTAAGTAACCGGCAAAGCTGACCGCCGTAACGGCGGTCACAGGCTTAACACTCAGTCTCACGCGCCGGTTCTTCCAGCCGTTCACTCAGCACTACGTACTTCATCATCTCAAAGGTACGCTGCGTCATTGGCACCGCGCTGCACGGGCGAAACCAGCCAAACTGCTTCTGGTACAGCCACACTTCCGGATAGCGCTCGCCATCTTTAATCCAGTAATAACCATCATTCATAGGTTTGCCCAGCGGCCTGAGCCGCGAATCAGACATTCATGCGTGCCCGATAAAGTGATACGCCCTCTGGCGTAATGAGTAACCCTGCTTGCATGAAAGCTTACTCCAGCTAAATACTGTAGCAGAGAATAGAGGCAATTGTGCATTTCACGCTGGGCTTATTCAGGCAGGAAACGAGACGCAAAGAGAATAAATGCCCCTAAGCTAAGGGGCGAAACAAACAGGCAACTAAACGTCCGTGTTTCGGCAATGGAGTGGAGTACGACAGACACAGGTTTCAGGAAGCGATATCGTCAGGCGTGCGCTGAACAATAAGTTCCAGTGCCTGGCGATAAATATCCAGCTGAACCACGTCATGTTCAGACTCTAATCGCTCCAGCAGGGCCAGAATAATATCTTTATTGCTCACGCGCAGTTTCACCGCCGCCAGCTGTTTGTAAATCAGCGCGATGACCTCTTTTTCACTGGCATATTCTGAACCCGCGTGCTGGAAATATTCTGACAATTGAGACTCTGCTGACGTCGATGCATTCTTTTTCATAACAAGCCTCATCGGGTAAGCTGCAGTGCAAACTGCAGTGATTAATCGGTTACTCAGGTTAAATTTTTGAATCAGCACAGGTAAAAAAGCAGCCTCTGAAAGTGGAAATCCACAACACCTTCAGAGGCGATGCAAAGCATCATTCGTTACGTGTGACTGACTGCCACAAGCGAGAAGTTATACAAAGATGGGAAACTTGTACAACAATTTAGTTAGCATTTCGTGTGGTCAGAGGAGATTTGCACAATAATTTCGCCATTCTCTTCAACAATAAATCACCATTTTCGCAGGAAAAATCATGCAGTTAACCTGAATAAAATATCAGACGCTGTGCTAAGCCTCTCTTTCTGCTCAACAAAATTATTTTTACTCCTTGCTGACGCGTGCACTTCTATACAGCCCCCATAAACTTGTACAACTTTGCAAAACTGTACAATTTAGCCGTTCTGCGTGTAGAGTGTGAAAACGATTACGGTCGCCTGAAACGGCCGCTGATCACGCGAAATTCATCATAACGAAACCCTGCTGGAGAGAGAGATGAAGCAACACGAAACGAATAAGGAGCGTAAAAACGAGGGCGAGGTGCACAAAGGTTTACCGGAAGCGGCACCCAACGCAGGTAATGCGTATGAAGAAGACGATCATCCGGCGCAGGATGATGCGCGCGAACACGGTGAAATTCCGCGTACGCGTGATGACAGTCAGGATGATAAAAAAGATCCTTTCCAGGATCGGTAAATAAGCCTTCGATGATATCTGGACCGACCCACCGGATGTTATTTTCGCAGCCGCTCATCTCTGGCGCTAATAAGCGAAGCGGCAAGCGAGATTGATCATTGAGTTTAATTAAGACATTATTTTGCGGAAATTAGAGAAGGCGTGCCTTCATTCATTTCTGGAGAGCACTGATGGATACGGGTTTTTACTGGGTAGGCAGCAGCACAACTGAGCCTGAGGTATGGTACTGGGATGCTGGACGCGGTTTTTATCGCCCGATGGAGCCAATACCGCTTTCTCTGCCTCGTTTTAAATCTGCCGGTTTTAAACTTCTCAGTGGCAAACTGACGCCACCGGAAGAGGCGCAATCTGCTTAGTTTTCGTCTGCAGGTGAGAATATTGTCAGTTACGCTGTTAAGCGCAGCGTAGCTGAACTATATTCCTGTGAGGAGGACATGATAATGCAGGAAGGATTTTATTGGGTGCAGCGCGGCGCAGAACAGCCAGAAGTCTGGTTTTTCTCAACCAGTGGAGAAGGTGCCTGGTTTGAACCCACCAAAAACGACGCCATCAGCAAGCAACGCTTCGCTGAACAGGGCTACCGGGCGATTAGCGAAAAACTGTCACTGCCCTGACCCTGACGAAACCGCCTCTCTCAGGCGGTTTTTTATTGCGCGCCGCTAGACCTGCATGCTCATGATCTCGCTGTAGGCATTCACCAGCTTGTTACGCACCTGAATCCCCATCTGCATCGAAATCGACGATTTCTGCAGATCGACCATCACATCATTCAACTGGATGCCCGGTTTACCCAACTCAAAATCCTGCGCCTGACTGCGCGCAGCGGTCTGGGTGGCGCTGATTTTATCCAGCGCGGCTTTCATGGTGGCACCAAAATCGAGCTGACTGGCGGACTCGGTCGGTTTGCCACTGGCCTGCAGTGACGTTAGCTGCAGCTGCTGCAGTACGCCATCTATTGCCTGAATTGACATTGCCTGTACCTCATAGATGAAGGGTTCTTTTTTTCACGGAGGAAAAGTTAACACACTGTCAATAGGACAAAGGCGCTAAATGACTGCAAAAAACCCGGCTTATCCAGCCATCGAAGTGACACGATTCATCAAATAATGCCAGGCATTAGATTGGAATTTCATTTTTTCCCCTACCCCGTCGGCCAGCTACACGGCATCAACGGGCGGGGATGCGTATCAGGGAGTCAGTTTTGTCACCTACATACACCCGGTCAATTATGTCAGGCAGGAATTGGTCATGAATGCGAGTGCAGCCGCCACACAGGATACAGCAAAGAAAGGCTTTAATGACCTTCTCGCCCGCCTGCGCGCAAATCCGCGTATTCCATTAATCGTTGCTGCCGCGGCCGCTATCGCCGTGGTTCTGGCGCTGGTGCTGTGGGCCAAAGCGCCCGACTATCGCGTTCTCTATAACAACCTCTCTGATGAGGATGGCGGCGCGATTGTTACCCAGCTCACCCAGATGAACATCCCTTACCAGTTCGCTGAAAACGGCGGCGCCCTGATGGTGCCCGCCGATAAAGTGCATGAGCTGCGTCTGCGCCTTGCCCAGCAGGGACTGCCGAAAGGGGGTTCGGTAGGCTTTGAGCTGATGGATAAAGAGAAGTTTGGTATCAGCCAGTTCAGTGAGCAGATTAACTACCAGCGTGCGCTGGAAGGTGAGCTGGCGCGCACCATCGAAACGCTCGGACCGGTGAAGAGCGCGCGCGTGCATCTGGCGATGCCAAAACCGACGCTGTTCGTGCGCGAGCAAAAATCCCCGTCTGCCTCAGTAACGCTGAACCTGCAACCGGGCCGTGCGCTGGATGAGGGCCAGATTCAGGCGATTCAGCACATGGTCTCCAGCAGCGTGGCCGGTCTGCCACCAGGCAATGTGACCGTGGTCGATCAGGCGGGTCGCCTGCTGACGCGCTCCGACAGCGAAGGCCGCGATCTTAATGATGCCCAGCTGAAATATGCCTCCGAAGTGGAAGCACGCTATCAGCAGCGCATTGAAGCCATTCTGAATCCGATTCTCGGTCAGGGTAATGTGCATGCGCAGGTGACCGCGCAGATTAACTTTGACCGCAGCGAGCAGACGGACGAGAAGTATCAGCCAAACGCGAACCCGAATAACACGGCGATTCGCTCACGCCAGACCAGCACCAACGATCAGAACGGCAGCCCGTATCCGGGCGGCGTACCGGGTGCGCTGTCGAATCAGCCTGCGCCGGCCAATACCGCGCCGGTCACCAACCCGCAGCAGCAGAACAATAACAACGCTAACGGCCAGCAGAACAACAACGCGCAGAATGCCGGCACCTCGACCAGCACCGCGCAGAGCAGCGGCCCGAGCAGCTCCAGCCGCAACGACACGGTGAACTACGAGCTGGATCGCACCATTCGTCACACCAAACTCAACGTCGGTGACGTGCAGCGCCTGTCGGTCGCCGTGGTGGTCAACTACCGCGATGACGGCAAAGGCAAAGCGGTGGCGCTGAACGATCAGCAGATCAAGCAGATTGAAGATCTGACCCGCGAAGCGATGGGCTATTCGCAAACGCGTGGCGACAGCGTCAACGTGGTGAACTCGCAGTTCAACACCACCGAGCCGACCGGCGGCGACCTGCCCTTCTGGCAGCAGCAGTCGTTCTTTGATCAGCTGATGACCGCCGGTCGCTGGCTGCTGGTAGCACTGGTTGCCTTCATCCTCTACCGAAAAATGGTGCGTCCGCAGCTGCTGCGTAAACGTGAAGCCGAGAAAGCCGCCGCCGAAGCCGCCGCTGCCCGTGCTGCCGCCCGTGAGGAAGAAGCTGCTTACAGCGTCCAGATCAATAAAGACGAGCTGGACCAGGAGCGCAAATCTAACAACCGCATGAGCGCCGAGGTGATGAGCCAGCGCATCCGCGATATGTCTGAAAACGATCCGCGCGTTGTGGCGCTGGTTATCCGCGAATGGATGAGTAACGAACTATGAGTCTGACCGGTACTGAAAAGAGCGCCATTCTGATGATGACCATTGGCGAAGAGCGTGCGGCGGAGGTGTTCAAACACCTCAACCAGCGTGAGGTGCAGCACCTCAGCGCCGCGATGGCCAGCATGAAACAGATTTCGCATAAGCAGCTGACTGAAGTGCTGCGCGAGTTCGAAACCGATGCCGAACAGTTTGCTGCGCTGAGCCTCAACTCCAACGACTACCTGCGTTCGGTGTTGATCAAGGCGCTGGGCGAAGAGCGCGCCTCGAGCCTGCTGGAAGATATCCTCGAAACGCGCGAAACCACCAGCGGCATGGAAACCCTCAACTTTATGGAACCGCAGGCGGCGGCGGATCTGATCCGCGACGAGCACCCGCAGATTATCGCCACCATTCTGGTGCACCTGAAGCGCGGCCAGGCGGCGGATATTCTGGCGCTGTTCGACGAGCGTCTGCGCCACGATGTGATGCTGCGTATCGCCACCTTCGGCGGCGTACAGCCGGCGGCGCTGGCGGAGCTGACCGAAGTGCTCAACGGCCTGCTGGATGGCACCAACCTCAAGCGCGCGAAGATGGGCGGCGTGAGAACCGCAGCGGAAATCATCAACCTGATGAAAACCCAGCAGGAAGAAGCGGTTATCGAAGCAGTACGCGACTTCGATGGCGAGCTGGCGCAGAAGATCATCGACGAGATGTTCCTGTTCGAAAACCTGGTGGAAGTGGACGACCGCAGCATCCAGCGTCTGTTGCAGGAAGTGGAGTCCGAGCAGCTGCTGATTGCCCTGAAAGGCGCCGAGCAGCCGCTGCGCGAGAAATTCCTCAAAAACATGTCGGCGCGTGCCGCCGATATCCTGCGCGACGACCTCGCCAACCGTGGCCCGGTCCGTATGTCCGCGGTGGAGAACGAACAGAAAGCGATCCTGCTTATCGTGCGCCGTCTGGCGGAAGCAGGCGAGATGGTAATTGGTGGTGGCGAGGAAACCTATGTCTGATGCCTTTTCCGCCCGTGCATGGCAGCGCTGGCAGCCTGATGATTTAGGCGCACCGCAGCCGCCCGAACCTGAACTGCTGCTGGCAGAGGAGCCGGACAGCGACCTCGTGCTGAGCGAGGAAGATGAACAGCAGCAGCAGCTGGAACGTCTGCAGCAGCAGATGCGTAAAGATGCGCAGACGCAGGGCTACAGCGAAGGTTATCAGAAAGGCTTCGCCGAAGCGCAGCAAAACGGCTATGACGCCGGGTTCCAGCAGGGACTGGCCGATGCCCAGCAGCAGCAGGCTCCGCTGCAGGCGCGTATGCAGCAGCTGGTCACCGAGTTCCATCACACGCTGGAAGCGCTGGATAGCGTGATTGCGTCGCGCCTGATGCAGCTGGCGCTGGAAGCGGCGCGCACGGTGATTGGCCAGGCGACGCAGGTGGATGGCAGCGCCCTGCTGCGCCAGATCCAGCAGCTGATTCAGCAGGAGCCAATGTTCAGCGGCAAACCGCAGCTGCGCGTGCACCCGGACGATCTGCAGCGCGTTGAGCAGACGCTGGGCCCAACGCTCGATTTACACGGCTGGCGGTTGCTGGCCGACAGTTCGCTGCATCCCGGCGGCTGTAAACTCAGCGCCGAAGACGGCGATCTGGATGCCAGCGTCGCCACGCGCTGGCAGGAGCTGTGCCGTCTGGCGGCACCGGGAGCATTCTGATGACGTCACGCCTTTCGCGCTGGCTGGGCGCGCTCGACAGTTTTGAAGACCGCATCAGTCAGGTGCAGACGGTGCGCCGCTACGGCCGCCTGACGCGCGCCACCGGTCTGGTGCTGGAAGCCACCGGCCTGCAGCTGCCGCTGGGCGCCACCTGCATTATTGAGCGCCACGACAACGGCACGATTACCGAAGTGGAAAGCGAAGTGGTCGGCTTCAACGGCCAGAAACTGTTTCTGATGCCGCTGGAAGAGGTCGATGGCATTCTGCCCGGCGCGCGCGTGTATGCCCGCGTGCACGGCGATCACAGCGGTAAACAGCTGCTGCTGGGGCCGGAGCTACTCGGCCGCGTGCTGGACGGCAGCGGCAAGCCGCTGGATGGCCTGCCCGCGCCGGAAACCGGCTACCGCGCGCCGCTGATCACCGCGCCGTTCAACCCGCTGCAGCGTACGCCGATCCACGATGTGCTGGATACCGGCGTGCGGGCGATCAACGCCCTGCTCACCGTGGGCCGCGGCCAGCGTATGGGGCTGTTTGCCGGCTCCGGGGTGGGGAAATCGGTGCTGCTCGGCATGATGGCGCGTTACACCAAAGCCGACGTCATCGTGGTGGGCCTGATTGGTGAACGTGGCCGCGAAGTTAAAGAGTTTATCGAAAACATTCTTGGCGCCGAAGGGCGCGCGCGCTCGGTGGTGATCGCCGCGCCGGCCGACGTTTCGCCGCTATTGCGTATGCAGGGAGCCGCTTATGCCACGCGCATCGCCGAAGATTTCCGCGATCGCGGTCAGCACGTGCTGCTGATTATGGACTCCCTCACCCGCTACGCCATGGCGCAGCGTGAGATCGCGCTGGCGATCGGCGAGCCGCCGGCCACCAAAGGCTATCCGCCCTCGGTGTTCGCGAAGCTGCCGGCGCTGGTAGAACGCGCCGGCAACGGCATTCACGGCGGCGGTTCAATCACCGCGTTCTATACCGTACTGACCGAAGGCGACGACCAGCAGGACCCGATTGCCGACTCGGCGCGCGCCATTCTCGACGGCCACATCGTGCTGTCGCGTCGCCTGGCGGAGGCCGGTCACTATCCGGCCATTGATATTGAAGCGTCGATCAGCCGTGCCATGACCTCGCTGATTGATGAAACCCACTATGCGCGTGTGCGCCAGTTCAAGCAGTTGCTCTCCAGCTTTCAGCGTAACCGCGATCTGGTGAGCGTCGGCGCTTATGCCGCAGGCAGCGATCCGATGCTGGACCGGGCCATTAAGCTCTATCCGCAGATGGAAGCTTTCCTGCAGCAGGGCATTTTTGAACGCAGCGATTATGACGATGCCTGTCTGCACCTGCAGGCGATGTTCGGCTAACGCCGCCCGACTTGAGGTAACGCGATGAAGACAGCCAATGCGATTGATACGCTGCGCGACCTGGCGGAGCAGGATCTGGAACAGGCGGTGATCCACCTCGGCGACATGCGTCGCGGTCAGCAGCAGGCCGATCAGCAGCTCAGCATGCTGCTCGATTACCAGGATGAGTACCGTAACAAGCTCAATCAGGATATGTCCGGCGGCATCGCCAGCACGCGCTGGAGCAATTATCACCAGTTTATTCAGACGCTGGAAAAAGCCATCGAACAGCATCGCCAGCAGCTTAATCAGTGGAACCAGCGGCTGGAACAGGCGCTGAGCAACTGGCGTGAAAAGCATAAGAAGCTGAATGCCTATCAGACGCTGATTACCCGCGCGGAAGAGAACGCATTACGACAGGAAAGCCGTCTCGATCAGAAACGGATGGATGAATTTGCCCAACGGGCCGCATTGAGGAAAGGCGAATGAACACGCTGCCAACACTGCTGACACAGCTTGCTAAAACCGGCAAAGCACAACCTTCATCGGCAGTGGACAATCTGTCCGCTGCTGACACCCTGCCGCAGGGATTTATTACTGAGCTGGGCAACCGCCTGCTGACGCTGGTTAAGCAGCAGGGAAATGGCGCGCAATCCGCTGATCTGGCGGCAGAAATTGACGCGAAAAACGTCACAAAAGCGTCATTAAGCGCCCTGCTGCAGGCACTGGACAAACCAGAGGCGTTAAACGCACTTTTACAGCCGGAAAACACTAAAGCCGGACTGAAATCAGCCGATGATAATGACAAGCGCGCAGCAAGTTCGTTAACTGCCAGCGACTTACAGAATGTGCAGGCGCTGTTTGCTATGTTGCCAGCGGTGGTCGAAAACCGCAGCAGCCCGCCAGCGGATAACAGCACCGCGCTGGAAACCCGGGGTGAGGCGCGCACCAGCTTAAACGCTGCGTTACTTAACAGTTCGCTGCAAAGTGCGCTGAAAGAGGAACAGGCGAAGCCGGATGGCCAGCCATCGAAAGGCAGCGATGCGCTGACCAGCCTGACCGGCGTCAGCCATAGCCCGGTGCAGAGCGCGGCCGCCAGCGGCACGCCGGCCAGCAACAGCGGTATGACGCTGGATGAGAGTTTTCAGCAGGTGCTGAGCACGCTGAGCAAACCGGAAGAGCGGCGCGAGATGCTCAGCAGCCATGACAGCAGCGCGCCGGCCATCAGCAGCCCGCTGAGCAGTACCAGTCCGCTGGTCAGCACCACGGCCAGCACCAGCAGCGCGCCCTCCACGCCGATGCTGAATGCGCAGCTGGGCAGCAACGAGTGGCAGCAGGCGCTGAGCCAGCAGATTGTGATGTTCAGCCGTAACGGCCAGCAGAACGCCGAATTACGTCTGCATCCGGAAGACCTCGGCGCGATACAGATCAGCCTGACGCTGGATAAAGATCAGGCACAGTTAACAATGGTTTCCAGCCACAGCCATGTGAGGGCCGCGCTGGAAGCGGCGCTCCCACAGCTGCGTACGGCGCTGGCGGAGAGCGGCATTAACCTGGGACAGAGTAACGTCAACAGCGACGCCTTCGCACAGGGCCAGAGTTATCAGGGCCAGCAGGAAGGACGTCGCGACGGCCAGTACGGCAGCTTTACCCTCTCCCAGGACAGTGACAACGAGATAACGCCTATTGCCGTCCCGGCAGCCCTCCAGGCGCGCGCGACCGGCAACGGCGCTGTCGATATCTTTGCCTGACAGCGACTAAACGCTGAAGGTAAGCGTAAAACCCGCGTCTTTTCTTCCCATTGTTTGACTTAAGACGCGGGATAATCTGTCCAGGTAAGCCGAGAGGCTTGCCCATAATTCACAGGAAGTAACTGCAAACATGTCTGATAACGCGAAAGCTAAAGGCCGCAAACGTTCATTACTAATTCCGGTGTTACTGATTGTAACGCTGGCCGCTTGCAGCGTGGCAGGCTATGCAGTCTGGCGAATGATGAATAAACACGAGGGTGACAAGCCGGAGGCTGCCAAAGTGGAGCCGCCGCCCGCCCCGGTATTTTTTGCAATGGATACGTTTACGGTTAACCTGGTCAATCCCGACAACGATCCCGATCGCGTGCTGTACGTAGGCTTTACCCTGCGTCTGCCGGATGAGGATACCCGTCGTCGGCTGAATGACTACCTGCCTGAGGTGCGCAGCCGTTTGCTGCTGCTGCTTTCACGTCAGAGCGCCAGCGCGCTGGCAACCGAGCAAGGCAAACAGGCCCTGGTTGAACAGATCAAACAGGTGCTGGCGCCACCGCTGGTAAAAGGTCAACCTGCGCAGGTAGTCAGTGACGTGCTGTTTACCGCCTTCATTTTGAGGTGACTTAATGGGCGATAGCATTCTCTCCCAGGCTGAGATTGACGCGCTGCTCAATGGCGACAGTGACAGTGCGGAAGTAGAGAACAGTTCCAAAGGGGCCGATGGCGATATCCGCCCCTATGATCCCAATACCCAGCGTCGCGTGGTGCGCGAGCGTCTGCAGGCGCTGGAGATCATCAATGAGCGTTTTGCCCGTCATTTCCGTATGGCGCTGTTCAACCTGCTGCGCCGCAGCCCGGATATCAGCGTTGGGGCAATCAAGATTCAGCCGTACCATGAGTTTGCCCGCAACCTGCCGGTGCCAACCAACCTGAACCTGATTCACCTGCAGCCGCTGCGGGGGACTGCGCTGGTGGTGTTCTCGCCGAGCCTGGTGTTTATCGCCGTGGATAACCTGTTTGGCGGCGACGGTCGTTTTCCGACCAAAGTGGAAGGCCGTGAGTTCACCCACACCGAGCAGCGCGTGATTCGCCGCATGCTCAAGCTGGCGCTGGAAGGCTACAGCGACGCATGGAAAGCCATTTATCCGCTGGAAGTGGAATACGTGCGTTCTGAAATGCAGGTGAAGTTCACCAACATCACCACCTCACCGAACGATATCGTGGTCAACACGCCGTTCCAGGTGGAGATTGGCAACCTGGTGGGTGAGTTCAATATCTGTATTCCGTTTTCGATGATTGAGCCGCTGCGCGAGCTGCTGGTCAATCCACCGCTGGAGAACTCGCGTCAGGAAGATAACCACTGGCGCGACAATCTGGTGAAACAGGTGCAGCACTCGGAGCTGGAGCTGATTGCCCACTTCGCTGAAACGTCGCTGCGTCTGTCACGTATTTTGCAACTGAAACCTGGTGACGTCCTGCCCATTGAGAAGCCGGACCGCATCATTGCCCACGTCGACGGCGTACCGGTACTGACGAGCCAGTATGGCACGCTCAACGGCCAGTATGCGCTGCGTGTAGAACATCTGATTAACCCGATTTTGAATTCGCTGAATGAGGAACAGCCCAATGAGTGACAGCAAAAAACCGTCCGATGATATCTCTGCGGACGATCTGTGGGCTGAAGCGATGAACGAGCAGGCGGCGACCAGCAGTGCGGCGGAGCCAGGCGATAACGTATTTAAGTCGCTTGAGGCCAGCGCCGCCAGCGGCTCGCTGCAGGACATCGATCTGATCATGGATATTCCGGTCAAACTGACCGTGGAACTGGGCCGTACCAAGATGACCATCAAAGAGCTGCTGCGCCTGACGCAGGGTTCGGTGGTGGCGCTTGATGGCCTGGCCGGCGAGCCGCTGGACATCCTGATTAACGGCTATCTGATCGCCCAGGGTGAAGTGGTGGTGGTGAACGACAAATATGGCGTGCGCATCACCGACATTATTACTCCGTCCGAACGTATGCGTCGTCTGAGCCGCTAATCATGTTAAAAAACGCGCAAACCGTTCAGCCCGCTCACGCCCAGCCGGTGGTGTCCACCAGTTCAGTCGTTGGGCAAGTCAGCAGCGTGCTGGCGGTGATCGTGCTGCTGATTCTGGCCTGCGGCTGGCTGGCGAAACGCCTCGGCTTTGCGCCGAAAGCGGTGAGCGGCCAGGCGCTGAAAGTCAGCGCTAGCGTGCAGGTTGGCCGTCAGGAGCGGGTGGTGATTGTTGATACCGCCGATGCGCGTTTAGTGCTGGGCGTCACCGCTCAGCAGATCACCCATCTGCACTCGCTGCCGCCGCTGCCACCGGAAGCGTCCCTGCCCGTCAGCGCGGCGCCGCAGGATTTTCGTCAGCTGTTTCAGAACCTGGTTAAACGTCCCGGAAAACCCCAATGATGCGTCGATTGCTCCCTCTTCTGCCGCTGCTGATGCTGCTGGCACCGGCTGCCCATGCGCAGCTGCCGGGTTTGATCAGCCAGCCGCTGGCCAATGGCGGTCAGAGCTGGTCGCTGCCGGTGCAAACGCTGGTCTTCATTACCTCGCTGACCTTTATTCCGGCGGTGTTGCTGATGATGACCAGCTTCACCCGCATCATTATTGTGTTTGGTCTGCTGCGTAACGCACTGGGCACGCCGTCTGCGCCGCCGAATCAGGTGATGCTGGGTCTCGCGCTGTTCCTGACCTTCTTTATCATGGCGCCGACCTTCGACAAGATTTACACCGATGCCTATCTGCCGTTCAGCCAGGACAAAATCAGCATGGACGTGGCGATCGACAAAGGTGCCCAGCCGCTGCGTGAGTTCATGCTGCGCCAGACGCGCGAAGCCGACCTGGCCCTGTTCGCCCGTCTCGCCAACAGCGCGCCGATTCAGGGGCCGGAAGCGGTGCCGATGCGTATTCTGCTGCCCGCCTATGTCACCAGCGAGCTGAAAACCGCTTTCCAGATTGGTTTCACCGTCTTTATCCCGTTTCTGATCATCGACCTGGTGGTCGCCAGCGTACTGATGGCGCTGGGAATGATGATGGTGCCGCCGGCCACGATTTCGCTGCCGTTTAAGCTGATGCTGTTCGTGCTGGTGGATGGCTGGCAGCTGCTGGTGGGATCGCTGGCGCAAAGTTTTTACTCCTGAGTGGCTTTCCGCCCTCACCTTTCTCTCGACAGGAGCGCAACATGACACCGGAATCGGTAATGGTAATGGGCCAGGAAGCGATGCGTATCGCCCTGATGATGGCCGCTCCGCTGCTGCTGGTGGCGATGGTGAGCGGTTTGCTGATCAGTATTCTGCAGGCAGCAACGCAGATTAACGAACAGACACTGTCGTTTATCCCGAAAATTCTTGCCGTTGCGGCCACCGCCGTGGTGGCCGGACCGTGGATGCTCAACCTGATGCTGGACTACATCCGTACCCTGTTCAGCAACCTGCCTTATATCATCGGCTAATGGTCACCCTCGACAGCAGCCAGCTGGTGCACTGGGTGGCGCAATTCTTCTGGCCGATGGTGCGTTTGCTGGCGCTGTTTGCCAGCGCGCCGCTGCTGAATGAACGTTCGATTCCAAAACGGGTCAAAATTGGACTGGCGGTAGTCACCACCTGGATTCTGATGCCTCTGCTGCCGCCGGTCGAAGTGACGCTATTTACCCCGGCCGGTTTCTGGATGCTGGTGCAGCAGCTGCTGATTGGCGTGGGGATTGGTCTGACCATGCAGCTGGCTTTTTCTGCCGTGCGGCTGGCCGGTGAGATGATTGGTCTGCAGATGGGTCTCTCTTTTGCCACCCTGCTCGACCCGAACAGCCGGATCAACATGCCGCTGCTGGCCCGTTTTCTCGACATGCTGGCGATGCTGCTGTTCCTGACCTTCAACGGTCACCTGTGGTTGATCTCGTTACTGGTGGACAGTTTTCACACATTGCCGATTAACGATCAGCCACTCAACGCCAACGCCTTCATGGCGCTGACCAAAGCCGCCAGCTTAATTTTCCTTAATGGCATGATGTTAGCGCTACCCTTAATAATTCTGCTCCTCACGCTAAACCTGGCACTAGGTTTGTTAAACCGCGTTTCACCTCAGCTGTCGGTTTTCGCCATCGGCTTCCCAATCACCTTAACGGTAGGGATCCTGAGTCTGGGTATGATGATGCCGTTGCTTGCACCTTTCTGTGAACATCTCTTCGGTGAAGTCTTTGATTTACTCGCGCAGTTTGTATCAGAACTTTCCCCTGCCCGTTGATTAACGATACTGTTAACCTTCTTATACGATAGTTAAGTAATCAAAAACATTCTGTGCATTTTTCGAACCATATTTTTCAGAAATCAACTGAGGATATTCTGATAAATGCGCATTTATGGTGAAAATTATTCTTATTAAACGGCGCTTCGCGTATTTTAGTCAGACGATTCCTAAGCCGGTTAAGCTTGTGAATCGGTTGATAAAATGCTCAAAGGGCTGTTTTTAAACAAAAAAAATATTACAGCGATTTTTCTTGTCTAAATCCCTTTTTTCCGGCATTGTCAACACTCGCTGAAACGTCACACTTTCGCGATTCAAATGTTTTTAAGAATTGTCCTATCAGATTTGTCTGTGACTTGCGCGATAGTGACAGGGCTCTCAAAACAGAGCGAAAGAAACACATAAATCAAATTCCCGGCGATTCCCACTATCGCGGGGACAAGAGTGACGTGGAAGTAACACAATAAACTTCGCAGAACGGGTCAGGGACGAGTCAAGATGGCGCAGGAATGCATTACGCCAGTCTGCCGAGCAGAATAAAAAAAGTGTCTTTGGAAATCTCTCTCGTACCGCAAACGCGTATTCATCGTTGATTTAAACGGATAACAAATTGGTGAGGGTCGCTATAATGCCAACGATTATTATGGATTCATGTAACTACACACGCCTGGGTTTGTCAGACTATATGTCGGCAAAAGGAGTCAAAAAGAAAAATATTACTTCCGTGTCTGACATCGAACAATTGCAACAACGGTGTGAGCAATTAAAACCGGGCGTAGTATTTATTAACGAAGAATGCTTTATTCATGAATCCGATTCCAGCGATCGCATTCGTTCTATTATCATGCAGCATCCGGATACGCTATTCTTTATTTTTATGGCGATCTCGAATATCCATTTTGAGGAATACCTCTACGTTCGTAAGAACCTGATTATTACGTCAAAATCGATAAAAACATCGACGCTGGACTCCCTGCTGGGCACCTACCTGCAAAAGAAACTCAATGCGTCACCGCGCATTTCTGCCGGGCTGGATATTCATCCACTGACATTGAGCCAGACTGAATCGAATATGCTGAAGATGTGGATGTCAGGTCATGACACTATTCAGATTTCGGATAAGATGCAAATCAAAGCGAAAACTGTTTCGTCACATAAAGGCAATATTAAACGCAAAATTAAAACGCATAATAAACAGGTTATTTATCATGTGGTGCGCCTGACAGATAATGTTACCTCGGGCATTTATGTCAACGTGCGATAATTTCACCCAACGATAATACGCTTTGTGGTCAAGGCCAGTCCCCGCGACTGGCCTTGATTATTTTTGAGCGTTTTGCGAGCGCGATCCCACTTCCCCGCTAAGCCTTTATCCCCTGCTGCCGATGCTTGTTTTCAGAACCCCTTACCACTATGAGAGCAAGGAAATGAAAACAGCATCGATAGATGAGCAACATAAGCTCAGCATCTGGCAAAACCTACGCCTGATGCCTCTGTTCAGCATGATCTTTGGTGGCATTCTGCTGCTTTTTGCCCTGTGCATTGGACTCGCCAGCTACTTTCTGATTCAGAGCAATAATTCCCTCAATGACGCCACCGATGAGATTCAGGTGCGCATGGGCATTTCTAACAGCTCAAACCATCTGCGAACCGCACGCCTTAATGTACTGCAGTCGGGCGCGGCGGCGCGCATCGGTGAAATGGATGGCTATCGTGCCGATCTGGCGCGCACCGAAACGCGCATTAAGCAGGCGCGCGAGGGCTTCAAAATTTATATGGATCGCAAAATGAAGACGCCGGCTGACCTGGCGCTCGACGGTCCGCTCACCACCAGCTTCAACGCCTATATTGATAAAGGCCTGAAGCCGATGATCGAATCGGCGAAACAGGGCAGCTTTGAGGGGATTGTCGCGCAGGAGACCGATGTCACGCGTAAGCTGGATGATGCCTATAATGCCGTGCTGCTGAAGGCGATTAAGATCCGCACCGAGCGCGCCGAAGCGATTAACGCCGAAGCGGCGCATCAGTCGCGCGTCGGTTTTATCGCGATGGCTGCGGCTTTTGCCGCCGCGCTGCTGCTGGTGCTGCTCACCTTCGTATTCCTGCGCCGCGTGGTGATCAATCCGCTGCGCCTGTCGGTGGGTCGCATTGAGCGCATCGCGCAGGGCGATCTCACCGCCCCCGAGCAGGCCTATGGTCGCAACGAAATTGGCAGCCTGCTGCACAACCTGCAGCTGATGCAGGCGTCGCTGGTACGCACCGTCGGCACCGTCCGTGAAGGCGCGGTGGCGATTTATCAGGGCTCCAGCGAGATCTCCGCAGGTAACACCGATCTGTCATCACGCACCGAGCAGCAGGCTTCTGCGCTGGAGCAGACTGCCGCCAGCATGGAGCAGCTCACCGCCACGGTGAAGCAGAACGCCGAAAACGCCCATCACGCCAGCCAGCTGGCCGCCGATGCTTCTGGCAAAGCGCGCAGCGGTGGTGAACTGGTGAGCGGTGTGGTGAAAACCATGAATAACATCTCCGGCAGCTCGAAGAAAATCGCCGAGATTACCAATGTCATTAACAGTATCGCCTTCCAGACCAATATCCTGGCGCTCAACGCCGCGGTAGAAGCCGCGCGCGCCGGGGAACAGGGCCGTGGCTTCGCCGTGGTCGCCAGTGAAGTGCGCAATCTGGCGCAGCGCAGTGCGCAGGCAGCGAAAGAGATTGAGTCGCTGATTGCCGAGTCGGTGGATTTAATCAGTAACGGCTCGCATCAGGTCGGCGAAGCCGGCAGCACCATGGGCGAGATTGTTGAAGCGGTGCGCCGCGTTACCGACATTATGGCCGAGATTGCGGCAGCGTCTGATGAGCAGAGCCGTGGCATTCAGCAGGTCAGCCTGGCGGTGACCGAGATGGATAACGTGACGCAGCAGAATGCCTCGCTGGTGGAGGAAGCCTCTTCAGCTGCGGCTTCGCTGGAAGATCAGGCCGGTAAACTGACGCAGGCGGTGGCGGTGTTCCGCCTGAATGATACGCCGGCTTCGCTGGTGGCTGCTGCGCCGCAGCCAGCGCTGAAAGCGCCAGCGCTCGCTCCACGTCCGACGCTGGCTGCAGCGGGCAATGATAACTGGGAGACGTTTTAAGAGGAGTGAGGTGGGGTGCGGTATTTTTCCCTCACCCCAGCCCTCTCCCGCTTGCGGGAGAGGGGGCTGTCCGCGCGGCTGTTGAGTAGGTTTTCACACAACGCTTCAGGAACAACTTATTACTAAGCATCGGCGCTGAACGGTTCCCTCTCCCGCGAGCAGGAGCACTGAACGGTTCCCTCTCCCGCGTGCGGGAGAGGGTTAGGGTGAGGGTAATCTAATCGCAAAACCACACTACCCTTCCCCCGCATAAGGCTCGACAAACACGCCTTCGGCGTGATCGCTCTCATTAAAGAACCAGATCCCCAGCGGGTAATCCTCCAGCGCCACCAGATACATGGTGCCCTCATTAAAGCCTTCCACAGCCAGCACAGTACCGACGCGACGTGGGCCGCCGTCGGTTTTTACCGTTACCCGGTCATTGACCTTCATTGATTTCTCTCCAGAAACAGTCCTGCGCATAGTGTAACGGAAGATAGTCAGCGCTGCCTGATCGCGATCAGCGTCGGGCGATTACCCACACCGCATGCACGATGCCGGGGATGTAACCACACAGCGTCAGCAGAATGTTGAGCCAGAAGGCGCCGCCAAAGCCGACCTGTAAAAACACGCCCAGCGGTGGCAACAGAATGGCAATAATGATCCGAATTAAATCCATACTAACTCCCTGATAACCATAATAATCAACCAGCTGTAAGCATAGCTGTTTTACGCCAGAATGGGGAATAGAGCGGGTAAAGAAGTGTCAAAGCCGGGCTTTTCACTTTCTTAACGTTTCCCGGAAAGACTTTTGACGCGGCACCCTCGTACACTTGTCAGCACTGCACCAACCCCAAAGGGGCAGTCAACCTAAAAGTAACAAGGATTTTTGCCCGCGCAGCGCGGGCTTTTTTTTGCCCGTTTCCCGTCCACGTCCCTCGCCCGCTGTCACCGTCTATACTTGTCAGGAATCCGTTTGCCTCCGGGAGGCTGTCATGGCTACAGCAAAAGAGTACAGCGATAACGTGCAGCGCGAAGTGAACATCGACGTGGACGCGCTGCTGGAAGCGATTCAGAAAAAAACGTCAGGCGAAGTGCAGGAGTTTATGCAGGCTGAAGATGCGCACCGCGTGAAGGTGAATGGCGAAGCGTTTGACTCCTACACCGAACTGGCCGAGGCGTTTGAACTTGATATTCGTGATTTCACCATCACTGAGGTGAACCGCTGAAATCGATTTCAAAAAAAGACCCGGCACGCTGGCCGGGTTGAAAAAAGAATAAATTCGTTACACCAGGAAAATCTTAACACCGCTTCAGAGTACGCCTTAGCTGAAGTAAGACAAGTCTCAATTCTGCACGCAATTCGAACAAATCTGCATAATCATGCACTGCTGTTACCGAAAACATCGCGCTACGGCTGACATTCTGCATGCACAAAACGTGCAGCCGCTTCGGTATCTGGCTTATGTTTTAAGAATTATCCTGGATAGTGGCCGCGCCGGCGGCAAGGAAAAGTGTGATCGTGATTACGCTATTATACTGATTACACGTCGCTTTACGGATGCCTTTGGGCGTAAGGAGTGTATTGATGATCCCGTTAGATTCCTCCCTGCTGATCGTGACCGATCTCGATGGTTCGCTGCTCGATCATCATGATTACAACTGGCAGGCCGCTAGCGAGTGGCTGGCGCGTCTTAAGCAGCAACAGATTCCGCTGGTGATTTGTTCGAGTAAAACCGCGGCCGAAATTATTCCGCTGCAGAAGCGGCTGGGCATTGCCGGTGCGCCCTTTATCGCGGAAAACGGCGCCCGCGTTGCCTTTAGCGGGGAAGCGCAGATTGCCGAAGAGCCCGGCGCCGATTATCTTGCGCTCTGTGCCACGCTCAGCAACCTGCAGGCGGATTTTCGCTTCACCGGCTTTCATGACTTCAGCGACGCAGAAGTGGCCCGTTTCACCGGCCTGACACTGACGGAAGCCAGCCAGAGCCGACTGCGCGATGCGTCTGAAGTCATCGTATGGCGCGATGATGAAACGCGGCTCGACGCCTTCCGCGCGGCGCTGGCCGGGCATCAGCTGGCCCTGACGCAGGGCGGACGTTTCTGGCACGTGATGCCGGCGGGCAGCGGTAAAGGCGTGGCGCTGGAACAGTTATTGCAGCAGTTGCAGCAGCAGGAAGGCACGAAGCGCACCACGATTGGTCTGGGCGATGGCCCTAACGATGCGCCGATGCTGGAGCGCGTCGATTATGCCGTGGTGATTAAAGGTTTCAGTAAAACCCCGGTGGTGCTGCAACGCAGCGATCATCACAACGTTTACCACACCGCTCACGTTGGCCCTGAGGGCTGGCGCGAAGGTCTGGATTACTTTCTTGCCCAACCTGAATAACGGCAGCTGACCAGAAGGATGAGACGATGAGTGATTTTTACCAGAACGGCGTAATTACCAACTTTCATAATCTCACCCACCGCAACGTGGAGTCGCTGGAAAAAGAGATGGTGCGCTTTGCGCGCAAGCGCAAAATGGGGCTGATTCTGCCCTCGCTGTTTTCCGAGCTGGAAGGCCCGGCGCTGGATAATATCGTCAACGAACTGGCGAAAGTGCCCTATCTGGAGGAGATTGTGATTGGCCTCGATCGTGCCGATCGCGATCAGTTTCTTTTCGCGCGCGAGTTTTTTTCTCGCCTGCCGCAGCGCCACCGCATTTTGTGGAACGATGGCCCGCGGCTGAAAGCGCTGGACGCCGAGCTGGATAAAGAGGGCCTGTCGCCCAGCCAGCCCGGCAAGGGGCGCAACGTGTGGTTCTGCACCGGCTACACACTGGCCTCCGACCGCTCGCAGTGCGTGGCGCTGCATGACTGCGACATCGTGACCTATGAGCGCGGCATGCTGGCACGTCTGCTCTACCCGCTGGCCAACCCGGCGTTTCAGTATGAATTCTGCAAAGGTTTCTATGCGCGCGTTGCGGACGGTAAGCTTAATGGCCGCGTCGGGCGTCTGCTGGTGGGCCCGCTGCTGCGCTCGCTGCAGAAAGTCTACGGCCATTCGGAGTATCTCGACTATCTCACCAGTTTCCGCTATCCGCTGTCCGGCGAGTTTGCCATGCGCACCCACGTGCTGAACGGCATCAAAATCCCTGGCGACTGGGGGCTGGAGATTGGCGTGCTGTCAGAGATTTATCGCAATTACACCACGCGGCAGACCTGCCAGGTTGAAATCGCGGACAACTATGACCATAAGCATCAGCCGCTGGCGGAAGAGGATGGCACCGGTGGCCTGAAACGCATGAGTAACGATATCGTGCAGTCGCTACTGCGTAAGCTGGCGACAATGGGCGTGCCGCTCACCAGCGACTCGTTCCGCGTGCTTAAGGCCACCTATTATCGCAACGCGCTGGACATGATGGAGATCTACAACCACGAAGCCACCATGAACGGACTGAAGTTTGATCAGCACATTGAAGAAGCGGCGGTCGAGATGTTCACTCAGGCGATTCTCGACGCCGGCCAGTCTTTCATCGAGCGGCCAAACGAGAAACCGTTTATCCCCAGCTGGAGCCGCGTGCAGTCGGCGTTCCCCGATATCCTGCAGCGCATCTACCAGGCGGTAGAAGAGGATAACGAGGGCAAAGTCTAACCAGCCGCGCACACCCGATTGCGACCGCCGCTTTTCGCCAGATACAGGCGGTGGTCCGCTACCGCCTGCAGACTTTCTGCATGGTAACTGCCCTGCTCAGTACTGCAGCTGACACCTGCCGACAACGTAACGCTAAAGGTGGTGCTGGCGTTGACCAGAATGGTTTTGGCCGCCAGCCGGCTGCGGATACGCTCTGCCACGCCCTGCGCCTCAGCCAGCGTGGTGTGCGGCAGCACGATACAAAACTCCTCGCCGCCGATGCGTCCGGCCACGTCGTAAGGGCGCAGCGTATGTTTGATGACGCCGGCCACGCGCATCAGCGCCTGATCACCCGCGTGATGGCCCCAGCTATCATTGACCTTTTTGAAATGATCAATATCGAGCTGGATCACCGCCAGCGGCTGTTGCTGCTGTTCGCAGCGCCGCGCCAGCGCGATAAACTGGTCGAAAAAGGCGCTGCGATTAAGCAGGCGCGTCAGGCCGTCATAATTAGCGCGCCAGGCCAGTCGCGCCGAGAGATCTTCCAGTCGCCGCACCAGGCGGAAAATCACCTGATGCGCCAGCGCCAGTAACAGCACGAACAGCAGCCACATGCCCAACAGAAACAGCGCTACCCGCCCCAGCTCCTGCGCCAGCCCCTGGCGCAAGCTCTGCACGTTGATTAGCCAGGCATCGACATTTTTTAACTTAACCCAGCTGGCCAGCTGACTGCCCAGCCACAGTGTTCCGGCCGGCTGCAGGTGAATCGCCTGCATCAGCTGGCCGCGCTGCGCGGGGGTCAATGCCACATCGTGCGGTGCCGGCAGCCGGGTGATCTCGTTGAGTGCGCGATCTTCGAGCACCAGCTTGCCCTGCAGCACGCTGTGACGCGACTGGTGCAGCAATGCATTTATTCGCTGCTGGGTGAAGTCCATCGACAACACGCCGTACCAGTGCTGATGGGCGATCACCGGTGCGCTCACCGTCAGCATCAACCCTTCGTTGAACTCCCCCTGATAGGCTTCGGTCCAGTGCCATCGCGTCTGCGGCGCCCGGCCCGGCTGCTGGTCGCGAAAATAGGGTCGCTGCGTCATGGTGGCGTAACTTTGTGCCAGCTCCTGCGCGTCGCGCGGCGGACGTGAGCTGATGTAATAGCCCGCGCGCGAGGTGTACCAGAAGCGTGAATGAAAGTCCTGCGCCTCATCGCTGAACTGCATGATAAAGCTGAACTCCAGCGCAGCGCGCAGCTCGGGCAGCAGATAAGTATCATCGCGCTGCAGCAGCGCATCACGCTGCAGCCATTCGTCGCTGACGCCGTTAATCGGCATACTGCGCAGGTTAGCGATCTGCAACTGCCACACCGGCTGATGGCGCAACTGCTGAAAACGCTGCAGGGCGTGCTGACCATAATCGGCATTCAGCGGGTGCGTCAGCGCGTAGCTGAGCATCCGCTGATAGTAATTAAGCTCGTCCAGACTCTCCTGAAAGCGGCTATCGAGGCTGCGCTGGATCTCGGACAGCTGGGCGCGCTGCCGCTGCTGATAGTTATTTTTTAATTCCAGCGCTTCATGGACGGTGAGAAAAAGTGAAAAGAGAAAGACCGCCAGAAAACAGAGATGCACGCGCAGCGCAGGCGTCATGCGGCGTGATGACAGTGGCGAGATTGGCATCAGTAGCCAGGCTCCGGATAACAACGAATTGAAGAAGTGTAGTCAGGCGGGAAAACGGCGTACAGGCAGAGATCAGGAAAAACGTGAAAAGTGACAATGACATCGGGACGGCGCGCTGACCGTCCCGAGGGGCTCAGCTGGCCAGCTGGCGCGCGGCCGACAGATGCGTCAGCTCATCACTGCGGAACGCTTCGCGGCGTACACTGTAGCCATCATACCAACGACACTCTACCATTCCGCTGGCATAGCCGGTCACCACCATGGTGGGTCCGCCCTGTTTGTGCTGAACTTCGTCACTGATTGCAAAGGTCATACCGCGCCCTCCCTTCTCACCGTTGATTGAACGGATTAAGGTATAGCAGCTGTGCGCGTTTTTTGCCTATAGGATATTGCTATTACTGTGACAAATTCGGAATAAGCAGTGAAAAATGCCGTAAATAAACAAAGCCGATAAAAGTTATTATCGGCTTTGAACGATTTTCCCGGGTGGAAAATCAGATTTTGCAGCCTTCGCAGTCGGCTTCGTCGCTGATATCTGCCGGCACTTCACTGGCTTTTTCTGCCGCTTTGGCTTCCGCCTGCTCCAGCTGTGCATCGATATCAAATTCAAACATATCGTCGTTCATCATCGTTCTCCTGACCCGTGATTAGAAATTTCCTGCGCTTTATACCGATTTACCGCGCAGCTTCGCAACCAGATTTACCACTAACAGCACAATCGACCCAACAATAAAGCCCAGCACCAGATTCGCGCCGTTGCTCAGCAGCATGGAAACCACACCCGGGAAGCCGCTGCTGTACTCTTCAATAGCATGATGCAGCGGCGCGATACCGTGCACGATAATGCCGCCGCCCACCAGGAACATCGCGACGGTGCCAACCACCGACAGGATTTTCATCAGCCACGGTGCCAGCGCCAGCAGCGCGCCGCCGGTGGCCTGCGCCAGCGTGGAAGACTTCTCACGCAGCCAGTAGCCGAGATCGTCAATCTTAACGATCATCGCCACAATACCGTACACGCCGATGGTCACCAGAATGGCAATACCGGCGAGGATTAACACCTGATTGAGCAGCGGCGCATCCGACACAATGCCCAGGGTAATCGCCACAATTTCAGCCGACAGAATGAAGTCGGTGCGCACTGCGCCTTTCACCTTATCTTTTTCGAACTGGCGCGGGTCCTGCTGCGCCAGATTATCCAGGCGCTTTTGCCGCGCTTCCGGGCTCTTCTCCGCTTTGTCGTGGTGCAGGCTGTGCAGCACTTTTTCCACTCCTTCAAAGCACAGATAGGCGCCGCCAATCATCAGCAGCGGCGTAATCAGCCAGGGCGCAAACGCGGAGATCAGCAGCGCCAGCGGCACCAGGATCAGTTTGTTGATAAACGAGCCTTTCGCCACGCCCCACACCACCGGAAGCTCACGATTGGCCTTCACGCCCGTCACCTGCTGTGCATTGAGCGACAGGTCATCGCCCAGCACGCCGGCGGTCTTTTTTGCCGCCACTTTGCCCATGACGGAAATGTCGTCGAGCAGCGTGGCAATATCATCCAGAAGAGTCAGTAAGCTGGTTCCTGCCAAAATGTCATTCCTTATTCCGGTTCGTGATCCTGACAACAGGGGCACCGCTCAATCGCCGTCACCGTCATATCGGCGATGCCCGCACAGTCCCATTCGACGCGTAACGTTTTCCCGTGCAGATCGTCGGCGTGCAGATACTTGCTCACCGGACTTTCTGTCATGCCGCTTATCTCCTCGGTGGCCACCAGCGTATCGTCCAGGTAAATGCGCGCCGTGGCATGGGCATTGACCATGCGCTCGTCGCGCAGTTGATACAGGCGTCTGACCGTCAGTTTGATGCTGCTCATGCTGGTGTTCCGCGTCCCAGAGAAAACGCTGATCTAAACTGTTATGGCAGGTAAAAGCAATCACCCTGCCTTAATCCGCCCGATAGTGATGCAATCCCTGATGATCGATCTCGCTGCTGTGCGTGGCGGCCAGCAGCCACTCTTCCAGCCGCTCCACCAGCGCTTCATCTTCCAGCCGCAGTTTGCCGCGCAGCGCGCATTCCCAGACGATCAGCACCTTCCAGCCGCTTTCCTGCAGCTGCTGCACATAGCGCCGGTCACGCTCCACGTTACTGTTGATTTTGCCGCTCCAGAATTCGGTACGCGTGGCGGGCATTTTGAACAAATAACAGTGGTGACGATGCCAGAAACAGCCGTGCACAAAGATAATGGCTTTGTGCTGCGGCAGCACAAAATCCGGCCGGCCCGGCAGCGCTTTATCCTGTACGCGAAAGCTAAAGCCGCGATCTTTCAGCAGCAGCGCAATACGCTGCTCAATCGCCGTATCCTGATTGCGAATGGCGCGCATATTTTTGCTGCGAATATCATGCGAGTGGACGTCTGCCATGGCGTCTCCTTTTTTGCGGGCTTCTTCAACTTTAGCGCGTTGAGGCAAAAGCGAAAGTTTGTGCGGAGCAGATTGCGAGACGCCGCGCAGCCATCGTTAATTTCCACGCCGCGCCAGGAGTGGTAGCATAGCCGCTTCACTGTTAAGGAAAAACGCATGCTTGCACTCGATCCCGCCGCGACGGCTTCGCCCTCCCCGCACTCCGCTGATGATGACGCCACCGCGTTACTGCTGCAGGTACTGGATATCTACGCGGCCCGCGATCTGGTGGTCATCCTGAGCGAGGCCGGCGGCCGCGACTGGAGCATTACGCAGCTTAACCGTATTCGCGCGGGAAAAAGTGCCGCGCCCGCGCTGTCAGCGGCGGAGGTCGCCCGTCTGCAGGCGCTGCTGCCGTCGCGACCGGCGCATTATGACAATCCCCGCTTTCAGTTTATCGATCTGTTTGCCGGCATCGGGGGTATTCGCCGCGGCTTTGAGCAGATTGGTGGCCAGTGCGTATTCACCAGCGAGTGGAATAAAGAAGCGGTGCGCACCTATAAAGCCAATCACTACAGCGATCCCGCCCTGCATCAGTTCAACAGTGATATCCGGCTGATTACCCAGCCGGCCGGTTTGCCGGATGAGCAGGCGATTTATCAGCATATCGATAAGACGATTCCCGACCATCAGGTGCTGCTGGCCGGCTTTCCCTGTCAGCCCTTTTCGCTGGCCGGCGTCAGTAAGAAGAATGCGCTGGGTCGCGCGCACGGTTTTGAATGTGAAGCCCAGGGCACGCTGTTTTTTGATGTGGCGCGCATCCTCGCCGCCAAAAAACCGCCGTTTTTCGTGCTGGAGAATGTGAAGAACCTCAAGAGCCATGATAAAGGCCGCACCTTTGCCATTATTATGGCCACGCTGGATGAGCTGGGTTACGACGTCGCTGACGCGGCTGACGACTCATCGCCGGATGCCAAAGTTGTCGATGCGCGTCACTTCCTGCCACAGCACCGCGAGCGCATCGTGCTGGTGGGGATCCGGCGCGATACCGGCCTGAGCGAGGGTTTTTCGCTGCGCGCGCTGGCGGCGCTCTATCCGCCTGAAGTTCCGCCGCTGCACAGCCTGCTGGAGCCGCAGCCGGCGGCAAAATATACCCTGTCGCCCACGCTGTGGCACTATCTCTACCAGTATGCGAAGAAGCATAAAGCCAAAGGCAACGGTTTTGGCTTTGGCCTCAACGATCCGCGCAATCCGCACTGCTGCGTGCGCACGCTGTCAGCGCGCTACTATAAAGACGGGTCGGAAATCCTGATCGATCGCGGCTGGGATCACGCGCTGGGCGAACAGGATTTTCAGCAGGCCGCGAACATGGCGCGCCGCCCGCGCCGCCTGACGCCGCGTGAATGTGCCCGCCTGATGGGCTTTGAAGCGCCGGGCGAAGCGCGCTTCCGCATTCCGGTCTCCGACACACAAGCCTACAAACAGTTTGGTAACTCGGTGGTGGTGCCGGTGTTCGCCGCCGTAGCGAAACTGCTGCTGCCGCTGATTGAGCAGCACGCGCGTCAGCGCCGCTGAAAACGCAGCCGCGCTTCACGCCCCGGTTTTCCGCCCCGCAATTTGCTTTAGTAACGCGCGATGTGCTGTTTTGCTGCACATC
The DNA here is from genome assembly GCF_002928355.1 of Pantoea sp. ICBG 828. Lineage (NCBI taxonomy): Bacteria > Pseudomonadati > Pseudomonadota > Gammaproteobacteria > Enterobacterales > Erwiniaceae > Pantoea > Pantoea sp. ICBG 828. Next base: position 55,650 of record NZ_POWN01000006.1, on the reverse strand, counting down.
GCGCGCACTGTCACCGGACTGTCACGCATCAAACCAATACTGCGTTTTATTTTTTGCGGAGCTGTTTGATGTCTCTCCTGTCTGTAATTTCCCTGCGGCTGCGACCTCGTTTTACCCTGCGTCTGCCCGTCTGGCTCTCCAGCCTGCGCAGCCAGTTCATGCTGTTTATTGTACTGTTTTGTCTGCTGCAGTTTGCCGGGGTGCTGTTGCTCAACCAGCACGTGAATCAGACGCAACACTCATTGCAGCAGGCCAGCCAGCTGCGCGAACGGCTGGCCCTGCTGGATAAAGCACGCATTGAGCTACTCACCGCCAGCGACAACAGCCATCGTGCCGGTATTTATCTGATGCAGGACCAGCAGAGCGGTTCGGTCGACAGCTGGAAAAGCCTGGCGGCGGCGGCCACTACCTCATTGCAGCAGGCGCAGCAGCTGTTTGCTGCCTATCAGGCGAAAAACGATAGCCCGCTGGCACAGGGATTCGTGCTGCTGGCTGGCGGGCTGCAGGAGCAGCTGAAAGGGCTGGCAGCCAATGATATCAACGCATTTTTTATGGTGCCGATGCAGGCTTTCCAGCAGCAGTTCAACGATGCCTGGTTTAGCGAAATCGAACAGGCCAATCAGCAGCTCGGCAGCGTCAACCAGCATTCGCTCAGCACGCTCAAGCAGAGCCGCAATCTGGCGCTGGCGATCGCCGCGTTATTGATGGCGCTGCTGCTGCTGGCCGCCGCGCTGCTGATGCGCGGCGTGTTGCTGCCGCTGCGTCACGCCAACGCCCAGCTGGCACAAATCGCGAAGGGCGATCTGGTCGCCAGCCCGGCGCCGACGCGTCGTCAGTCGCTGGAAACGCGCCAGCTGCTCCTGTCCATCGATACCATGCGTCAGGGTTTGCAGCAGATCGTCAGCGACATTACGACGGTAGCAACCCGGGTGGCGGCCGGCGCTGACGAGATGCAGCAGCATAATCAGCAGGTGATGCAGCAGCATCAGGCGAAAAATGCCAGCTTCCATCATCTGTCGCAGCGGCTGCATCGCGTGTCAGAAGAGGTGGAAAAAGGTGCACACTTCTCGCAACAGGCGACGCACGACGCGCAGTCCGCGGATGCGCTGATGCGTCACTGCGCCCATGAAGTCGACAATATGGAACACCAGATGCAGCAGATCGTCGCGGCCGCCGGCGATATCGCTGGCATCGTCGGCATGCTGGACAGCCTGTCGATGCAGACGCGTCTGCTGTCGCTTAATGCGGCGATAGAGTCTGCGCATGCTGGCGCTTACGGGCGCAGTTTTTCGGTCGTCGCCAAAGAGATGGGATTGCTGTCGCAGCAGAGCGGCGCATCCACGCGGCAGATCGACGGTTTAATCCAGCACACGCAGCAGCACGTGCAGGATGGCTTTGCGAAGGTGCAGGCGCTGGAAGTGCTGTTTGCGCGGATTGGCCAGGCGGTATCAGGCGTGGTCAGCCAGCTGAATGAGCTGCAGGATAACAGTACGGCGCAGAGCCATCGCGTGAGCAAAATTGCCCGGGAAGTGGTGGAAATGAGTCTTCAGCTCCAGCAAAACGAAGCCCTGACTGATCAGCAGGTGCAGGCAGCGGCGCAGCTGAGTGAACTTTCAGCGCGACTGACGCAGCGCGCGCAGCAGTTCCGCGTTAGCTAAGGCGCAGAAAGAAAAAACCCGTCAGCGACGGGTTTTCGTATTATTTCTTTTTCTTACTTTTCTTCAGCAGTGCACGCACCTGCTTCAGCTCGGCGGCGCTCAGTTGATCGCCCGCCTCTTCAGTATGCAGGCTGTCGACGGCCGGTGGCTCAACGGCATCTAAACTGGCCTGCAGGCGGTTAACGATCTCCTGGCTCATGGAGATTTGGTTATCAGCGGCTAACTGTTTAATGTGCTCTTTCAGCGCCGGGTCAATTTTAATGGTTAAGTTAACGGTCTCGGTCATCTTCACACTCCCTCTTGATTTACAACAACGTAGCGGAAGCAGATGAAAGTTAACAGACTGTCATAAAAATTTAATATTGTGCCGGTATGGGACTGAAATCGCGTAACACGGACTCATCAATATCGGTCAGATTCCCCTGCAGTTCGGCGCACAGCTTCGCCATATAGCGGACGAGAAAATCGGCGTTGTGTTCCGCCAGCAGACGGCCGGTTTCCGTCTGCATGGTCTGCGGCAGGCTCAGCAGTTTCTTCTGGAAATGATCCAGCGTCCACTTTACGTCATCCAGTTCACGGTCTTTACCCAGCGGATCGTCGCTGTCGAACAACGGCCGTCCCAGCGCACCTGCGGTATAGAAAACGCGCGCAAGGCCAATCGCGCCTAATGATTCGAGACGATCGGCGTCCTGAACGATCTTCGCTTCTAACGTTTTTGGCGTAATGCGGGCGCTGAAACTGTGGGCCTGCACCGCATGCGCCACGCTGTCCAGCAGCGCTGAGGGGAAGTCCGGAAAATCCTGTTGCAGAATGCGGCGCGTCTCTTCCGCCGCGTAAGTCGAAGCCAGATGGCGCTCCGGATGGTTTTTCGGCAGGTTCACCACATCGTGGAAATAGCAGGCGGTCAGCACCACCAGCGGATCGGCATTGGTGTTTTGCATAATGCGGGCCGCGCTCATCCAGACGCGGCGCAGGTGCGCGATATCATGGGCTTTATCATCGTGCAGCCAGTTCAGCTGCAGCCAGCTTTCGTAACGGTGTTGCCAATGGGTCAGTGACATCGTGCTTCTCCTGTTATTGCTATTATTTCGCACCGGGTACGGCTTACGCCCATCATAGCGGCCCGGTGATGACACTTTCTTTACACCCTTCCCGGATGTCCAGCGCAAAAAAATGCGATCCCGATCATGTTATAGCGCTGTTAAAGCCGCTTGCCCAGTCGCGATACGGTTTTCAGTATTTCCTTAACCTGTTTTAGTTAAGCCACTCTGTTTAATTTCGGTGATGCATTTCCCGCTGGGTGAATTTTCAGCATTGCCAAAGGTCCAGTTTAGCCTGTCGCAACCCCAGCATTAAAACGTCCATTTGCATAGCGACATAATCTGAAAAGATTCCCATTGCGACCGTTATAACGTACTGTATAGGGGAAATTTACGGCTCTCACCTGTACCCGGAGCCTTCGTCAGCACACTGTTTGCTTATGAGCCATTTTTAATACCGGAAGCGGCAGTTATTGCCCGATAATAAGGCGACAAATTATTAAGCAAATTGATTCAAACCCATTATGCTAATGCTCTCATCCGAGGATACGGATGTTTCGTCGAAGTTCTCCGGGTACGTGATACAACATGAGGTACATAATGAAAGAACGGCCGATTCTTTTTTCCGAACAGCGGGTGCGCGCCCTGCTGGTTGGCCAGCAAACTCAGACCCGGCGCATTATGAAAACTCAGGCGTTTGGCCCGGGACAGGATCATCATGAAGGCGTGCACGCGTTTGATGTCAGCGCTAATCATCTGCATGGCTATAAGCTGATGTCGATGGCGGACATTGGCGCCCAGTGCCCGTTTGGCCAGGTCGGCGATCGCCTGTGGGTGCGTGAAACCTGGCGGGGTCCGATTGTGCCTGAAGCGCAGCTGGCGGAATACGAGCGCGATCCGCTGCCGTTCCGCAATCCGGCATTTTGCCAGTATCGCGCCGACAGCCATGAACTTGGACAACAGGAAGAAAATCAGCAGGTCGCCGAGCAGTTTGGCTGGCAGACCGCCATCCATATGCCGCGCTGGGCCAGCCGCATCGATCTGGAAATCACGGCGGTACGCGCGGAGAAAATTCAGGACATCAGCGAAGATGACATCATGGCGGAAGGCGTGCAGACCGATTCGCACTTCCTCAATAATTTCTTCACGATGAACATGAATTCCGAATCGCCGAAAGAAGCTTACCGCAAGGCGTGGCAAAAGCAGTACGGCGCCACCAGCTGGGAGGTGAATCCCTGGGTTTGGGTCATCGCATTCCAGCGTGTGGAGCGTGAAGGCTAAGCGTTTGCCCTCTTCCGCACGGAAGAGGGCGTCGTCTTTTGCGCGATTCAGTGAGTCACCAGCCCTTGCCTCCTCACCGGCGGCACTGCGCCCCCCCTTTCCCACCTTGCCAGTTTGCAATCCCTGTCACAGACAAATCCGCCGCTAACAGGTTGAATAAGCGGCTTTGATTCCACGCTGGCAATTTATCGTTTGCCGCGTCAGGATATGATTTCCGCCCTGCAGAGTGAGTGACGCAATGATCAAATGGCCGTGGCGTGCACAAAAAGATGCTGCCGTGACTGCCCTGCCCTGGCAACAGGCGCTGGGGCAGCCGATCTTTTCTCTGCTGAGCAGCGACGAACAGCAGGCGCTGGTGGCGCTGGCGCAACGCTTCCTGCTGCAGAAAAAAATCACCCCGCTGCAGGGTCTGGAACTCAGCGAACTGCGCCTGACTCGCCTGTCGTTGCTGTTTTGCCTGCCGGTATTGAAGCTGGGTCTGGAATGGCTCGACGGCTTCCACGAAGTGCTGATCTACCCGGAGCCGTTCAGCGTTGACGATCGCTGGGAGGACGACAGCGGCCTGGTGCACCACGCGCCGGCCGTGCATGCCGGCCAGAGCTGGACGCAGGGACCGGTGGTGCTGAACGCGCTGGACATCCAGGACTCATACGATCTCTCTGGTTACAACCTGGTGATCCACGAAGTGGCGCACAAGCTCGACGCGCGCGGCAGCGGTTACACCAGCGGCATCCCGGCCATCGCGCTGCGCGATGTGGCCAGCTGGGAAAAAGATTTACTGCAGGCGATGGCCGAGATTGAAGCGGAAGTAGAGCTGGTGGGTGAACAGGCCGCGACCCTCGATCCCTATGCCGCCAGCGATCCGGCGGAATGTTTTGCCGTGCTGTCGGAGTACTTTTTCAGCGCTCCCGACCTGCTCGCCAGCCGTTTTCCGGCCATGTATCGCCACCTGCAGCAGTTTTACCATCAGGATCCGCTGGCGCGTCTGGCGCAGCAGGCACCGGAATCTGCTTAAATCACGATCGCTTTGCCGCTTTGCTAGCCAGTTGAATACAAATGTGTTTTTAGCGGTTGACACCCACAGGGGCTGCCATTAATATTCGCCTCGTTCCAACGATTCCTCTGTAGTTCAGTCGGTAGAACGGCGGACTGTTAATCCGTATGTCACTGGTTCGAGTCCAGTCAGAGGAGCCAGATTTAAAGAAGCCCGCTCAGGGAAACCTGAGCGGGCTTTTTGTTGTTGCGTGACGGCTAAACTTCCGTCCAGCCGCGCAGCAGGTTGTGGTACATATTCAGCAGCGACAGCAGTTCTTCGCTGTCACCGTGGCGCGCTTTCAGGCTTTGAATGTTGCGGTCCAGTTCAAACAGCATCGCGCGTTGCTTATCATCGCGCACCATCGACTGAATCCATAAAAACGAGGCGACCCGCGCGCCGCGCGTGACCGGCGTGACGCAGTGCAGGCTGCTGGAGGGATAAAGCACCAGGTCGCCCGCCGGCAGTTTTACGCGGTGCTGACCGTAAGTATCCTCGATCACCAGTTCCCCGCCCTCGTAGCTGTCGGGTTCACACAGAAATAGCGTGGCGGAGAGATCGGTACGCATCCAGCCGGCCGCGCCATTGTGGCGCACCGCACCGTCAACGTGAAAACCGTAGGTTTCCCCCTGCTGATACCGGTTGAACAGCGGCGCAGAAAGCGTGCGCGGCAGCGCGGCGGCAAAGAATAGCGGATGGCTATTCAGTGCCTGAAGCACTGCAGCCTGCAGCCGATCGTAAAGTGGCGTGCCGGTGTCAATCTGCTGGTTATTTTTTACGGTCGCGCCCTGGCTGCCGACCGTCGCCCGTCCGTCAACCCAGTCAGCCTGCTGCAGCTGTGCGGTAAAGTGCGCCAGCTGTTCAGCGTTAAGCACGGCAGGAATGTGATACATCATCGCGTAGTTCTCGCCATTAAGCGTGGAGCGCGAACGCCCCACGGTTGACCATCAGAAATGCACGTTAGCCGTCAACAGGAAGGTACGCGGCTCGCCCGGATGATAGCGGTAGCCACTCTTGTTGATCGATGCCACATAGTTGGTATCAAACAGGTTATACACGTTGAGCTGCAGGTCGAGGTTATTGTTGACCTTATACCCAAGCTTCGCGTCAGCCACCCAGTAGCCTTCGGTGTGATCCGGCGTGCCCACGGCCCCATCGCTGCCGCGACGCAGGCTGCCAACGTAACGTGCGCCCGCGCCCACCGACAACGCATCAGTGGCCTGATAGTTGGTCCACAGCGTAAAGGCGTGCTTCGGCGTATAGGCCAGCGCGGATGAGCCATCCTGCGCCACGCTGGCACCTTCACGCACCGACGCGTGCTGCATGGTGTAACCGGCAATGATTTCCCAGTCTGGCGTTATGTTGCCGGTTGCTGAGAGTTCATAGCCTTCCACGCGCTTCTTGCCGGTTTGCGAGTAAGTGCCGTCATCATTGGCATCGACCTCATTTTCGATGTCGGTGCGGAACAGTGCGGCGTTCAGCAGCAGCCGCTTGTCCAGCACCTGCCACTTGGTGCCCACTTCGCTGGATTTGGCCTTCTGCGGTTTAAAATCAGTACGGTTGGCGCTGTTGCCGCTGCCACCCGCCGCCAGCGCGAAGCTGCTGCCACCCGGTGGCTGCTGGGAGATGGCGTAATTCACATACAGGTTGCCCTGTTCGGTCAGACGATAGAGCGCCCCCGCTTTCCAGTTCACCAGATTGCCGGATTTCGCCGTGTCCACCGTGGTCACCGGCGTATTACGCGCCACGCCCGCCGGACAAGCCAGCGCGCCGCGTCCGGTGCCGCCACAGGCCGTCGCGCTGTCGTACTCGGTGTGATAGTTGTCGAGACGAATGCCGCCGTTCAGCTCAAAGTCAGAGGTAATCGCCAGCGTATCAAATGCATAGATGCCAAACGTGTCAGTCTGCCCGTTAGCGTTCGCACCGTTGCGGTCCAGACCGCCAATCGAAATGCTGCTGATGGGATGGTAGATATTCACCGCAGGCGGGGTCAGCGCGTTGACGCCATAGGTGGTCTGGTTTTCACGCGTGAACTCTACCCCGGCACTCACATCATGCCCGACGGAACCGGTGGCAAATTTCGAGGTGATATTGGTCTGGTTGGTGAGAATACGGTTGCTGATATCTTTAGTGTTTGCCAGGCGCGACCAGCGCCAGCTGCCAACATCGTTCGGGTTGGGTGCAGTAATGTTACTGGCTCCGCCCATCACCGCCGTCAGCAGATACTCCTGCTTCACCCGCGACCAGCGCGTGGTGTTGCGCAGCGTGGTGTTATCGCTCAAATCGTGTTCAAAGCGCAGCGTGGCACTGTCGGTGGTCGACTTGTCGAAATCAGAATCGGTGCCGTAGTAGTTGCTGGTGGCGACCTTGCCGGAATTGTTCAGCGCAGCATACGCGGCAGACGGTGCCGAATAGCCTGGCAGGCCAACGGTCGGAATACCGCCGTCCGGTGTGTTGTTCTGGTGGACGTGTAAATAGTTGACGTACAGCCGCGTTGCGGTGTCCAGCCCCAGCGCCAGCGAAGGCGCGACGCCATATCGCTCGTTCTGGATGTTGTCGCGCGCCGCATCATGGGTTTTCTCACCCATCAGGTTAAGGCGAAACGCCGCATTGTCGTTGATTGCCTGGTTGTAATCGAGCGTGCCGCGGCGCATCCACGCGCTGCCGGCGCTGACTGACGCGTCAAGCCCGGTATCCAGCCGCGGTTGTTTGCTGATCATATTGATCGAGCCGGATGGCGCGCTGCGACCATAATCGGTGCCGGAAGGCCCTTTGATCACCTCCACCTGCTGCGTGTTGAAGGTGTCACGCGTGACGCTGGCGATGTCGCGAATGCCATCAACGTAAATGCTGTTGGAGGTATCGACACCGCGCATGTACACCGCATCGCCGGTGGTTGAGCTGCCGTTTTCCCCGGCATAAAACGCCCCGACGCCCGGCACGTTTTTCAGCGCGTCGGTCAGATTGGTGACGCCCTGATCTTTAATAACCTGATCCGGAATCACCGTCATGGTGCGGGTGGTATCCACCAGCGGACGGGTAAATTTGGGATCGGCCGAGGCATTTGGCGCGTACAGCGACGGCGTGCGCGCTTCAACCACCAGCGTATCATCAGATTTTTTGCCGGAGTTATCGGCCCCCAGCGCCGCAGCCGGCGAAATACCAATACAAAGCCCGGTGAACAGGGTCAGCGAATTGAAGCTACCAAACGGCAGCTGGCGATTTTTATCCATGTTAAAAGGTGAGTTTCTTATCGTTATTAACGCACTCATTGTCTTAACCGCACCTGCCATTCAGGCATAGCACTGAATCAACACGGTTTTCCCAGACAACACCTAAATGATAACGCCAATGGTTATCATTTACCTTTATATTCTTACACGCGCGCTGCCGCTTGGGAATACTTTTCTTTACGTTAAAATTACGAAATCAATACAATTGAACAAACCGGCGGGAGGTTACGGCAATTTTTTCATCAGGCGGGTAAACAGCATAAAAAAACCCGCTCGGCGTGAGCGGGTTTTTAGTCTGGCGTGCACAGTTCATTCCAGTAGCAATAGCGCATGCGCTGGTGGCGGCGGTTATCGTTCATAGTAGCGATACACGGAAGGATGAAACTCCACGCCGTACAGCTGGCTGATCGGGATCAGCAGATCGATATGCTCACCGGGGTCGAATTCGCGCCCGTCAGGGGTGGCGGCTTTGCTGGCTGCCAGACGCGCCAGCCACTGCTGCAGGATCTTCTTCATTGTCAGCTTCTCCAAAAAAGGTTAACGCTGACAGTAAACCCCAGCCTGGACGCGGAACCAAACGACAAGTTATGCGTAGGATTACTGCATTTTGCATATCGGGGTGATAAGGGTGGCTGCGCCATGACGGTCACTCTGCAGGGTGACCTTACGGGCTGGGAGGTCCCCGGCAATGCCGCACGCTGTTTACCTGATAGTCCCTGTGAAACCCCCGGCTTTCAACGTCATCCCCCGCGAACCACAACCTAAATGAGAAGCAGTGGCGGCCCGGGCGGGCCGCCTGAGCTGTCATGCACGCGCCTCTTTCAGCAACTGCTGAATCACCCTCTCCTGCTCTTCATAGTTGCCTTCACCAAACGCGGTGTAGCGCAGCTGTCCGTGTGCATCAAAGATGTAGTGCGCGGGCCAGTACTGATTACCAAAACGGTTCCAGATGCTGTAGTGGTTATCCGCCACTACGGTGTAGGGCAGCTGCCAGCGCGTAATCGCGCGCTTCAGCGCCTTTTCATCCCGCTCCCACGGGTACTCCGGCGTGTGCACCCCCACAACGACCAGCCCGTCACGTTGGTACTTACTGGCCCAGTCGCGCACGTATGGCAGCGTATGCTGGCAGTTAATGCAATCCCAGGTCCAGAAATCGACCAGTACCACTTTGCCCTTTAACGTGGCAGGCGTCACCGGCGCCCCGTTCAGCCACGCTGTGCCCCCCTCCAGCGACGGCAACGCGCTGCTGGTTTGCGGCTGGCTAACCGGCTCCAGGCGTACTTTGGGTGCCGGCGTGGTCAGCCACTGGCTCAGCTGCTGCTCCAGGTTCAGGGCAAAAGCGGGCGCTGCCTGCAGCTGGCTCTGTGAGCCGGTAACAATCACGCCCACCGAGGCGAGCATCAGCACGCCCGCCGCCTGACGCAGCCGCGCACTCATCGCCAGCCCCGGACGCAGTCGCGCCACCAGCGATCGTCCGGCGAAATAGAGCAGCGCCAGCATCAGCGCGGCACCGCTGCCATACGCCAGCAGCAACACGCCAACCGACAGGGGATGATCGCCCACGACGGCCAGGCTGAGGATCGCGCCCAGCACCGGTCCGGCACAGGGCGACCACAGCAGACCGGTTGCCAGGCCCGCCAGCAGCGCGGCGAGCACCCCGCTTCGCCGCTGGCTGGCATCGTTGAGGCGATTACCCAGCGCGACAAACGGCCGGGTAACGCGTTGGGCGATGCGCGTGGAGATTAACGTCAGTGCGACTATCGCCAGGAACAACAGCGCCAGGTCGCGACCAATGCTGGTGACCTGACTGACCCAGTGGCTGGTAAGCGATACCAGCAGCGCCACCAGCGTGAACATCAGGACCATGCCGCTCAGCAGCGCCAGCAGCTGTCCGCGACGGCCGCGTACGCTGGCAAATACAAAAGGAATAATCGGTAAGGTACAGGGGCTGAGCAGCGTCAGCATCCCGGCAAGAAAAGCGATAAGCAGTGTCATAAAGAACCTCATACGGTGGATAAACGTCTGCGCGTCCGGTAGTACGTCTATTACATCCACCGCATGTGTTCAGGCTGTGTCGGGGAAACGCCGTTTTGTCGGGTTATGTGTGTAGCGGGCAGGCAGATACATCAGGTTACATATCCTGCTGCTGCAGGATGATGCACGCTTCCAGCCCGCCAGCTGCCCGGTTACGCAACTGCAGGCTACCCGCCATCTGGCTCACCAGCTGGGTGGCGATCGCCAGGCCGAGCCCGGTCCCGCCGGTGTGGCGATTGCGCGAACTCTCCACGCGGTAGAAGGGCTCCAGCACCGCCTGTAACGCCTCCTCCGGGATGCCGGGCCCGTTATCACGCACCCGAATCTCCACGCTGTCACCCTGGGGTGAACAGAGTTCAACCTCCGCTTCGCCGCCAAACTTGAGCGCATTATCTATCAGGTTGGTCATGATGCGCCGGAGTGCCTGCGGCCGCACGGCGAAGGTGTCATGACCTGTGCACGGCACAAAGTTCACCGCTTTACCGACATCCTGATAGTCACAGACTACGCTATCCAGCAGCGCGTTGAGGCTGACGCTCTGGCGCTTCTCCTCCAGCACTTCCGATGAGCGTGCATAAGCGATGCCCTCGCGCACCAGGCGGCTCATGTTATCGAGATCGCTCAGCAGTTTTCGCGCAGCTCAGGCTGCTCCGCCATCTCCACCCGCAGCTTCATGCGCGTGATCGGGGTTTGCAGATCGTGGGAGATGGCCGCGAGGATTTGCGCACGCGCTTTGAGGTGATCCTGAATCCGCAGCTGCATAGCGTTAAACGCACGCGCCGCCTGCTGCACTTCATCCGGGCCGTTCTCTGCCATCAGCTGTGCGTGGCTGGCGGCCGGTTTGAGCGCATCCACCGCCTGGGTAAAGCGCACAAACGGCCGCACCACCTGCCGCACCGCCAGCCATGCGCAGCACAGCAGCAGCAGGAGCTGCCCCATCAGCACCAGCGGCAGCCAGCGCGCAATCGCCGGCATGCGCGGCCAGAGATCGAGCGTGAGCGGCGCGCCGTCATGCAGCGTCAGATGCACCTGAATATGCTCCCGCGGCCCCGGAATCGCATGAATGCTCATCTGATAGCGCCCGCCAAGCGTCTCCTGCAGTGAGCGTACCGCGTCGCGCGTGCGCCAGCTGGAGGGATACGGCCCCGCTTCGCCCGGCGACAGACTGTAGCGATAGTTGCCGCGCGCCAGCTTCGCCAGCCAGCCCGGACGCTCGTCCGCCGGCAGGCGATCGAGGATTGCCACGCTGGTCGCCACATCGTACTCCAGGTTGCCCAGCATCACGCTTTTAGCGCTGCTCATGCGTTCAATCAGCAGGCTTGCCAGCGTGAGAGTATTTGCCAGCAGCAGCCCGCCCAACACGATAATCAGCAGGCGTGACAGCAGCGATCGCGGCCATAGCCTCATTGATGCGCCTCTTTGATCACCACCGTGCTCGCCAGTACGTAACCTTCGCTGCGTACCGTTTTGATGTAGGCCGGTTCACGGGCATCTTCGCGTAACCGCTGGCGCAGCCGGCTAACCAGCAGATCGAGCGTTCAAACAGCTCCGCGTCGCGGCCCTGCGTCAGGTTGAGCAGCTGATCGCGATTCAGCACGCGCTGCGGATGGTCGAGAAACACGCGCAGCAGGCGGTACTCTGCGCCACTCAGCGCCACAATCACGCCGTCGCTGTCCAGCAGATGGCGCGCGGAGGTATCCAGCTGCCACTCGCCAAAGGCAATGATGCGGCCGGCCCCGGTAATATGTAAATTCGGCGGCAGCGCCCGGGTACGGCGCAGGATCGCTTTGATGCGCGCCAGCAGCTCACGCGCCACAAAGGGTTTGATCAGGTAATCATCCGCACCCATCTCCAGCCCGAGAATGCGATCGGTCTCTTCGCTGCGGGCAGTAAGCATCAGTACCGGCAGGTTCTGCCGGGGATCGCTGCGCAACTGACGGCACAGCGTCAGGCCATCGTCACCCGGCATCATGATATCCAGCACCACCAGATCCACCAGGCTGCTGCTCAGCACGGCGCGCATTTCGCGGCCATTGGCCGCAGCGGTGGCGCGGTAACCGGACTTAATCAGATAGTCGGTTATCAGTTCGCGGATCTCCCGGTCATCATCCACCACCAGAATGTGATCAACGTGCTCCAAAACAGCCTCCTGTCAGCCACTTATGCAAAAAAGACCGGCACGCGATGGCCGGTCCGGGTCGTGAATTACTCCGCTACAGTGCGGCCGCATCCTCAACGGCTTGCACAAACGCCTGCGGTGCTTCCGCTGGCGGATTGTGTCCGATATTGCCCGTGAAGGTGCGATGCTGGTAGCTGGCGCTGAACCTGGTGCGGTACGTCTCCGGTGCCGGGTGCGGCGCCCCGTTATTATCCCCTTCGATGGTGATAGTGGGGACGCGAATTGCCGGTAATGTGGCTAATGTTTTCTCATAAGCGGCATATTTTTGCTCGCCTTTTTCCAGGCCCAGGCGCCAGCGGTAGTTGCTGATAGTGATCGCCACCTGATCCGGATTATCCAGCGCTTTGGCGCTCTGATTAAAGGTGGCATCACTGAATTTCCAGCCGGGCGATGCCTGCTGCCAGATCAGTTTCGCAAAGTCGTGTGTATGGGCGGCATACCCCTGCTGACCGCGCTCAGTGGCGAAATAGAACTGATACCACCACTGCTGTTCCGCCTGTGGCGGCAGCGGTTTTTTACCCAGCTGCTGGCTACTGATCAGATAGCCGCTGACCGACACCAGCGATTTTACCCGTTCAGGCCATAGCGCCGCGACGATGTCCGCCGTGCGTGCGCCCCAGTCAAAGCCGCCCAGCACGGCCTGCTTGATATTGAGCGCATCCATCAGCGCCACGACGTCCGCTGCGATTGCCGAAGGCTGGCCGTTACGCGGCGTTTTATCCGACAGGAAACGCGTGCTGCCGAAGCCGCGCAGATACGGCACGATCACCCGATACCCTTTTGCCGCCAGCGCCGGTGCCACCTGAGCATAGCTCTGGATATCGTACGGCCAGCCGTGCAGCAAAATCACCGCCTGGCCGTCACGCGGACCGATGTCCACATAGCCTGTGTTCAGTACGCCCGCATTGATCTGCTGAACGTGGCTGAAGTCAGCGGCGTAATCGTGTGAGGCCGGGGAGGCGGCAAACGCGGTGCCTGCCGCCGTGAGAACCAGCGTTGCCAGCAGAGTCTGACGTAACAGTGTTTTCATAATTTATCTCCGGGTCATCAGTGCGGTGCAATCTGTACGGGCACGTTAAAAGTGATGGTTTTGCTGTCGATCGGTTTATGCATGGGATCGGCAAGAATAAGGGTAACCTTGTGGGGCCCGACAGGCAGACCGACCAGAATCACTGGCTCACCGCTGGTGTCCGCCCAGTGCCACGGGTTGTCATCCACGATGACGTGAATGTGGCCGATGCGCGGCGTGATTTTCAGCGCTTCCTGACCAAACACTGGCTCGATGCGCAGGTTTTCTGCCCGGTACTGGATAAACACCGCGCCCTTGCGCAGCGGTCCGGCCAGCGGCGCATCGACAATTAATCGCGCAGGCGGCTGGGGATGATCCAGTGGCGCCACGGCCGCCGGGCCGAGCACGTCAGCAGCGCTCAGTCGCTCCGCCCAGGCGCAGGTCGCAGAGGCGCCCATCAGTAACGTTGAAATAAACAGTCGGGTTAACATCGTGGTATCTCCATGCATTCGGTTGATGCGTACAGAAGACCACGGCGATGTATAGCGGATATGTACAGACTGGCGGGTTATGCAACGGCGTGTGTGCTGTGTGGCGGGAGATACAGTGTGATACAAATTGGTGTTTACCCCGCCCGGGGGAAAATCAAAGCAGGATTTTCACAGGCCCGGGGGCGGGAAAATTAATGAGATAAGTGGCCCTTCGTCGTGGAAATAATTCGTCCGCCTTAATCACGCAGGCGGCGAAATGATATGGCGCGCAAAGCGGCACGCGCGAGAGCTTCGCTCGAATCAATTAACGTCATTTCCTGCCAGATCGCGCTGTGTTTTAACAAACTCAACTCTGTGCAAGCCAGAATAATGTGCGTAGCACCCTGTTGCTTCCAGCTATTTACGGCGTCCGCTAACTGGCGCATTGATAGTTCAGACACGCTTTTTGTGGCTTTTATCTCGTTAATACAGCGTGTCACTAGCTGTTGGGTGGATGCAGCTACATTGACGATCTCGGCGTGCTGTTGCGTAAGCGCATCCTGATACAGCCTGCTCTGGTACAACATTTGCGAACCGAGCACAACGACCCGCTTGCCCTGAGGCGCAATATGCTCAAGTGTGGCATCAATAATATTAATAACCGGAATAGCTACGTCCTTGCTCCAGCGCGACCAAAGGAGGTGAGCGGTATTACAAGGCACAACGGCAACCGTCGCACCCGCAGCAGCGAGTTCTGTAATAGTTGCGTGGATCCAGGGAGAAGGATCACGTTCACCCAGTTGCAAATGACGCCCGCGGCTGGGGATTTTACTATTATTATCAATAATAAGTCGCGGATATTGCCACTCTTTATCTGCCTGAACCAGGCCATACAGCTGCTGGCAAAAATCCAGTGTTGCCCAGGGGGCTACGCCTACGACGCCTAAAACACCTTCATCTGCCGGCCAGCTAACATCGTCATAGAGAGGTGAGATATTAATCATTTTTTTGCTCAAAGTGATAAAGGCGTAATCGGGTTTCAGGATACTTATTAAGCATATGACCTTCAGGGAACATATTTTCACTCCTGGTTAAGCTGAAACCATGTCGCGCAAATAGGTCTTCGTATTGCTCAGCAGTTCGATATGTAGCCGAATACTCTGCTTGCAGATTCGCAGAATAGCGGTTATTGATTTCGAATCTTTCACCGACACCCGTACCATCACGCAATAATATAGTGCTTTCTGGTTTACTGTAAGCACGCAAATTACCTAACAATTTTTCAGCTTGCTCATCATTAAGGTAGATCATCAGGCCAGATATGAAAATGACATCGTACTGCTCTTGGCTACAATAATTCTCGGCAGATGAAAGAATGAAATCGACATTATCAATATTGCGTTTGCTGGCTTCAAGCTTACCCACTTCAATCATTGCAGCTGAAAACTCTACAGCGGTGATTTTTTTTGCGCCCTCATGCTGAAAACGAAAAGCCCACTGCCCGACCCCGGCGCCGAGATCAAGTACCGTTTTCCCTGTCAGGTCAGGCAACCAGGCAAAAACTTTTTGCATCTCTGTGCGAATTTTAATATCGAGAAACTTTGGATCGTTTTCCAGGTTTGCTAAACTTTCTAACGATAATTTATTGTAATTATCCGCTCGACGATCCCAAAAATTCTTCACTTTTTTTGCATCTAACATTTCATTAAGCCTGATTTTAGCGATACGTCCAGCGTTCATTATCAGCAGAAAAATCAACATCACTTTTCGCGACACTCATAATGCGGCTGTTGCAGAGGAAGTCATAATTAAAGCGTGTAAATTCATTTACCTCTCCGCCAGGAATAGGTAATAAACGTACACCGAGCGGTTTCGTTAACCGCACCGCGAGTGCAGCCGTATCAAGAATAATCGCGGCTATATCTTCAGGCAGAGTCGAACCTGGCACCGGAAGCATATCTAATCCACAACCACAAACAGTTGACCATGCATTAAGCGTATCAATGCTTAATGCACGACGATTATTGGTACTCGCCAGGGCATCATCTTCCAGTACTGAGAACATGACGCCATTGAAACCCGTTGCGCGAGCACCACTGATTGCGACTGCGCTTTTAATCGCATTCGTCAGAATACTGGTTATAAAGAGTGATCCCTGAACGCCACCAGGACGCGCACCAAGATTTTCAACTAACCTGCCGACAGAAATACTGCCATCCGGAAAAGGCGCCAGTGAGGCATCCAGACCGGCATAGTCAAGCCCTGAATCAGACGCCAGCTCATGACCGAATGCATCAATTTCGCGTAAGCGTGCGCAGAGTCGAAGAATAAACTGGTCAGCAAAGTCCGCCAGCAGCATGTTGCCTTCCCGCACCTGCTCACTCAATTCCAAAGCAATATCGGTAGTTTCGAGGGCAAAACTAAACTTCAGTGTCTCACCTTCATGCCGGGAAAAGGGAAAAAACGGGGCATTTGGTGGACAGCGCAATGAGGCACCCAGGCGAAAATTATCAAAGCCATTATTACTGCGATGTGCTACCTGTAACATGAAACGGGCAACGTCATGGCTGGCTCGAATATTTATACCCTGCTCATCGGCAACCATCAGATTCAGAAACATACGCGGTTGCCTGAAGAGTAAAGCAAACGCGGCATCTAACCGTCCGCGGTAATTATCGCCATGCGTTAAGTCCAGCGGTAAGCAAAACCAACGAATATCAAGTCTTTCAGCCAACGCATTGATTGAATTTATTCGTGCTGGCAGGGTATAAATCTCATCTTCATCACGATCATTCAATGGTGGCAGGGTTAAACGTAATGTTCGCAGTGGCCAACGACGAGACTGGAGTTTATCAATTACTAACGTGCGAAAGTGATGTAAACGTGACTCAGAATGCCCGTCGGAAATAGCGGAGTAAGGCAAGCCCAGCGTAATAGCTCGTATCATTAACCGTGATCCTCCTGCATCAGACGCCAGTAATCTGCCAGCGTATTAATTTCATTAAATGCATGCGCCCCCAGGTCGTGAGCGTAGAGTGCTGTCGTTTTCTGACACGGTAACGTTTGGGCGGCATACAAATTACCATAACGCAGGCATTGCTTATGCCACTGACTCAGGAGTGCCATGTCACTGACTTTAAACAGACCCATAGCCTCAGGGTGCTCTGCGGCGCGTATCGGTCCCAGATACGTCTCCTCCACGATGCCCTGGCGATTAACGTCACAATGAATGGAGGTCAGCATGCGATTATGCCGCTGGTGAGTCAAAACGAGATTTCCCTCAGCGTGATCCATTTCATTGATAAGTTGAGGAGAAAAAAACATATCTCCCGAGACAACATACGTGGGGCTATTAATCTGATTCAGGGCCAGTCCCAGACTCATTGCATTATTAGTCGTTGCCCAGTTGTCATTGATAACGTAATTCAGATCAGGGTAGGACTCCATAATCTGTAACGCACCAAAGCCAATCACTACGGTGATTTTTTTCCCATGAAAGGCATCAATAGCATAGTCGAGAATCGTTTTCCGCGTTTTGGGATGGCGAATTAAAACTTTATTTTTACCATCCAGTTGCAGGCTTCTGCCGGCGGCCAGAATGATGGCATTTTCAACCATGATAGCCTAACTCCTGCAGCGAAAATTGACATACCGGCATGGGTACAACGAAATCATGCTTTACCGTTTTATAAGGGTAGATGTCATTAATTAATGCACGTCTCGCCACTTCCTGCCAGTCAAATTGATGATTTTCGCGCAACGATCTTAATGGCACCGAGGCGTAATCAAATCGTACGACCGGCACTCTTTTTAGTCCCAGACTGAGCGCGACTTCCATACGGTGCTGGCCGTCCAGTACCAGATTATGGTGTAGATCAAGCGCCAGAGGTTTTACCCATACGCCTTCGTGAAGAATTTTATCACGCAACCATTCAACGCGACGTGAACTGAACTTTTCAATATGGCGCAATTTTTGTGGTTCAAAAAACTCTACATTCATTTTAGTGCCTCAAAATTTTCTAATAATAAATGATAATCCGCAACCGCCTGCCGGTAATCGACTTCTTCGTTGAAAGATCTTGCAAACAAATCCGTAATATCTACAGCACGGCAGGGTAAGCAAGAGCGGTGTACAATCCAGGGTGCCATGTAATATTGCTGGGTACTTGTCTGTAAAAACGTCTGCCGCAGGCGTCGATCGTTTTCCACCTGTTCCGGAGAGACACTTAGCAAGCCGACCATTTTCATCCAGCCATCAAATGCGGAGTCGTAATCGGGCACATAGGCAATTTTCTTTATAGCAGGTTCAGCTTTACTGGCTTCGACAATACCGCCAGTAAGGCAAGAGTTGTAATAACCATGGGTGAGCCAAAAACTGTCACTGCCCATTTCAGCTTGCATTAACCGCGGCCATACACGTGGATCCAGCAGAACATCCGTTTCGATAATTGTATAGCCATATTCAGGATGATTAAGCGCGCTGACACCTTTTTCAACGGATAATATGTTGACATCATTTTTATAATTATCATTGTGCGCTAACTTAATATTAGCATCAGCATAATTATCTTTAATCCAGCGTTCTACAACTGATGACTGATGACCGGTAACCAGTACAATTTCACGCTCGCCGCATTTTAACAGCTCAGTCAGCAACGTATCCAGCACGGTGATTTCACCGACCGGCAGCAAGCATTTAGGATAATTCAGGGTCAGATGCCCCATTCTCGTTCCCTGACCAGCAACCAGTAATATTGCGGCGCGTTTAGAAGACATTGTGATGAACTCCAGCGGGCATAAGGGTTTTTTCAATGATTTTTACAATCTCACTGCCTGCGCCCTGCTCTGGCATATGAAGTTCATCACGTAAAACCTGCAGTCGCTTATCACGCATGGGATCCTTGCCTGAAACAAGATTATCAACGAAAGTTTTAATATCTGCGGATTCATTCGCAACGTCATAAGCGTCATAAATAAATTCAGCGCTACTGTTAATACCGAGGCAATTTTCATGAGTCAGGAAAAGGATTGGCTTACGCGAAGGTAAATACTCCAGCAAAAACGATCCTGCATCTGCCATCAGCGCATCTGATTGTGAAAAGGCGTAGCGATAATCTGCAGAAAAATCCCACTCCACATGTGATTTGAGATGAGAGTATTCGCGCAGCATTTGCCAGTTCTGAGCAGTTTCGCTGTGTGTTCCGCGCTCTTTACGAATATCCAGAAATTGTTTAAAAAGCGGATGTGGCCGAATAATCAAATTGACGTCATCACGTTTGATGATATCGAGCATTGCCTGTGTATATAAATTAAACGTAGACCACATCTTTTCATCATCAGGCATGACGAAATGCGGCGCCCATAATAGCGTTGGCTTGCCTTTATTAACTTTGCCATCCGTCTGGACGCCAAAGCGTGATGGATAGTTATCTAGCTTTGGATGTCCGCTAACATAGACGTGATGATTGCCATTTCCGCAATATTTAGCAAACTCATCTTTATGCCGCTGAGAGCGAACGAATACCCACCTGGCAACATTTTGACAGGGAAGATTATACTGATAAACACGGTTTCTCTCACCATCACCCATATCTAATCCATAAGGAATATAGGCGATAGAAATATTGCGTCGATTAAGCGTCAAACTTTGCAGTTCATTGGGACGTGCATCATCATAAGGATTTTGTAAAAAAACCACATGCGGCTTACGCGCCGTAATCTCATACTCGTGATACTCGGTATACCGGATACCCTTATCATTTAATAAATCACGCTGTGCAGTGTAATCCGGTGCTTTTGCGCCCCGACTGAAATAGGGCGCAAGGATAATCTGACAATCAAAATGCGGTTTGGCCTGCATAGCGCGATATACCGACTCAAAGTTAGTCCAGCCGGGGGCCCACTGGAAAAAGATATCCACTTTTATCTTTTCTTCGCCAGGTTGATAGGCTGGCCAGACTATTTCTTCTAATTTTTTAGCGAAATGCGCTCGATAATCAACAGGTTGTTTTTCGATATCACTTTTATCAGCGGCCTGATAGCCCGCATTGGGAAAGATACCCAACCAGCGGTCACGTTTTATCAAACTATTCCAGCGTACATCTAAAGCCCAGCACTGAGGAACGCCACCCGCCAGCAACCCCTGCAAGCTTTCTGCATAATTATCAATGAGGGTGGCGTAGTAATCACCGTTCACAATGTAAGCGCAAGCGCACCATGCATATTGCGGCTTAACAATATAATCCACACTTTTTAACGGCACGACGTTATCATAGTGGGCAGCGAGCAGCGCGACATGCCAGTTGATCTGCTGTAAAGAGGAGAGAAATAGATCAATTCGCTGTTTGGTCTGAATATCATCATGGAAAACCATATCGTCTTCCAGAATCAATACATTTTTCCAGCCGTTTTGCTGAGCCATTTGCAGCACGAGAATATGTGATTTAATACAGCCGATATAGCCTGGCGCTTCTTCAATAGCCTCAAAACGGACAATCTTTTCACGTGGTACGCCAATTGCTTTTAATTGACGAGCGATACGTACCCTGCGATCCTTGCGTTTGTTCAGGTTGATGTATACAACCTTATCTATTGTCTGCCAGTTGACTGCCATCATCTCTACACCCATCGCACTAAGAAAGCTCTCATTTTCAGGACGGCGCAATAAAGACAATTCTTAAGGAAATTAAAAAAATTTTTTAGGTTTACTGGCAAGGCGCACAGTTGTCGCATCACGTTCGAATTCACGAAAGCGCTGAGTTAGGTTGCCAGCGGAAAGGCAGCGGTCAGTCCGAAAATAGCCGTGCGGCTTGAGGCGGGGCCGGGTATGGCAGGCATAGGGTGCGATCTGTTTTTGCTGGCGCAATAACCCGATCACAAAACCCTGTGCCTGTCTTTTTGTGGGGATTCCTCAGCCCTGTGGGCCACTGCTCTTCGCGAGCATTTTGCGGTAATTGTTCAGCCATTTGCCGCTGGTCAAACGCCACCAGAAACAGATACCGCGCACCGTCCAGTCGAGGAACATACCGAGCCAGACGCCAATCACCCCCATGCCCAGCACTATACCCAGCAGATAACCGGCTACCACGCGCGCGCCCCACATACTGAACATCGATACATACATGGTGTACCGTGCGTCGCGCGCGCCTTTTAGCCCGGCCGGCAGTACCCAGGAGGCGGTCCAGATAGGCATAAAGGCGGCATTCAGCCAGATCAGGTGTTTGGTTACCTCAATCACCTGCGGATCGCGGGTGTAGAATCGCGCCAGCGTGCCCGCCAGCGGCACGGTGATAAACGCCAGCGTACATAGCCCAATCATCGCCAGCCAGAATACGTGCTTGATCTGCCGCTCCGCCTGCATCACCTGATTTTTCCCCAGCCGCCTGCCGGTGATAATGGTCGACGCCGAACCCAGCGCGTTGCCCGGCAGGTTGATCAGCGTGGCGATGGAGAAGGCAATGAAGTTACCGGCGATCTCATTGGTGCCCATGCCAGCGACAAAAATCTGCGTCAGCAGTTTGCCGCCGTTAAACAGTACTGATTCGATACTGGCCGGTACGCCAATCCCCAGCACTTCCATCAGGATGTTGCGATCCCAGCGGCGGAAATAGCTGGCCAGCGTGATTTTCAGCGCCGGACTGATGCCGCGATACAGCACGTAAATGGCCGCCGCCGCGCCGATATAGCGTGAAATGGTTAATCCCAGCCCGGCACCGACAAATCCCATCCCTTCCCAGCCGAGCGCACCGTAGATCAGCACGCTACTGATGATGATATTCAGGATATTCATGCCGCCGTTAATCAGCATCGGAATTTTAGTGTTGCCGGCACCGCGTAACGCGCCGCTGCCTATCAGCGCAATCGCCGCCGCCGGATAGCTCCACGCGGAGGTTTGCAGATAACTGAGCGCCAGCTCTTTGACCTGCGGCTCGGCGTTACTGGCAATCACATCAACAATCAGATGCCCCCAGAACTCGATGGCGATGACCAGCACAAACGCCAGCACCGTCATCAATCCCAGCGACTGCCGCGTCGCCGCACGCGCACGCTTGCCGTTGCGTTTGGCCAGGCTGAATGCCACCACCACCGTGGTGCCGAGATCGATGGCGGCAAAAAAGGAGATGATCACCATGTTGAAGCTGTCGGCCAGCCCCACGCCCGCCATCGCCTCTTTGCCCAGCCAGCTCACCAGAAAGGTACTGAGAACCCCCATCAGCATCACGCACAGGTTCTCAATAAAGATGGGCACCGCCAGTGGCGTGATTTCACGCCACAACAGCGTGCGATAAGCACGGCGTTTGGGATACCACGCCGTGTTTCTGATCGCCCGCATTACTGCTACGCCAGGATTTTGCAAGGGAGTACCAAATCACTTTGGTTAAGAAGTAGAGTAATAATGATGATAGGCTGCTAACGATTATGCAAAGTGTTTCCCGTCACCATTTAATCATTATTACAAACTTTTTGCTGACTCCCCGCCCGCGCCGACGCTGCCGCCCAGATAGGCGCTGCGCACCTCTTCGTTGTGCAACAGTTCGCTGCCGCTGCCGCTCAGACGAATTTCGCCATTGACCATCACATAACCGCGATCCGCCAGTTGCAGGGCGTGGCGCGCGTTCTGCTCCACCAGAAACAGCGTCATGCCCTGCTGCGTCAGCTCACGCAGGATGCTGAAAATCTGCTTTACCACCAGCGGGGCCAGCCCGAGGCTGGGTTCATCCAGCAGCAGCAGACGCGGCCGGCTCATCAGCGCGCGGGCGATCGCCAGCATTTGCTGCTCGCCGCCGGAGAGTGTCATTGCCCGCTGTTTCCGCCGCTCCAGCAGGCGTGGAAACAGCGTGTACATGCGTTCTTTATCCTGCTTCATGTAGCGCTCGCCGATGGCGATCGTGCCCATCAGCAGGTTCTCTTCCACTGTCATATCCGGAAAGATGCGCCGTCCTTCCGGCGCCTGGGCAATACCGCTGGCGGCGATAAAATGGGTCGACCGCTGGCTGATGGCTTCTCCGCGCAGCCGAATTTCACCGCTGGCAATGCGCGGCTGACCAAAAATCGACATCAGCAGCGTGGATTTTCCCGCACCGTTGGCTCCAATCAGCGCCACGGTTTCCCCTTCCGCCACGGTCAGCGACACCTGCTTAAGCGCCTGCACCGGGCCGTAAAACACATCCACCTGTTCAAACGCCAGCATTGCTTCAGCCATGCTCGCTCTCCTCTTCCGCGCCGAGATAAGCGGCGATCACCTTCGCATCGTGTCGAATCTGCTGCGGCGTGCCCTGGGCGATCACGTCACCGTGATCCAGTACGACGATGTGATCGGAAATGCGCATCACCATCGGCATATCGTGTTCAATCAACAGCACGCTGATGCGGTGATCGGCGCGCAGCTGATGCAGAATCTGGCTCAGCGCCTCGGTTTCGACCGGATTGAGTCCCGCTGCGGGCTCATCCAGGCAGATCAGCTCCGGCCGGGTGCACATGGCGCGCGCAATCTCCAGCCGGCGCTGCTGGCCGTAAGAGAGCGTACCGGCCAGCCGGTTGGCACTGCTGACCAGATCAACACGCTCCAGCCAGTAAAAAGCGCGATCGAGCGCGCGACTCTCCGCTGCCCGATAGCCGCGGGTATTGAGAATGCCGGCCAGCAGCTGACGGTTGACCTGCATATGCTGCGCCACCAGCAGGTTCTCCACCACCGACATCTCGCGAAACAGGCGGATGTTCTGAAAGGTGCGCGCCAGACCGGCGCGGTTGACCAGATGTGCGCCGCCAAACATCTTGTACCAGATACGCGAGCCCAGCCGCGCCGGCCGCAGCCAGTCACCCGGCTGAATCTTCTGGCCCAGCACCTGAATCACATCGGTGCTGCGCTGATGGGCATTGAGCACGATGCGCCCGCCGCTGGCGCGATAAAATCCCGTCAGGCAGTTAAATACCGTGGTTTTGCCCGCGCCGTTGGGGCCAATCAGCGCGGTGACCGAGCCGCGCTCCACGCGCAGACTGACATCATTCAGCGCTTTGATGCCGCCAAAGCGCATCATCAGGTTATCAACCTGCAGGATGGCATCACTCATGGCGTACTCCTTTTCTCAGCGGCACACCGACGCGTGCGGTGCGCACCAGGCCGCGCGGACGCCAGATCATCATCAGCACCATTAACATGCCAAACAGCAGCACGCGGTACTCGGCAAAGCTGCGCAGCAGTTCGGGCGCCACCGTCAGCACAAACGCGGCCAGCACTACGCCGAGCGTCGAGCCCATCCCGCCCAGCACCACGATAGCCAGAATCAGCGCGGACTCAAAAAAGGTAAACGAGGTGGGATTAACGAACCCCTGGTAACTGGCAAAAAACACCCCGGCAATACCGGCGGTTGAGGCGCCGAGCATAAAGGCCGACAGCTTCACCAGCACGTGATTCAGCCCCATGGCGCGACAGGCGATTTCATCTTCACGCAACGCTTCCCACGCCCGGCCAATCGGCATGCGCGTCAGCCGGTGCTTGATAAACAGCACCAGCAGCACCACCATTACCAGCACCACGTAGATAAAGATGAACTTCATGTTGGGGTTGTAATCGAGATGCAGAAACTGGTGGTACGGTATGCCGCCCTCTTTTGCCCGGCGGGCGAATTCAAGGCCGAGAAAGGTCGGTGACGGCACCGAGACGCCGTTCGGCCCCCCGGTGAACGACAGCCAGTTATTCAGCACCAGCCGGATAATTTCACCGAAGCCGAGCGTGACGATGGCCAGATAGTCACCGTGCATGCGCAGCACCGGAAAGCCAAGCAGCGCACCGGCCAATGCCGCCAGCAGCGCAGCGATGGGGATCATGCTCCAGAAACCCAGCCCGAGATACTGATAGCCCAGCGCCAGCCCGTAAGCACCAATGGCGTAAAATGCCACATAGCCCAGATCGAGCAGCCCGGCGAGGCCGACCACGATATTGAGCCCGAGACCCAACAGCACGTAGATCAGCCCGAGAATCGCCACCGTCAGCAGATACTTGCTGGAGAGAAACGGAAACGCCAGGGCCACAACCAGCAGCAGCGGTATTATCCAGCGCAGGCGCGAGCGGTACCCGGGTTCACGCACGTATACGCCGTCATCGTTACCCTCAAACTTGCGCAGAAAACGGCGCCCCACGGCGGTATGCAGAAACAGCCCCAGCAGCAAACGTCCTGCCATCACCACCGCCACCAGCAGCGCCACGCGCAGCGGCGACAGCGTAAAACTGTAGCCGCTGAGTACCACGCCCACTACCGGGCCGAACACCACCAGCGCGACGGCACCGGCCAGCAGCGTGTCGAGCAGCACCTGACGGATGCCGCTTGTTTGCGTCATTGCATTCATTCTGGCTTCCTCACACTTTGGCGACCAGCGGCCGGCCCAGCAGTCCCTGCGGACGGAAGATTAAAATCACCACCAGCAGCGAAAACGAGAACACATCTTTGTAATCAGAGTTCACCAGCCCGGCGAACTGCGCTTCGGCCACGCCCAGCAGCAAACCGCCCAGCATCGCGCCGGGCAGCGAACCGATGCCCCCCAGCACCGCCGCGGTGAAGGCTTTGATGCCGATAATGAAGCCGGCGTAGAAATCAAACGTGCCGTAGTTCATGGTAACCAGCACCCCGGCCAGCCCGGCCATCGCCGCGCCGATGACAAACACCAGCGAAATCACCCGGTCGGTATTGATACCGAGAATCGACGCCATGCGCCGATCCTGCTGGACCGCACGGCAGATACGGCCCAGTTTGGTGTACTGGATAATCCAGGTCAGCAGCGCCATCCCGCACAGCGCTGCCACCAGGATAAACACTTTGGTCCAGGTGATTTGCACCACGCCGCCGTCGATCTCCATACGCAGCACGCCACTGAGCAAGGTGGGAATGCCCTGCTGATTCGGTCCCTGACTAAGCTGCACATAGTTTTGCAGGATCAGCGACATGCCAATGGCAGAGATCAGCGGTGCCAGCCGGGTGGAATTGCGCAGCGGGCGATAGGCAATGCGCTCAATGGCCCAGCCGTAAGCGGCGGTGACCACGATAGTGAACAACAGCGTGCCAAAGATCAGCAGTGGAAAGGAGTGAATGCCAAAGTAGCTGAGCAGCGCCAGCCCGATCGCACACAGATAGGCGGAGATCATGTACACCTCGCCGTGGGCGAAGTTGATCATGCCGATAATGCCGTAAACCATGGTGTAGCCGATGGCGATCAGCCCGTAGACCGCGCCCAGCGTCAGGCCGTTAATCAGCTGCTGTATAAAGAAGGCGTCCATATTGTCTCTCGCAGGTGGAAGGCGTGCACAGGACACGCTCAGATGCGAACGGCCCCGCTGCGCGCGGGGCCGCAGAGCGAATTACAGCTGGTGATATTTGCCTTTGTCATCCCACTGATAGACCACGTAATCCGAGACTTTAAGGTCGCCTTTTTCGTCCCACGCCTTCTTGCCCATCACGGTGTCAACGCTGTTGGCCTTCAGCCAGTCGCTGGCTTTGGCATTGTCTTTACCTGCCGCTTTGTAGGCGGCGGCCAGAGCCTGAATGGAGGCGTAGGCGTACAGCGTATACCCTTCCGGCTCAAAACCGCTGGCGCGGAATTTTTCAATCACCGCTTTGCCATCCGCGATGGTGCGCGGGTCATTGCCGAAGGTCATGTACACGCCTTTAGTGAACTGCGGACCGCCGGCGGCAGTCACCAGTTCTTCCGTCACGATGCAGTCGCCGGAGAAGAAGGCCGCATTAACGCCCTGCTCGCGCATCTGCCGCACCAGCGGCCCCGCCTCCGGATGGCAGCCACCGAAATAGACCACATCCGGTTTCACCGCGCCGATTTTGGTGACCAGCGCGTTAAAGTCTTTTTCACCGCGCGACAGCCCCTCATACAGCACCTCTTTGACGCCGCGTTTCTCCAGCGCCGCTTTGGTGGCATCCGCCAGCCCCTGACCGTAGGTGTCTTTGTCGTGGATCACCGCCACTTTCTTCGCTTTCAGCGTATCGAGAATATAGTTCGCGGCGATAGTTCCCTGCTGGTCATCACGCCCGCACATGCGGAACAGGGTTTTCATGCCGCGCTCGGTGATTTGTGGATTGGTTGAACCGGGCGTAATCGCCAGTACGCCCGCCTCGTCATACACCTCTGAGGCTGGCATGGTCGAGGATGAGCAGAAATGGCCCACCACCGCCATCACTTTGTCCTGATCCACCAGCCGGTTGGCAACGGCCACCGCCTGCTTGGGTTCGCAGGCGTCATCGCCCTGCACCAGCACAATTTTTTCACCGTTTATGCCGCCCGCAGCGTTAATGTCCGCCGCGGCCTGGCTGGCGCCCTTCCAGTATTGCGTACCGTACGTAGCATTCGGTCCGGTAAACGGACCGGCCACGCCAATCTTTATGTCAGCCTGCGCGTAGAACGCCATGCTTAAACAACCTGCCATCACCACCTTCAATGGGTGTTTTATGAATTTCAAAGACATGCTTTCAATCCTCAACGGGTCAGGAACGGAGCCATACCACGGCCTGGGAGAAATCAATCTGAAACACTTCGAGAGCAGTGTGGTCTGTGCGACCACGGTTGAAATTTAAGCAAAAAGCTCGCCAGAGAAGACAATCGGTGACAATTTTTTTGCAGCGGCATCGCAGCCGGGCGGAAAACGTGCGATGTGGCCTCCCTGCACCTGATAAACATAGCCAGCCTTTTGCCGCCTACCAGCACCGTGATGGTGCAGAATGCGGTCGATCACAGATTCTTCATCGTGATGAGAGGTTTATCCGCTATGCTCTGGTCAAATCGGTCCAAATTGCTGAAGGAGAATCTATGAATACGCAACGGAACGGATTGACCACCGAACAGGCGCTGGATCAACTGGAGCGTCTGTATGACGACGCGGTTGAAGCGCTGCGCAACTCCATTCGCACGTTCACTGCCAGCGGCACACTGCCGGACGCCGGGCTGCGCCAGCAGGGGCTGTTTGTCTATCCGGAGCTGCGCATCACCTGGCAGGGTGAAGGCCCGCAGCAAAATCGCACCCGCGCCTGGGGACGTTTTACCCACACCGGTCGCTACAGCACCACCATCACGCGCCCGGCGCTGCTGCGTCACTATCTCAGCGAACAGCTGCAGATGATCGAAAAAGAGTACGACGTGCTGATTGAGGTGGGTCCGTCACAGCAGGAAATCCCTTATCCCTATGTGATTGATGGCTCCGACCTGTCGCTGGACCGCTCCATGAGCGCCAGTATTGCGCGCCATTTCCCGACGACCGAACTGTCGCAGATTGGCGATGAAACCGCTGATGGCCTGTTCAACGCCGACGCGCTGTTCCCGCTGTCGCATTTCGACGCGCTGCGCACCGATTTCTCCCTGGCGCGCCTGCGTCACTACACCGGCACCGCGGTAGAACACTTCCAGCCGTTTGTACTGTTCACTAACTACACGCGCTACGTCGATGAGTTCGTGCGCTGGGCGATTGAGCAGGTGCAGGACCCCAGCACGCCTTACGACAGTCTCGCCTGCGCCGGCGATGTGGTGATCACGGCGGAAACGCAGGACCCAACGGCGATGATGTCGGATCTGGCGTGGAAGAAGCATCAGATGCCCGCCTGGCATTTAACCTCGCCCAATCGTCGCGGCATCACGCTGGTGAATATTGGCGTCGGTCCGTCGAACGCCAAAACCATCTGCGACCACCTCGCGGTGGTGCGCCCACATGCGTGGCTGATGATTGGTCACTGCGGTGGCCTGCGTGAAAGCCAGAGCATCGGCGATTACGTGCTAGCGCACGCCTATCTGCGTGACGACCACGTGCTGGACAGCGTATTACCACCGGATATCCCGATCCCGAGCATTGCGGAGGTGCAGCGTGCCCTGTACGACGCCACCAAAGCAGTCAGCGGTATGCCCGGCGAAGAGGTGAAGCAGCGCCTGCGCACCGGTACGGTCGTCACCACGGACGACCGCAACTGGGAGCTGCGCTACTCCGCATCTGCGTTACGCTTCAACCTGAGCCGCGCGGTGGCGGTGGATATGGAGAGCGCCACCATTGCCGCACAGGGTTATCGTTTCCGCGTACCGTACGGCACCCTGCTGTGCGTCTCGGATAAACCGCTGCACGGTGAAATCAAACTGCCCGGCCAGGCCAACCGTTTCTATGAGGGCGCCATCTCGGAACATCTGCAGATTGGCATCTGCGCCGTTGAGCTGCTGCGCGCCGAGGGTGACAAACTGCACTCCAGGAAACTACGCACCTTCAACGAACCGCCCTTCCGCTAAACCCGCTGTTCCGGCCCATGGACGGGCCGGATTTCTGCTGACAACCTTAAATTTTCAGCACCGCCACTTTTACAAACCATGCCAGTACGGCGAGGAGAGCCGGTAACATGAGTGTCCAGATCAGTCTGTCATTTAACCGTTCGAACTTTTTATCGATACGCTTCTCCACCTGACCGATCTCATTCATCAGTTGATTGCACATCAGCCCCTGTTCGGTACGCACGCGTTCCACGTCCGCTCTGGTGGCAAGGTTTTCAAAACGCGCGGTCAGGACCGCAACATCCTGCTGTAACAGCCGGGTGGTGTTCGCCAGCTGTTCCACGTGTTGGGTTAATCGTACCATTAGCGGTGCTCCCTGATTTCTTAACGCCGGAAGGCGAGGCGGCAACCGATGCGGCAGCGTGCAAACGGGATAATCCATTATCTTGTCCTTCTTCAGCAACCTTGTGTCATCGCCTCACTCCACCGCTATTTAAGCAGAGCGGCAGCGATTAAACATTCCACGATCCCGCCACTGCAGGCAAAAAATTTGCGCATGGCAGAATTTACGGAAAAACAGTAAACATCAGGCCTGAAAGAGAAAAGTGGGTACGGGCAGGAATTGCGAGACATCACGCAAACAATCATTGCGCGCATGTAACAACTTACACGGAAGCCCGGGCGGGCTTCCGTTACACAGCATCAGGCACTCAGCCAGCCGAGTTTAATCACAAACAGAATCGACAGAATCACCAGCGCCGCATTGACCTCTTTGGTGCGGCCACTCAGCAGTTTCACCACCGTCCAGGTAATAAAACCAAAGGCGATACCATTAGCGATTGAGTAAGTCAGCGGCATGGTCAGCGCGGTCACGGTGACCGGTGCCGCCGTGGTGACATCTTTCCAGTCAATTTCTGCCAGACCGGAAGCCATCAGCACCGCGACGAACAGCAGCGCTGGTGCCGTGGCGTAGACCGGCACGCTACCCGCCAGTGGCGAGAAGAACAGGCTGAGCAGGAACAGAATGGCGACCACAATCGCCGTCAGACCGGTACGGCCGCCGGCGCTGACGCCCGCAGCGGACTCCACATAGCTGGTGGTGGTTGAGGTACCCAGCAGTGAACCGAACAGTGCAGCGGCGCTATCGGCGATCAGCGCACGGCCCATTTTCGGCACGTTGCCCTGCTCATCGGCCAGACCGGCGCGTTTCGTCACGCCCAGCAGCGTGCCGGTGTTATCAAACACGTCGACAAACAGGAACGCAAAGATCACGCTCACCAGGCCAACGTTGAACGCGCCGGCGATATCCAGCTGCATAAAGGTCGGCGCAATCGACGGCGGCGCAGAGAACACGCCCGCGAACGGCGTCAGGCCAATGCCCATCGAGATAAAGGTAACAACCAGAATGCCGATCAGTACGGCTCCGGTGACGCGACGCGCTTCCAGCACCACAATGATAAAGAAGCCAAGCAGCGCCAGCAGCGGACCCGGTTTGGTCAGGTCGCCCAGACCGACCAGCGTAGCCGGGTTATCCACCACGATGCCCGCTCCTTCCAGCGCAATCAGTGCGAGGAACAGGCCAATGCCTGCTGCAATCCCGGCACGCAGCGGCAGCGGAATGCTGGCGATAATCCATTCGCGAATTTTAAAAATCGACAGCGCAAAGAAGATCACCGCCGAAAGGAACACCGCACCCAGCGCGATCTGCCAGGTGTAGCCCATATGCAGCACCACGGTGTAGGTGAAGAAGGCGTTCAGGCCCATGCCCGGTGCCAGCGCGATCGGATAGTTGGCGATCAGGCCCATCAGAATCGAACCGATGGCTGCAGCCAGACAAGTGGCAACAAACACCGAGCCTTTATCCATACCGGTCGCCCCGAGGATGCTGGGGTTCACAAACAGGATGTAGGCCATTGCCAGAAAGGTCGTGATACCGGCAATGATTTCGGTGCGCACCGTGGTGTGGTGAGCTTTTAACTTAAAAAGTTTTTCTAACATCATCATCTCTCATCAGCGGAGACGGCCCGCAGGCCTGCTCTCTCTTGCCAAGGCGTTTTCCCGCTATTCCGCGCGTGGTGGCTAAGCTGACGCGGAAAAAGTGAGGAAAATTATTTTTTTATGTCGGCGTTTTGCCACCGCTGGCAGCAGAACGTCGTGTGCTATCCCCTGTCCACATAGCAATTGCTATGCCACTCCCTGACGCAATCGTTTCCGTTTCAGCGTGCCGTTGCGGCTAAGAAAATTCTGAACCAGAACGAGGCGCGATTATGGTGCATTGCACCACCTGCGCGCAAACGTTTTCCCGCCGTGCGCAGCCGGGGGTGAAATATTGCGGTAACGCACGCTTTCACACTCTGCCAGGCGATGGCGCTCACGTTTCTGCTGCGCGTTTCAGCAGCTTAAAAACGCCGGGTTACACTGCGTTTAACCCTTTCGCAACAAAAGAGGCAGTGCAATGAAGCCCGCGATTCTGGTCGTTGATGATGATCGTGCCATCTGCGAATTGCTGCACGATGTGCTGAGCGAACATGTGTTTACCGTTTATAGCTGTCATCAGGGGCGCGACGCCCTGGCGCTGCTGGCGCAGCATCCGGAAATCTCCCTGGTGATGCTGGATATGATGCTGCCCGATACCAACGGCCTGCTGGTATTACAGCAGATGCAGCGTCAGCGCCCTGAGCTGCTGGTGATCATGCTGACCGGCATGGGATCGGAAGCCGATATGGTGGTTGGGCTGGAGATGGGCGCCGACGACTATATCGCCAAACCCTTTAATCCCCGCGTGGTGGTGGCGCGGGCCCGTGCGGCGCTGCGCCGCTGCGGGCGACTGGCGCAGCCGGAAACGGTGATTGATGACGGCTGGCAGTTTAATGGCTGGCGGCTGGATGATGTGCGTTGTCAGCTGTTCAATCCGCAGCGTGAAAGCGTGCCGCTCACTCAGGGCGAATACAGTCTGCTGCGCGCGCTGGTCGGCCACGCGCGTAAGGTCCTGACGCGCGACCAGCTGCTGGAGCTGACCCACAGCGAGAGCCTCGACGTGTTCGATCGCACCATTGATGTGCTGATCATGCGCCTCAGACGCAAAATCGAGGCTAATCCGCATCAGCCGATCCTGATCCGCACCATTCGCGGACTGGGCTATGTTTTTTCCGCCGATGTGATGCGCCCGTCCGCCGCGGCGCGCGAGACGCAAATCGCCTGATCCATCCAGCGCTGCATCTCGCTCAGTGGCCGGATGCCGTCCAGCGCGTTGGCCGCATGCAGATTAAAGCTGGCGCAGGTATGGGCCAGCTTTAACGTCTGCTGCAGGCTGTAGTTCTGATGGCTGGCGTACAGCACGCCGGCGCAGAAGGCATCGCCCGCCCCGACGCTGCCGACAATCTCCTCTGCCGCTAAGCACCAGGCGGGCTGCCACAGACCGTCGCCCTCTGGCTGCTGGCCCCAGGCGCCTTCCGGTGCATGAATCACCACGCGCTGGCGCACACCCTGCGCCAGCAGCCAGCGTGCCGCCGCAGCAAACGCCGCCGGTGACGCCAGCGTGCCACTGCTGCGCAGCTCGATGCCGGTGAGCGCCTGCGCTTCCAGTTCGTTAATCACCAGATAATCGAGCCAGCGTAGCGCCGGCTTCACCAGCGTCTGATACTCGCCGGCGCGTGAGACCAGATCGAGCGAAGTGAGATAGCCGCGCTGCTGCATCTCCGCCAGCAGCCGGGCACTGCGGGTACCGTACTGCGCATCGGGCTGGTCGAGCTTATCCAGTAACAACAGATAGCCGAGGTGGAAGATGCGGTGCGCGGTGGCAAGGTGAGCGAAGTGCGCCACATCGAGCTGCGCATTGGCCCCGCGCGCATGAAAAAAGGTGCGCTGACCGTCCGGCGCGGTCATCACCTGCGTCATCGCCGTGGCTGACGCACCGGTGCGCTGCACGTGCTGACGATCCACATGATGTTCATCCAGCAGCTGCAGCAGATAATCGCCGTCGCTGTCCTCGCCCAGCATCCCCACGGCGGCCAGCGGCAGACCGACCTGCATGCGCGCCAGGGTAAACAGCACATTCAGCGCTGCACCGCCGCTGCATTTCTCGCTGTGGCTAATCTCCGCCAGCCAGCCCTGTTCTGGCCAGTGGCTGATGCGCTGCACGTGATCCACCAGCATATTACCCGCCGCCAGAATGCCGTTGCGTGCTGCCATGTCAGGCCCTCCCGGCGCTGCCAAACACCTGCATCTGCTGGGCCACAACGCTGGCGATGTCGCGTTCAACCGCCATTAACAGTTCGGCGAACGAGTCGTAGCGCGCGTCGCGCTGGGTGATTTGCGTTTCAATCGCCCCGAGCGCCGCCTGCGACATACCGGTGTAGAAGTTGATTTTGTGGATGCCGAGGCTGATGGCGCGGCGGAAATCAGCGTCGCTGATGCCGGAACCGCCGTGCAGTACCAGCGGAATGCCGGCCGCTGCGCGAATCGCCGCCAGACGGTCAAAATCAAGCTTTGGCTCGCCTTTGTATTTGCCGTGCGCGTTGCCGATGGCCACTGCGAGGCAGTCGATGCCGGTTGCCTGGACAAATTCCGCCGCCAGCGCCGGGTCGGTGAATTTATTGCTGTCCGCTTCGCCAAACAGCGCGCCACCCTCATCGCCGCCCACGGCGCCCAGCTCAGCCTCGACCGAAATGCCCAGCGCGTGGCACATCTTCACCACTTCCCGCGTCTGGCGAATGTTCTCGTCATAGCTCAGGGTTGAACCATCGAACATTACCGAGGTGAAGCCGAGGCGAATCGCCTGCATCACCGCATCAAAATGCAGGCCGTGATCGAGGTTGAGCACCACCGGGATGGCGTGCAGCACCGCTTCGGCACGGATAGCGGCGATCAACGGTTCCAGGCTGACGTATTTAAAATGCACCTCGGCAATGTTGATGATAAACGGCGAACGCTGCTGCTCCGCCGCATGGAACAGCGCGCGCAGAAAGTGGGTATCGAGAACGTTGAACGCGCCGAGCGCGTAACCGTGCTGCTGCGCATGGGCGAGGCCCTGCGCCAGAGAGATCAGTGCCATGGAACACTCCTGTTATGCCAGCCAGCGGTGATATTCGTTACACAGCAGCCAGCGCGGCGCTTCATCCTCATCAATCGGATTAAAGCGCGCCAGCGGGGTAAGAAAGACGTTGTCGTGCTCATCGTCATTGGGCATGGAGACTTCGCCCACCAGCACATCGCCGTAGCCGGTTTCGCCCCAGAAGCTGTGCCAGACACCGGGCAGTAACGTGACGCTCTCGCCGGGTGACAGCCGCAGCTGGGAACCGGCGGCATGGGTCTGGCAGATGCCATCCAGCGTGACCTGTACCGGCGAATCCGCCAGCCGATCGCCGTCGCGATTGTGTAGCGTGACAATCAGGTTGCCACCGCCGCGGTTGATAATGTCTTCCATTTTTTGCGGATGATAATGCATCGGCGTCACCTGCCCTTCGCGCACGTGCATGATCTTCTCCGCATACGGTTTGCCCCACGGCTGTCTGCCGCGTGAACCGTTGCGCAGGGTAAACAGCGTCAGGCCGGTCTGGCTGAAATCATCGGCACCAAAACTGGTGACATCCCAGCCGAGGTGCAGCGCCAGCAGTTCGGCAGCGGCTGAGGTGTCCAGCGCGCGCCACTGGCTGAGACCGTAATCGGCCCACGGCGGCAGATGCACATCCTGCCGCAGAAAGAATTCGCGGGTCAGTTGCAAAATAGCGTTAACTTCGGAACGTTGCATAGCTGCGTCTCCGGCGGACGTCGCGGCGCGCAAGGTGCACCGCGACGCCCGTGTGGCTTATTTCACCGTCCAGCCTTTGTAGCTGCTGACATTGTTACGATCGATCAGCGTTACCGGAATCAGCACCGGCTTATCCGGCGCTGGCTTGCCCTGCAGGATGTCATAGCCAATCTCAACCGCTTTGGCCGCCATCACCTGCGGATCCTGGGCTGGTGTCGCGACAAACAGCGAGCCTTTGCGCTTCAGCGCCTCTTCGCCGTCTGGCGATCCATCGACGCCGACGATAAAGAACTCGTTACGCTGCGCCTGTTTCGCCGCCAGATCGGCACCGATAGCGGTAGGATCGTTGATGGCGAACACGGCATCAATCTTCGGATTGGCCGACAGCAGGCCGGTCATCACTTCCAGTCCGCCTTCGCGACTGCCTTTGGCGTTCTGGTTGTAAGAGAGCAGTTTGATGTCCGGGTGGGTTTTCAGCTCATTCATGCAGCCTTCCACGCGGTTCTGCACCGCTGACACCGGTGGTCCGTTGATGATGACCACGTTGCCTTTGGCTTTCAGGCGGTCGGAGATGTATTTACAGGCCATGGCCCCGGCCTGGGTGTTGTCAGAGGTGATGGTGGCATTGGCACCGTCCGCAGCCACGTCCACCGCCACTACCACGATGCCGGCATCACGCGCACGCTTCACCGCCGGCGCGATGCCTTTGGAGTCGGCGGCGTTGAGGATGATCATGTCCACTTTAGCGGCAATGAAGTTGTCAATCTGCGCTACCTGCTGGCCAAGATCATAGCCGCTGGAGACCAGCGTCACGTTGACCTTATCGCCCGCCAGCTGACGCGCCTTGAGCTCCGCCCCTTTGGTGATCTGGACGAAGAACGGGTTAGCCAGATCGCCCACCGTCACGCCGATGGATTTCAGTTCTTTGGCCTGCACAAATGGCGCACTGAACAGCGTCGCGGCCAGCAGTCCGGTGATAATCGGATTAAAACGCATAGTCGATGTTCTCCTGCTTTTTTGGTTTTATGCCCTGATTGCCTTTGCCTTTGCCCTCACCCTAACCCTCTCCCGCGTGCGGGAGAGGGAACCGTTCTGCATAGTTTTCAGGTGAAGCTCTCGTTTTCCAGATCTTCGCTCCGGACAGCCCCCTCTCCCGCGAGCGAGAGAGGGAACCGTTCTGCGTGGTGTTCAGGTGAAGCACTTGTTTTCTAAATCTTCTCTCCGGACAGCCCCCTCTCCCGCAAGCGGGAGAGGGTTGGGGTGAGGGCCAGGGCCAGCGGCCGCCCCTCACCCCACGTGATGCCGCGTACGGTACTTATCGATCAGCACCGCAATGATGATCACCCCGCCCTTAATCACCAGTTGCCAGAAGTACGACACGCCCATCAGCGTCATGCCGTTGTTCAGCGTGGCGATAATCAGCGCGCCAATCAGCGTGCCGGTAATCGTGCCAATGCCGCCGACAAAGCTGGTCCCGCCAAGAATCACCGCGGCGATCGCGTCCAGCTCATAGCCCACGCCAAGGTTGCCGTTAGCGCTGTACAAGCGCGATGCGCTCATCAGGCCACCCAGCCCGGACAGCAGGCCGCTCATGGCGTAGACAAACACCAGCACCGCGCCGACTTTAATACCGGTGAGGCGCGCTGCCTGCATGTTGCCGCCCACCGCATAGATGTGCACGCCAAGCGTGGTGCGGCGCAAAATAAACCAGCACAGCGCAATCACCGCAAAGGCAATGATGATCAGCCACGGGATCGGGCCGAGATAACCGTTGCCTATCCACTCAAAGTTGATATCCGAATTGATCACCGTGGTGCCGTTAGCCAGCAGATAGGCCGCCCCGCGCAGCGCGGTATAGGTGCCCAGCGTGACGATAAACGGCGGCAGGCCCGCCCAGGCGACCAGAATGCCGTTGAACAGCCCCATGATCAGCCCGGCTCCGAGCGCGGCCGGGATGGTCAGCCCGGCAAACGCCGGATCGAGCGACACCACCATCGCCACCACCGCCGTGGTACCCAGCATTGAGCCAACCGACAGGTCAATGCCGCCGGTGAGAATGACAAACGTCATGCCCGCCGCCAGCACAATGTTGATGGAGGCCTGACGCGTGATATTCAGCAGGTTAGCTTCGGTAAAAAAGTTCGGGGCGACAAAGCCAAATACCGCCACGATCAGGATCAGAATCGGCAAGATACCCACGGTTTGCAGCAGGTCACTCATCAACGCACGTTTTAGCGTTGGACTTTTTACGCGTGCGGTTTCACTGGTCATTCCCGTCTCCTCAGGCCTGGACCGGCTGCGCGCCGGTGGCCAGTGTCATTATGTTTTCCTGGCTAATCTGCTCGCCGCTCAGCTCGCCGGCGATGGTGCCTTCGCGCATCACGTATACGCGGTCGCTCATGCCCACCACTTCCGGCAGCTCGCTGGAGATCATCAAAATTGCCACGCCCTGCTGCGCCATCTGGTTCATCATGCGGTAGATTTCACTCTTGGCACCGACATCTACGCCGCGCGTCGGCTCATCCAGAATCAGGATGCGGGGGGCTATCGATACCCAGCGCGAAATCAGCAGCTTCTGCTGGTTGCCGCCGGATAAGCCGCCGGCGCGCACCTGGGCGTGCGGCACGCGGATATTCAGCGATTGAATCGCCTCGCTGGCGATCTTCTGCCCTTTGCGCCGGTTAAGCAGGCCGTAGCTGGCATCGCGCTCAAGCGTGGCCATCACGATGTTTTCCTGCGCCGCCAGTTCCAGAAACAGCCCCTGCTCTTTGCGGTTTTCGGTCAGGAAACCGATGCCGCGCGCAATGGCGTCTCGCGGCGAGTTAATCTGCACTTTTTCACCGTCGATCCAGATTTCCCCGCCGGCTGGCTGATGCACACCAAAAATCAGCTGCGCCAGCTCGCTGCGGCCGGCACCGACCAGCCCGGCCAGCCCGACAATCTCCCCGGCGCGCACCGCGAGGCTGCTGGGATGCACTTTGCGGTTGTCGGTCAGATGATTTACCGCCAGGCGAATTTCGCCGAAGCTAATGGCGCGATCTTTGTTGAACAGATCGCTGAGCGGACGGCCAACCATCATGCGCACCAGTTCGCTGGCGTTCAGCTGTTCGCGCGTCAGGCTGCCGACGTACTGCCCGTCGCGCAGCACGCTGACGCGATCGGAGAGCTCATACACTTCTGCCATGCGGTGGCTGATGTAGATGATCGCCATGCCTTCGCTGCGCAGGCGTTTGATTAGTGCAAACAGCTGTTCGGTTTCGCGATTCGAGAGCGCAGCGGTGGGTTCGTCCATCACCAGGATGCGGCTGTTGCGATGCAGCGCGCGGGCAATTTCCACCTGCTGCTGTTCAGCGATGCTCAGGCGGCTCACCAGATCGGTGGCGCTGAACTGCGCGCCAAGGCGGTTAATCACCTGCTGCGCTTCTTCCGCCATCTGGCGACGCTTCACCAGCCCGCCACGGGAAATCTCACTGCCGAGAAAGATGTTTTCCGCCACCGTCAGATTCGGCGCCAGGTTGATTTCCTGATAAATCAGGGTGATCCCTGCCGCCAGCGCCTCTTTCGGGCCCCGGATGGCGTAGGGTTGACCATCGATAAGAATTTCCCCGCTGCTGGCGGTATACGCGCCGGCCAGAATCTTCATTAAGGTACTTTTACCGGCACCGTTTTCGCCCATCAGCGCGTGCACTTCACCCGGCCAGACGGTCAGGTCGACGCCTTTCAGCGCATAGAAGCTGCCGAAGCGCCGGGTAATTGCCCGCATTTCTAATATCGGTGTCGCCGCCATCTTCAGGCTCCTGCTGCCAGTGGATAGCCGCGAGTTAAGCAACGCCAGATAAATGGAAAATGTCAGACGCCGTTCATATTTGTCATATTGCGCCCCGGCCGCGCTTCTATACTCGCCGGAGTTGAGCGGTGAGGAGCGGCAGCAATGAGTCACAGTCTGCACTGGCACGCCGGCGCGCGCGGGCGCCTGCTGATGTTTAACCTGCTGGTGGTGAGCGTTACGCTGGCGGTGAGCCTGGTGGCTATTTTCGGTTTTCGCCACGCCGGTCACATTCAGGAGCAGGCACAGGCACAAACGCTGGCCGATATGAACGGCAGCCTGGCGCTGGCGCGTGATACGGCCAATGTCGCCATCGCCGCGGTGCGGCTGGCGCAGGTGGTGGGCGCGCTCGAATACCAGAGCGAGTCGGCGCGACTGCAGCAGACTCAGCAGGCGCTGCAGCAATCGCTAAGTCAGCTGGCCAGCGCGCCGCTGGCGGCACAGCAGCCGGCGCTGCTGGCACGCATCCGCGATCGCAGCCAGATGCTGGAGCAAAGCATCAGCCAGCTGCTGCTGGAGGGGCATCAGCGCCATTTACAGCGTAACGTGATGCTCAGCGGCCTGTGGCAGGCGCAGCTGCTGCTCAACCGTATCGACCTGCTGGCCAGTGACGGCGCGTTTCTGCCGCTGCGCCAGCAGACGGCCGCGCTGTTAACCGTGGCGATTCAGTCCGCCACGCCGCAGGCCGCAGTGCAACAGCTCAACAGCGTGCTGCCGATCTGGTCTGCGCTGCCGCTGCAGGGCGTACTGGCGATGCAGCGCGCTCGGCTGGTCAGCACCAGCCAGCAGCTGCTGCCGGTGGCCGGTCAGCTGGAGCAGAGTGACATCGCCATCGCCTACGCCACGTATCGCATCAAGGCGCTGGTGGCGATGCTCAACGAAGACATCACCCACTACGTTCAGCTGGTAGCGCAGCAGAGCGATGCGCGCAGCGCCACCGCCCATCAGGAACTGGATTCAATCATCGGTTTCATCGGTCTGTTTATGTTACTGGCGCTGCTGATTACCGGTTACGCCGGTTACTACATCTACCGCAATCTCGGTTCCAGCCTTACCGCCATCGCGCACGCCATGACGCGGCTGGCGCAGGGGGAGAAAAGCGTCAGCGTGCCCGGCCTGGCACGGCGCGATGAGCTGGGCGATCTGGCGCGCGCCTTTAACGTGTTCGCGCGCAACACCGCTTCGCTGGCCCACACCTCGCAGCTGCTGAAAGAGAAAAGCAACCAGCTGGAATCGACCTTCCTCGCCATGCGCGACGGCTTCGCGCTGTTTGATAACAGCGGTCAGCTGGTGGTGTGGAACGCGCAGTACGCCGAACTGCTGGGCTTCGCGCCGCGCGAGCTGCATCGCGGCATGCACTATCAGCGTTTGCTTGATCGCGTCGATGTGCAGCTCAGCAGCCTGCACGACGCGCAGGAAGTCAGGTTACCGGATGGCCGCACGCTGGAACTGCGCTTCAGCCCGGTGCCGCGGCGCGGCATGGTCAACACGGTGCTGGAGCGCACCTCACGTAAGGCGCTGGAAGCGGCACTGCTGCACAGCCAGAAGATGAAAGCGGTCGGTCAGCTGACCGGCGGCCTGGCGCACGATTTCAATAATTTGCTGGCGGTGATCATCGGCAGCCTGGCGCTGACCGTCGATCAGCTGCCGCCCGGCACGCTGGCCAGCCGCATTGAGCGCGCGCGGCTGGCCGCCGATCGTGCCGCACAGCTGACGCAGCGTCTGCTGGCCTTCTCACGCAAGCAGGCGCTTTATCCGCGTGCCGTTGCGGTGGTGGAGCTGGTGGAAAATCTGCAGTCGCTGCTGCAGCACTCCCTGCTGCCCGGCCAGCATCTGGTGGTGGATGCGCAGCGCCCCGGCTGGCCGGCGTGGATTGATGCCGGCCAGCTGGAGAACGCCCTGATGAATCTGGTGGTGAACGCGCGCGATGCCATGGAGCGCCAGAGCGGCGAGATCCGCCTGCGCATCTGGAATCAGCGGAATCAGGAGGCCGATGGCAAGCGCGACCGCGTCACCATTGAAGTGATTGACCACGGCTGCGGCATGTCCGCCGAGGTGCGGGAACAGGTGTTTGAACCCTTCTTTACCACCAAAGCCACCGGCAGCGGCAGCGGGCTGGGGCTGTCGATGGTGTACGGATTTGTGCGCCAGTCCGGCGGACAGATCGAACT
This sequence comes from Pantoea sp. ICBG 828, assembly GCF_002928355.1. NCBI lineage: Bacteria > Pseudomonadati > Pseudomonadota > Gammaproteobacteria > Enterobacterales > Erwiniaceae > Pantoea > Pantoea sp. ICBG 828. The sequence goes on along the minus strand of NZ_POWN01000006.1, from coordinate 14,724 downwards.
GGAGACCGCGCCGGGCCAGGGCACCACGGTGCGGCTGCTGCTGCCGCGTGCGCCGGAAGCCGCGCAGCCGCTGGTGAGCGCGCCGGTGCTGACGCCACGTGCCAGCCGCGATCGCCTGATACTGGTGCTGGATGACGAGCCGGCGGTGCGACAGACGCTGTGCGAACATCTGCATCAGCTGGGTTATCTGACGCTGGAGTGTGCTGACGGCGAGAGTGCGCTGACGCTGCTGCGCCAGACGCCGGATATCGATCTGCTGATCAGTGACCTGATGCTGCCGGGTGCCCTGAACGGTGCGGATGTGATTCGTCAGGCGCAGCAGCAGTGGCCACAGCTGGCCACCCTGCTGATCAGCGGTCAGGATCTGCGCCAGACGCCGGTGACGCTGCCGCTGTGTGAACGGCTGGCGAAACCCTGGCAGCAGGCGCAGCTGGTGCAGGCGCTGGAGCGCGCCTGGCAGCGCAGTGAACGGCTCAGTCGCGCGCGGCAGGCTGCCACAGCGGCACCCCTTTCCCGGTGATGTAGCGTTTACGCAGTCGGCTGGAAATGGCGTCCATCACCATCACGACTACCACCAGAATCACGGTCAGGAACATCACCACATCCCAGTTCCACAGGCGCATGTTTTCGGCGTAGACCAGCCCGACGCCACCGGCGCCGACAAAGCCCAGCACCGCCGCCGAGCGGGTGTTGGACTCAATCTGATACAGACTCAGCGCGAGAAAGGTGGGAAACGATTGGGTAAAAATGCCGTAACGGTGTTTCTGCAGGCTGTTGGCCCCCACTGCGCTCAGGCCGCGACTGGGTGAGCGTTCAACCGCTTCATGCCCTTCCGCATACAGCTTGCCCAGCAGGCCGATGTCCTGCATCACAATCGCCAGCACCCCGGCCAGCGGGCCCATGCCCACCGCCCGCACGAAGATCAATCCCCAGATGGCCATGTCGATGCCGCGCAGCACATCCAGCAGCCGGCGCACCAGCAGCGATATCGGCCGCATCAGCGGATCGTGCATCACATTGCGCGCCGCCAGAAAGGAGACCGGCAGCGCGATGACGGTGGCGGTGAGCGTGCCGGCAAACACGATAGCCAGCGTGATGCCGACCTGCGAGAAATAGTAGCCAAACGGCCAGTTGACGAAATCCTGCCAGACGAACATGCGCAGGAAATAGCGTCCGAGCTGCTGGCAGCCGATGACAAAGCGCTGCCAGTCGATGCCGAACACGCTGAAGAAAAACAGATAATAGAGCACCAGCGCCAGCACAATCAGCGCGATGCGGCGCAGATAACGGTTTTGCGCGGCAAACAGTGCAGCGTGCTGCTGTTTCAGTTTCGCCACGTCGGGCGCTAAGGCGATCATTTTACGTCTCCTTCAACCACACGGCGGCGCAGCCAGCCGGATAGCGTATCCAGCAGCGACACCACCACGATGATCAGCAGCAGCGTCATGCTGACCTGATCGTAGCGATCCAGTTTGATGTTGGTCATCAGCTCCTGACCGATGCCGCCCGCGCCCACCAGCCCGAGGATGGTGGAGGAGCGGAAGTTAATTTCCAGCCGCATAAAGCTGTAGGAGAGAAAGGTCGGTTTCACCTGCGGCCAGAAGGCGAAGCGCATACGCTGCAGCTTGCTGGCACCACAGGCGGCGAGACCGCGCACCGGTTTATCGGAGGCGCTCTCAATCGATTCGTAGAACAGTTTGGTCAGGCTGCCGATGGTGTGCAGCGCCAGCGCCAGAAAGCCGGGGATGGCACCGATGCCGAACGCCATCACGAACATTACCGCCCACGCCAGCTCCGGCATGGTGCGCAGGAAGGCAACAAAGGCGCGAATCGCCATGCGCAGGCTGCGCGGCGTCTGGGTGTTATCAGCGGCGAAAAACGCCAGCACGGCGGCGATCAGCACTGCAATCAGGGTGGAGGACAGCGCCAGCTGCAGGGTTTCCCAGATCAGCGGCAGCTGAAAGTGCAGGCGATAGCCCCAGTAAGCCAGCGAACCTTCGGTTTTGACGTCCGCGAACAGCAGCGGCAGGTGCAGCACCGGCAGCGTCGCGCCGATGTAGTCAAAGAAGTGAGGCAGCGATTGCCAGACCGTGACCAGGTTGAATTCCGCCACGTTGCCGGCCGCGAGATAGAGCGCCACCAGCAGCAGCGACCACAGCAGCGTGTCGCGCTTTTGCTGGCGGCGAATACGTTGGTAGTAGTGTTCGAAATCGGTCAAGGGAGAGATCCTTTGTTGATGGCGAGGGATTGCCCTCACCCTAACCCTCTCCCGCCAGCGGGAGAGGGAATTGTCCGGCAGATTGATGCAGGCACGTACCCTATCCTTTGCTGCCAGCGGCGAGGGAATTGTCCGGTAGCACGTGCGGCCCCCTCTCCCCCCGGGAGAGGGCTGGGGTGAGGGAAATACCGCACGAAGCCACCCGCTCGTTACCCGCGAGCACCCTTCATCAGGTCGCGCTTCATATCGATGATATTCTGGTAATCCGCGACGCTGGCGGCGCCGATGTGCTGGGCACCGCCCACCGCTTTAACAAAGCAGCTGTGATCTTCTTTATCCAGCTTTTTGATCGCGGCCACCACTTTCGCTTTGAAGTCAGCGGGCAGGTTATTACTCACCAGAATCGGGCCGTTAGGAATCAGCGGCGACTGCCAGATGATGCGGATCTGCTTCATCAGATCCGGGTGATCCATACGAATCAGACGACCAAAGGCCCCCGAGGTATAACCACTGTTGTAATCGCCAATCAGCGACGTCCAGGTCACCGCGCCGTCGAACTGGCCATTCAGCACGCCGAGGATGTCCTGCTCGTGGCCACCGGAAAACGTCACGCTGGAGAAGGTATTGTTGTACTTATCATCCACCGTACCGCCAAACTCTTTCTTAAAGGCCTGATTGGGCATCAGGAAGCCGGAGGTGGAATCCGGATCGGCCATGCCAAACGATTTACCTTTCAGATCTTCCAGCTTCTTATACGGGCTGTCGGCTTTGACGATCACCACCGAGTGGTAGCCTTTCGAGCCATCTTTGTCGTCCACCACGATACCGACGATATCCACGGCCTTCGGGTTTTGCAGATAGACCGAGGCATAAGAGGCCGGCGACATGCTCAGCACCATATCGATCTTATTGCCCAGCAGCCCCTGAATCACGCCGGCATAGTCAGACGAGTTGCGCAGCTGCGTATCCACGCCCAGCTCTTTATCGAAGAAGGTTTTCACACACTGGTTATCGCCAATCTGCTGGGTGGCGTTCTGCCCGCCCAGAATTCCCAGGTTCAGCTGTTTCGGTGCATCCGCTGCGTTGACGCCAAAAGCCATCAGAGCGCCTGTCAGTAAAGCTAAAGCAGTCAGTTTCATTGTGAGATTTTCTCTTGCCGTGGGAGTTAGTGGAGCTGGTTAATTTCGTCGCCGTACAGCGCATGCAGCAGGCTGTCGGTCAACTGAGCGGGATGGCCGTCAAACAGCACTTTGCCGCGCTGGATGCCGATCACCCGGGTGCAATACTGCTGCACCAGTTCAATCGAGTGCAGGTTGACCATCACGCTGATGCCCTGCTCGCTCACCTGGCGCAGCACATCCATGATGCGTTTGGTATTTTTGGGATCGAGCGAGGCCACCGGCTCGTCGGCCAGCAGGATTTTCGGGCGCTGCATCAGCGCGCGGCAGATGGCGACGCGCTGCATCTGGCCGCCGGACAGATTCTCCGCCCGCTGCAGCGCCTGCGGCAGCATGTTCATCCACTGCAGCAGTTCAATGGCCTGCGCACGGTCGGTGTCGGAGAAGATTTTGAAAAAGGATTTCAGCGTTGAGGTCTGGCTGAGCCGGCCCAGCAGCACGTTGGTCAGCACGTCGAGGCGCGGCACCAGGCAGAAGTCCTGAAAGATCATGCCGCACTCGCTGCGCCATTCGCGCATCTGCCGGCTGTTGAGCGTCACCACATCGCGGTCCGCCTCGCCGTGACGCATGCTGAGAATCGCGCCTTCGCTGCTGGCAATGGTGCCGTTCAGCATATGCAGCAGGGTCGATTTGCCTGCGCCCGAGCGGCCGATTACCGCCACCAGCTCGCCCGCATGCAGATCGAAACTGACATCATCCAGCACGCGGTTATCACCGAAGGCTTTGCACAGCCCCTGCACCGACAGCACCTTGTCGCCATGGCGCTGGGCAGGATGTGCATTGTCGACGACGGTTTTGAGTAGTGCCTGTGCCATGTTGCGCTCCATCTCTTCTGAGGTGTTGATTGCCCGTTATTACGGACACTGGCGATGAAGGTCTGATGACAGAACCATGATTAAACGGTGACAGCGTCGCGCAAACCGACAGCAATCTGCTGGCCATCGAACGGTACGCTGACGTTTTCCGGTAACCCATTGTCCAGCAACCAGTTATCCATCTCATGTGACAGGTGCACCAGCCATGCCTGGCGCGGAGCCAGCCGGGCCACGATGTCCAGTGCGCGGGTAACGTCGTTGTGATTACCCACCGCGGCGCGCGGCGCATCGTTGCAGTCGATCACCAGCTGATCGAGCGGCTGGCCCTGCAGGAAATCGGCGGTGTCCGGCGGCAAACCACAGGTGTCGCACAGCCACGCCAGCCGCGTGCCATGCCAGTCGAACAGGTAGCCGTAAGTCAGCCGCGAATGCTGCAGTGGCAGCGCCGTCACCTGCAGGCTGCCGAAGCTGTGCGCGACAAAAGGCGTCAGCGCCGGGCGAAACGCCAGCAGGCCGGGATGCTTAAACAGATCGTCGCAGCCCTTTTCATCCGGTGGCGCCCACACCGGAATCGACGCGCCCCGGCCCCAGCGCAGACTGAACAGGCCGGCCACGTGATCCATGTGGAAATGCGTCAGCAGAATGCGGCTCAGCTCACCGGGCTGGAAGCGCTGATGCAGATCGGGCAGACCGGCATCGAGCAGGATGCGCTCGCGACCGGTGTCGATCAGCGCGCTGGTGGCGTGACGCGCATAGCGTGGCTGCTGCCGGGCGCGTTCACAGGCGCGACAGTCGCAGCCGAACAGCGGCACGGCCTGCACGCCGCCCGTACCGAGAAAGGTCAGATTCATGGCGGATGCTCCAGTAACTGGCGCAGCTGATGGAGCGTGTCGATCAGCGCGCCGTCGTTGTTGAGCGCGTGGCAGTGGGCAGGCAGCGGTTCTGCTGCGCGCGCCAGCCGTCGCTGAATGTCGGCTTCACTTTCGCGCCCGCGCTGGCGCAGCCGTGCCGCCAGTACGGCTGGCGAGACCTGCAGCACCAGCGGCAGCAGCTGCTCGCCGTAGTGCTGGCGCACGACTGGCAGATGCAGACGTGAACCGTTGACCAGCACGTTAAGACCGCGCGCCAGCCAGTGGTCAATCTCCTCGCCGAGCGCGTAGCTCAGGCCGTGTGCGCGCCAGCTGATGGCGAACAGGCCGAGCGCTTCCCGCCGGCGGAATTCGGCTTCACTCAGCGCCACGTGGTTTTCACCGCCGGCATCGGCCGGCCGCGTGATATAGCGATGGGCGATCACCAGCTTGTCCGGCGGCGCCTCGCGCAGCGCGTTCAGCAGGCTGTCTTTACCCGAGCCCGAGGGCCCGGTCAGCCAGATGAGGCGCGCCATCAGAACACCAGCCTGCCCTGTGACCAGACGTGGCGAATGTGCACATGACCGTGATCGGTGTGTGCCAGCACCAGATCGGCGCGCAGCCCTTCCGCAATCGTGCCGCGATCGTGCAGGCCAATCGCCTGTGCCGGGTTGCGCGTGACCAGCGCCGCCGCCTGCGGTAGCGTCAGCGCATTACGCTCGTCGGCCACCAGGCGGAATACCGCATCCAGCAGGCTGGCCGGATAGTAATCCGACGAGAGGATGTCCAGCAGGCCGTGGCTGGCCAGCTGCCACGCCGCGACATTGCCGGAGTGCGATCCGCCGCGCACAATGTTGGGCGCGCCCATCAGCACCCGCATGCCGCAGTCGCGCGAGGCGCGAGCCGCTTCCAGCGTGGTGGGAAACTCGGCAATGGCGCTGCCAACAGCGTGTGACTCCGCAACGTGCGCCGCCGTGGCATCATCGTGGCTGGCAACCGGAATACCGCGCGCCTGGCACAGGCCAGCGATGGCGTTACGGTTCGGCGTGGAAAATTCGGCAGCCAGCGCCAGCTGTTCGCGCTCAAACTGATCCATCTGCTCATCGTTGAGCTGATATTTACCCTGATAGTAGGTGCGGTACATCTCCAGCGACGCATACTGGCGCTGGCCGGGTGAATGATCCATCAGTGACACCAGCGACAGCTCCGGGGTGCTCATCAGCGCTTCAAACAGCGGCAGCGTAGTGTGGTGCGGCAGCTCACAGCGCAGGTGCAGCTGGTGGTCGGCGCGGTTGATGCCCTTGCGGTTGCTGTCCTGAATCGCCGTAATCATTTTGCTCAGGTTTTCGAGGCGATGACCGCCGTCGCGCACGTCACCGACGCCGATGGCGTCCAGCACCGTGGTGATGCCGCTGGCGACCATCAGTGCATCGTGGCTACTCATCGCCGAATGCGCTGGCCAGTCGACTTTGGGCCGTGGCGTAAAGAATTTATCGAGGTTGTCGGTATGCAGCTCGACCAGCCCCGGCAGCAAAAACGCGTTCCCGCCGTCCAGCGCGCCTGGCTGCTGACTGCCGCTGTCGCTGAAGCTGGCGATCCGGTCGCCGCGCATCTCCAGCGATCCGCTGACGACCTCATTTTCCAGCACCAGCCGGACATTATTCACGATCATGCCTGTTCTCCTGTGTGCAGCGGCTGCATGACGTGCAGGCGGTCGGCCACCCGGGCGCGCACCGCTTCGTCATGGAAAATACCTACGATAGCGGCGCCGCGGGCGCGCGCCTGTTCAATCAGCTCCACCACCGCCGCGCTGTTAGCGCTGTCGAGTGACGCCGTGGGTTCATCCAGCAGCAGCACCGGATAGTCAGCGATAAAGCCGCGTGCGATGTTGACGCGCTGCTGTTCCCCGCCGGAGAAGGTCGAGGGGGCCAGCGACCACAGGCGCTGCGGCACGTTAAGACGCGTCAGCAGTTCGCGGGCGCGCTGTTCACAGCGGGCGCGTTCGACGCCGCGCTCCAGCAGCGGCTGCATGACGATCTCCAGCGTCGGTACGCGCGGAATCACGCGCAGAAACTGGCTGACCCAGCCGACGGTGTCACGGCGGATCGCCAGCATCTGACGCGCCGGTGCCTGTGCCAGATCGACCCACTGGCCGTGATGCTGCAGCCAGATGTGACCGCTGTTGGCCTGATAGTTACCGTACAGCGCACGCAGCAGCGTGGATTTACCGCTGCCGGAGCGCCCGTGCAGCACCACGCATTCGCCGGCGGCCACCTCAAGGCTGGCGTGCTGCAGCACCGGCAGCTCGGCGCTGTTCTGGTTGTGCAGCACAAAGGTTTTGCTGAGATTCTCTACGCGCAAAATGGGTTGCATGTTGATGTCCTGATAATGATTCGTGCAGCCGCACGTAACCGTAGCGGCGCGATTTATCGCGCATTTAACAGCAACGCTCGCTGTTCAACTGGGCGCAATAAATTGCGCCGCTACGATTGGTGCACACCTCATGAGTAGGGCGCATTAATGCGCACCGCCAGCGTGTTCTATGCCAGCACCGATGAAACCAGCAGCTGGGTGTACGGATGGTGCGGATCGTCGAGCACCCGGTCGGTGAGTCCGCTCTCCACCACTTTGCCCTGCTTCATTACCAGCAGGCGGTGCGCCAGCAAACGCGCGACGCCGAGATCGTGGGTGACGATAATCACCGCCAGATTCAGTTCGCGTACCAGCGTGCGCAGCAGATCCAGCAGGCGCGCCTGCACCGAGACATCCAGCCCGCCGGTCGGCTCATCCATAAACACCAGCGTCGGCTGCGTCACCAGGTTGCGCGCAATCTGCAAACGCTGCTGCATGCCGCCAGAAAAGGTGGTGGGCAGATCGTCGATGCGGTTGGCCGGAATTTCGACGTCCTGCAGCCAGCGCAGCGCCTCGTTGCGGATGTCGCCGTAATGACGCTGTCCAATCGCCATCAGACGCTCACCAATATTGCCGCCCGCCGTCACCTGCGGACGCAGGCCATCCAGCGGATGCTGATGCACCACGCCGCACTCGGTGCGCAGTAACCGCCGGCGCTCGCTCTCGCTGAGCTGATACAGATCGCGGCCGCGGTAGAGAATGTTGCCCTGCTGTGGCGCCAGACGCGCCGACAGGCTGCGCAGCAGCGTGGTTTTTCCCGAGCCGGATTCACCGACAATCCCCAGCACCTCTCCGGGATAGAGCGCAAAACTGACGTCTTCAAAACCTTTGCCCGGCGCGTAGAGGTGCGTCAGGTTATTGACCGCGAGCAGCGGCTGTTCACTGTGCATGCTGTTGTTCCTGCTGCTGGTGGCAAAAATCGGTATCGGAGCAGACAAACATGCGCGTACCGGCATCATCCATCACCACTTCGTCGAGATAGCTGTGGCGCGAACCGCACAGCGCACAGGGGTGTTCCCAGCTCTGCACGCTGAACGGGTGATCGTCGAAATCAAGACTTTCCACTTTGGTGTAGGGCGGCAGCGCATAAATGCGTTTTTCACGTCCGGCACCAAACAGCTGCAGCGCCGGCATCATGTGCATCTTCGGGTTGTCGAATTTGGGAATCGGCGACGGATCCATCACATAGCGATCGTTAACCTTCACCGGATAGGCATAGGTGGTGGCGATATGGCCGTAGCGGGCGATATCTTCATACAGCTTGACCTGCATGATGCCGTACTCCTCCAGCGCATGCATGGTGCGGGTTTCCGTCTCACGCGGCTCAATAAAGCGCAGCGGCTCCGGGATCGGCACCTGGAAAATCAGCACCTGATCCTCTTCAAGCGGCGTCTCCGGAATGCGGTGCCGCGTCTGGATCAGCGTGGCGTCTTTGGTAGCTTCGGTGGTTGCCGCCCCGCTGACGCGCTGGAAGAAGCGCCGGATAGAGACCGCGTTGGTGGTGTCATCCGCGCCCTGATCGATCACTTTCAGCACGTCGCTGTCGCCAATAATGCTGGCGGTGATCTGGATGCCGCCGGTACCCCAGCCATACGGCATCGGCATTTCGCGGCCGGCAAACGGCACCTGATAGCCGGGGATCGCGACCGCTTTCAGAATGGCGCGGCGGATGGTGCGTTTGGTCTGCTCATCCAGGTAGCCGTTGTTGTAGCCGGTTAACTCACTCATCATTCTGCTCCTGATGCTGTTGGCGCAGCCGCTGCAGCAGCTCCAGCTCCGCCTGGAAATCCACGTAGTGCGGCAGTTTCAGGTGCGAGACAAAGCCGGCGGCTTCGACGTTATCGGCGTGCGACAGCACGAACTCTTCGTCCTGCGCCGGCCCGGCAATGCGCTCCTGATACTCGGGTGCCTGCAGCGCACGGTCCACCAGCGCCATCGCCATCGCCTTACGCTCTGCGCGTCCGAACACCAGACCATAGCCGCGGGTAAAGTGTGGGGCGCTGTCGCCCTGGGTGGTGAAGCCGTTGACCATTTCGCATTCGGTCAGCAGGATCTCGCCAATTTCAATCTCAAAACCCAGCTCTTCGGGGCAGATCGACACGCTGAGATAGCCGGTGCGGATTTCACCGGCAAACGGATGGTTGCGGCCATAGCCGCGCTGGGTCGAATAGCCAAGCGCCAGCAGAAACCCTTCGTCGCCGCGCACCAGCTGCTGTAAGCGGGCGGCGCGTGACGCCGGATAACCGGGCGGCTGGCGCGTGATGTCACACGGCTCGCTGCCGTCATCCTCTTCACGCGCTGCCAGCCCTTCACGCGTCATCATGCTGAACACATGCGGGCAACGCTGCGCCAGCGCCTGATCGTCACGCGCGGCGGCCGGCGTTTCGCCGTTGGCCAGCAGGGTAAAATCCAGCAGGCGGTGGCTGTAGTCATAGGTCGGGCCCAGCACCTGGCCACCGGGCAGATCTTTGTAAACTGCCGAGATGCGGCGCTCGATGCGCATTTCCGCGGTTTCCAGCGCCAGGCTGTCCGCGAGGCGCGGCAGCGTGGTGCGGTAGGCGCGCAGCAGGAAAATCGCCTCGACCAAATCACCACTGGCCTGTTTGATGGCTAAGGCCGCCAGCTGTGTGTCAAAGATGCCGCCTTCGGTCATCACCCGGTCCACCGCCAGCCCCAGCTGTTGCGCCACCTGATCGCAGCCCAGCTCCGCAACGCTGCGATCGCCACGGCGCAGATCGGCCTGCAGCTGATGGGCGCTGGCAATCGCCTTTTCGCCCCCTTTCACGGCTACATACATCAGCACACCTCCACGTCGGTGGTGCGTGGCAGCGCCATCATCGCTTCACCGCAGGTGAAAATCAGATCCACCCCCTGCGGGAACGGATGCGGGCGCTCACGCAGATAGGTCAGAATGGCGGCCGGCAGTTGCGGCGCGATGGCGCGCGGCTCACGCAGGCCGGGCCCGGAGAGGCGCAGCGTCAGCCCGCCGTTGAGCGACGGCACTTCGACAATCAGCGTGGTGCTCTTCTCAGGGGACAGATTGTCACCGGCAGCGAAGCAGGCGGGATCGGGATTGGTCGCCGCGTGGGTCAGCGCAAACGGGGCATCGCGCTCATCGACAATCGGTACGCCGGTGTGAAAGCGCAGGTTGCTGCGCAGGATATCGCTGTCCACGCGGCGATCCAGCCACAGCGCGCTCTCCTGATCGACCAGCGTCAGCAGCACCGCCGTTGCGGCCGGGGAGAGATCGCCCCAGCCCTGCGCCAGCGGCAGCGAGACCATCACGCCCGGCTCGCTCATCGCTTTGAGAATGCGGCGGAAGGCGCGCTGGGCGTCGGCAACCGGATGGTTAAAACTTGCCAGTAATGTCATTCGTTATCTCCGCGAACCAGCGTAAAGAAATCCACTTTGGAGCTGGCGATCTCCCGCGCGCGCAGCTGGCGCTGCTCTTCACGCAGTGCCGCCAGCGGGGCAATAATTTTTTCCTGCAGCAGCGCCTGGGTTTCCGGCTGTTGCAGCAGCGCATCAATCAGCGCGCAGCGTTCGGCATGCGCCTTATCGCGCCCCAGCACATAGCTAAAACCCAGCGTGCCGTCGTGCAGTCTGATCACCGCGCGGGTGACGGTGGCATCGCCCATGACGAAGCGTTTCCCGCTGCCGCCCATGCGCGCCTGCAGACGGGTTAAACCGGTTTCCGCCGGGCGCAGGCGCTCGAAGGCGGGTGTAAGCTGTAGCGACTGCCAGTGGCTGGCCAGCGCGCTGGCTTCACTGTGCGCCAGCACCGAAAGCCAGTGCTGACGGGCGGTTTGCTGTTTCATTGGTGCTCCAGGGTGAGTTCAATCATGTCGCCACGCGTCAGGCTGACGGAGTACTCCGCCACCTGACCGTCCGGCTGTGTATTCAGGGTGCGCACGCACAGCAGCGGCGCGTGCAGCGTAATCTCCAGCTGTTTGCACTCTTTGGCCTGTGCGCGGCGTGTACTGATGCGGGTCTGACGGCGACTCAGCTGCAGGCCGAGCTGCTGCTGCATGAAGTCGTGCAGGGAACCGTGCTGGAACGTCTGCAGCGCCGGCCACCAGCGCAGGTCGGCCAGATAGTGATTGATCACGCACACCGGCACGCCGTTGACGCGGCGCAGAGTGCGTAAGTGAATGACGCTGGCACCCTCGTCACTGCCCAGCGCGGCGGCCACGTCACTGCTGGCTGGACGCAGTACCGCCAGCAGCCGTTCGCTGGTGGGATGACTGCCCTGCTCCAGCAGGTTCTGGCTAAAGCGCGCCTGGGCATGCAGCGGGTAGTCGTACGGGCGCATCAGCACCAGGATGCCGACGCCATGGCGCCGCTGCAGCAGGCCTTTGTTCACCAGCTCATCTACCGCCCGGCGCAGCGTATGGCGATTGACGGCATAGTGATCGGCCAGCTGCTGTTCAGACGGCAGATAATCGCCGCAGCGATAGCGCTCCTGCAGCGCCTGCTCCAGCTGGGCGGCAACCGCCTGATAGACAGTGGTCGGATGTCTGGATATCTCCATCACGCTCAATACCTCATTCGCTTCAGGTTGAGGGGCGCAGCGGAAGAGGCTGCGGAATGGCGACTACAGTGCGGGAGACAGATGACAGTGCCGTGACGGCTCAGTGACGTGCGGATGAATTTGCTTTAAGGCAGCAGGATGGCAGCCAGACGGCGACCAATTCAATAAAATCCACTTAACTGTTACCTTTGTGACTATGCGCAAAAAAATCGCGTGCAGTTTCACGCCTTTAACGCTTCCCTTACCTGATGCAGGCTGCGTAAATTCTGCTAATTTAATCAGTAAGCCCTGCCCGGAGCGCGAAACCTTAAAATGATAAACACCTTCAAACTTTCGCACGGTTTTCGCCGCAATTTTTTGCGCGAAGTGATCCTGCCGCTGGTGGCGATTTTGCTGCTGACTTTTCTCGGTGCCGGTTTCGGCCTGTTCTGGAGCACCTCGGCCACCAACCATGAGGCGCGCGAGCAGCAGCAGCGGATGATCGCCGCCTCGTTCAATCAGAGCCTGAGTGAACATCTGCGCCAGCTGCGCAGCCTGACGCGCTGGTCCCCGCTTGCCGATCAACTGGCGCAGCCGCAGCCGGACAGCGACTGGCTGAATCAAAACGTCGGTAGCTGGCTGTACGATATGTTTGATCATCAGCTGATTGTGCTGCTTGACCGCACCAATCAGCCGACCGCCGTGTGGCGCAACGGCCAGCCGGTGGCGGATCTGCGCATCGGGCCGTACCTGCGCGATCTGTTGCAGACGCCACTGGTGCAAAGCAGTGATGAGGTACCCGGTCCGGCCGACCGCGCGGATTTTGTGCGCATCGGCCAGCGTGCGGCAGCGCTGGCGGTGGGCGATATCAGCAGCACGCGCGAGGCCGGGCGCTACCGGCTGGTGAGTATTAAGTTTCTTGATGATGGCTATCTGCGCAACCTGTCTGAACGCAGTCAGCTGCGGCAGCTCTTCTTTAGCGATGGCGTACCGCAGAACGAACACAAAGCGCGCTATCCGCTGACCTCGCGTCAGGGCGATATCGTCGGCTACCTCAGCTGGGATCCGGACAAGCCGGGCGCGCAGATGTTGCGTACCCTCGGCCCTTCCACGCTGATTTCGGTGCTGCTGATCACCCTGCTGTGTCTGTTTATGGTGCGGCGCATCTGGACTTCCTCGCTCGATTTATCGCAGTCGCTGCTGAAGCTCGGTGCCAGCGAGGCGCAGGCGCAGCATCTGGCGTTTCACGATGTGCTGACCGGGCTGCCGAACCGGGCGCTGGTTGAAGATCGGCTGACTCAGGCGCTGGCCGCCGCGACCCGTCACGACCAGCGCGTGGCGTTGCTGCTGCTGGATCTGGATCGCTTCAAAATCATTAACGATACCTGGGGCCATCACGCCGGCGATGACCTGATTATCGAGGTGGCGCGCCGCCTGAGCCACCTGGTGCGCGCCAGCGATACCGTCGGGCGTATTGGCGGCGATGAATTTATCATCGTGATGCCGGAGGTAGAGAATATCGGTCAGGTGCAGGCGCTGGCGCAGCGCATCATCGCCGCGCTGGGCGAGCCGTATCAGCTGGTGGGCAACGAGCTGTGGGTTGGCGTTAGCATTGGCCTGGCGCTGGCACCCCGCGATGGTATTGACCGGCTGGAGCTGATGCGCAAAGCCGACATAGCGCTGTACGAGGCGAAAAATGGCGGACGCGGTCAGTATCGTCAGTTTGAAAAGGTGATGGATGAATCGCTGCGCACGCGGCAGCAGATAGCGGCGGATCTGCGTCAGGCGCTGGTCACGTACGACGGTCTGGCGGTGTGGTATCAGCCGCTGATGGAGATCAGCGGCCAGCGGATTGTCGGACTGGAAGCGCTGCTGCGCTGGCATCATCCGCAGCGCGGCGATGTTTCGCCTGCGGACTTTATCGCCATCGCCGAAGAGACCGGCATGATTATTCCGCTGGGCGAATGGGTGCTGCGCGAGGCCTGCAAAACCGCCCTGAAGTTACCGCAGGTGATTGTGGCGGTGAATGTTTCGCCGGTGCAGTTCCGCGCCAGCGGGTTCGTCGAACGCATGATTGAGATTGTGCAGTCGGAAGGTGCCGATCCGCAGCGGCTGGAGCTGGAAATCACCGAAGGCGTGTTGATTGAGGATGAACACGAAGCGCGCAACAGCATCATCGCGCTGCGCGACGCCGGGTTCCGTATCGCGCTGGATGATTTCGGCACCGGTTATTCGAGCCTGAATTATCTCAGCACGTTTCCGGTCGACAAGATTAAAATCGACCGGTCGTTTACCCAGTCGCTGGGCGTGGCGGAGAATTCCACCGCGATTGTTGAATCCGTGGTGCGCCTCGGCCACGCCATGGGCCTGACCGTCACCGCCGAAGGCGTCGAAACCGAGGGCCAGAAAAACGCGCTGGCCGATGCCGGGTGTAATGAGCTGCAGGGATATTTGTTCAGCCGGGCGGTGCCGTTGAGCGAGATTGAGCGGATGGTGTGAGGGGAGTACGGCGTTCAATTTGTTTGTTTTTGTCCTGGTGCGCATAAATGCGCACCCTACAAAATCTTGTACCGTCCTGTGGGTTTGCCATTTACGGCAAACAAACACAATCCCAACCCTGTAGATACCGTCTTGCCGGTTACCTGGCAAGACATATTTCGGCATCGAACGGACGACCCGATTTCAGCACGCCATAAGCCAGCTGCAGCAGCTTCTTCATCGCCGCGCACACCACGACTTTTCC